>JAGDAU010000093.1 GCA_017959365.1 Prevotella sp.
AACAGGAAATACCACCCCACCAGAATAAGCAAAGCCACAAAGGTGTAGCCAATGAACGCAAAGATGAAGGCAATGAGACAAATGGCCAAAGACACCCAGCCAAGCGTACTGTCGATGGATGTAGCCTTGCCGTTGACCCAGATGCAGCAGAATAACTGCCAAACGACAATCAGCAGCAGGATGGGCGGGAACAGGAACACCATCAGCTTGTCGGGCACGAAGGTGATGCGGCATCCAATGATTATCAGCATCAACAGGAAGGTAGCTGAATAGAGCAGGAAACCCTGACGGAACTGCTCTGGCTTCACGCGCAACAACAGCGAGCCTGAGATGGCAATGAGCAGCCAGAGGAAGGTGTTGACATGACGGACACCCAGATCGACGTATTCATCACCATATAAGGAGAAACCAAACACCAGGAAGTAGATGATGGTACCCATCAGTATCGAGATGATAGACAGTTTCCTCTTAGGCACATAACGCTTGAGCCTTGTGAAGCGGTAAAGCAGCCAAAGTATCAGGTAGGTCAGGAGCCAGAAGAATACTAACACGACCACCTGAATGATACAGACAATCAGCAACAATGTATTCTCCGCCTTACTGGAAAGGTACTGGAGGAACGTGGTATCATCCTCTTCGGAAGAAGCCTGCTCGTTAGAATCTGATTCATGAAGACCTTTACTCAATTCTTTCATGCTGTACTGTCCACGCAAATCCACCTCGATTTTATTCCAATAGTAGCCGGGATTTGCCAGAATGTCCAAGAATGGCGTCTGCCCGTCAACAAAGATGTACCGCTCTAGATCGCGATAGCGCGACTCGGCATAGTCGTAGGTCTCTTTCAATCGCAGGAAGGCCTCCTCATAGTGCATGCTGTCGGCTATCACGGTGGCACGGTTGTTGGCATTCATCTTCAGAATCTCGGAGGCGAAGAAGATGCAGGAGTCGCGGTACGTCTCACCTATCGAGTCCAGGACAAACGGGGCTGAGACCGAATCCTTGTAGGCAATCCTGATAATCTCTTTCTCCAGCGATGAGATGGAGTCCGACATATGAACGTCTAACGAGTCGTTGCGATACAGCAGACTGTCTGGTACGATTTCCATCTCTATCTCCTTCATCATCGGCGGCAGTCGGCGTAGGGCCTCAATGAGTCGTGCATTGCGGTCAATCTCGTAGTTCAGGCTGCCGACGATGTTGTCATACGGCCGGCGGTTCATACTGAAGGCATTATAGTTGGCCGTCACCTTTTTCAGGGCGTAAGCCAGGTCAAACGTCATCTCCTGCTCTTGTGTATAGAGCAGTATAGAGAGCTCGTTGGACTCTGTTACGACGTCAATCATTCGCTGATGCTGACGCTCGTAATCGTCGTTAAAGCGTTTCTGTGCCTCTGTACGCTGCTGATAGGCCGTTTGCAGCTCCTTGCAGAGTTCCTTGAGCGTAGTAGTCAACGACCGCCCGCTCACGATAGCCCAAAGCGGAATGGAACATACACAAAGTGTAAGAATTATTGTTAGTAGTTTCTTCTTCATCGTTTAAATATTTTCCATCTGATGACCCGTAGTCAGTCAAATCGTAGTAGGGCGCGTCGGGTGCGTAGAGTGTTATGCTCCCAATGTGGCTGCGCCGATGGTCCATTGAGGTCGGTGGTGTTAACCTTATTACGCACTGCGGGTATAACATCCAGTAATGCCAGACCCGTGTCCGGGAGGTCGTAGAGCAGGAGGTCGCGACCGTCACGTGGCTGATAGACACCGATATAGCTCACATCCTCGGGAATGACTGTTATAGTTCCCTCGGTGGTCTTTATACTCATCCAGTCAACGTCACTGAAATACCCCTTAAACTCCGGGTATTCGAAGCTCTCACCGGGGATGGGGTCGTTATAGTCGTTATGCCAGTAGCCATACTGTGGACCGTGGGTCCTGTTCTGCCACACACGGTAAGGTCCCTTACCTACCCACTCCTTGCTCTTGACAAACTGTTCGGGGTAGTCGAAGGCGATACCCATGAGGTCCACCACCCCACCGAAGCGACTGAAACAGGTCATCAGCACGCTGCCGTCTTTCTGGAACGCCCATTTCACATAGTCTAAGCTGCCGTGTGCATAGCTGGCGGTGAGCAACTTAGCATCACCCTCCTCATCGTTATTCCAACTGAAACCGGTAAAGGTGCCCTGATCTGCGTATTCAAGGTACTGTGTCTTCCGGTTGAAGGCGTCCTTATCGTCATGATTGTAGAAACCGTCATGGGAACGGTCGGCACGGCGTGCCGCCACGAAGCGCGGCCCACGGGAGAGTGATATCTGCCTGCCGTTGACACTGACGGAGCATAGCATACCCGTTGTCTTACTGAAGGAATAGACACGTCCCGCCACGGTGACCATAAGCATGCTGTCTGTCTCGGTAGCCACAACAGAAGATGACGGTCCTGGAGTATCATTGATACCTCGTCTGCCTGTCTTATGACACCAAGTCATAATCTCCGTGCCGTCGGCATCTATGGCTGTGATGCTAATAGCGTCATGAGCAGGCGCCTCTGGCAGGTCGATGATGTCCACACCGTCGGGCTCTATGTCATAACGCTGGTCGTTGAGGCTCTTCACGGTCTGTACCGCTGTTTCACCTGGTTTCGGCATTCGCAGCCATGAGCAGTTGAAACGACACGTATTAAGGTTACGGAAGTCATAGTGGTTACGTATTGTCAATGTCTTACAGTCATCATCCATCTCCACCTGCACGGGCGACCATATCTCACGGATGGTATAGTAAGAGCCCTCTTTCTCGAAATGCGGTCCCACGATGCCGTCGCTACCGAAGTTTCCCATACAATCGACAATGCCATCCTGATCAGTGCGCACCACGCCCTCATCGGCGAGGTCCCAAAGGAAGCCACCGGCGCAGCGTGGGTTAGCCATCATCATCTGCCAGTAGTCATAGAGTCCGGCGCCATGTCCGCCGTCATAGAGACCGTGGAGGAACTCCGTGGGCATGAATATCTCCTTCTGTCGCATATAGTCCTGTGTCTCACCCCATGAGCGGTAGTGTTTTGTCTCAAAACCGTTGCGGTTAGCCCAGGGATAGAGCACCACACGATGCTGTGGGTCCCAGCGGTAGAACTCCGGTTCCAGCTCGTAGTTGAAGCCTCCCTCATTACCGTTGCTCCAGAAGATTATACTGGGGTGGTTGACATCACGCGTTACCATCTCCTTGACAAGCGTCTGCCCCACCGCCGTCTCATGAGCCCAGTGCCATCCCGTCAGCTCACACTCCACATAGAGTCCGAGGGAGTCGCAGGCATCCAGAAACTCCGGGTCTGCTGGGTAATGGCTCAGTCTGACAGCGTTCATATTCATGCTCTTGATGAGCCTCACATCCTCTATGTTAAGGCGTTTAGACAGTGTGCGGCCGCTCTCAGGGCGGAAGGAGTGGCGGTTAACCCCCTTGAAGATCACCTTCTCGCCATTGATATACACACCGTCGCTCTCACGGTATTCTATGGTACGGAAACCGAAGCGCTGACACTCCTTATGCAACACCTTGCCACTCTCATCAATCAAGTGGAAGGCAGCAGTATATAGATTCGGTGTCTCTGCCGTCCAGGGCCGTATGCCGCTGACGGGGAAGTCGAGGCGCATGATGTCGCTGCCGCGCGTGTCGGCGGTCTGCGATGCCACCACTTTTCCTTTGTCATCAATAATCTCCGCCTTGACACGCGTGCCGGGCAAGGAGCGGTTGAGATAGCAATCGGCACGGAACCTGCCGTCGCCACCGGCGTCGATAGCCACACGGCTGATGTTACGCGGCGGTTTGCTCACGATGAACACAGGACGGAAGATACCTCCGAAATTCCAGTAGTCGGCACGACGCTCCGCCATATTCACCTGACTGTTGGCACTCTCCTTCGCCACCTCCACCTCAAGGCGGTTTTTCTTGTTGCCGAAGAAGATACGGTCGGACACGTCATACTCAAAACGGTAGAAGCCCCCCTGGTGTAGTCCGTTGCCTGCCTTACGGCCGTTGATGGTTACCTTGGCATCGGTCATCACAGCCTCGAAGACGAGGAAGGTCTGTCTGCCCTCCCATTCCTTGGGCAGCGTAAACTCATACTTATACATTCCTTTCTCGTCGGCTATGCCTTCGGGTGTCGGTTTACCATAGAAACGCATACCATACTGATATGTGCCGAAGCCCTGCAACTCCCAACAGGAGGGGACGCCAATCTTTGTCCACTTACCACTGTTACGCCCGTCGGTACACATAAAGTCCCACTGCACCATGTCATCGGCTCCATGGCCGGACAGGTAATATCGGTGTGTATCGGTGTCCTGTGCGAAGCTGTATAATGCCATCACTACCGTGAATATCAATGCTATCTTCCTCATTTCTGTGTTTTATGTTATATGTTTTGTGTTTTTTGTTTTATGTTTTATGTTAGATAGTTTTCGGGATGTCGGGATACCGGAATATCGGAATAACGACTCCTCTGTCCTCAATTAAAGTCATACATCATTCGGAGTATTAGTGTGTGCTCTTTTGTTTTATCGATGGAGTATTTCTTGAGTACACCAGGTCCACAACTGCCGTTGCCGAGACCCAGTACGGCACAGTCGATACTCAATATAGTGTATGGACCGGGGCGCAGCTCATAGTCGTGGGTAGCGGAAGCGATGTCGTGGGTGGTATAGTGGAGGGCAGAGAAGCTGAAAGGCTTGTCAACAGCCTGAACCACAAAACGCCTGCCGGAGGGTGTGGAGAGGGTCACCCATGAGCAGTCCTCATGGTTGCCGCTGTCCTGAGGTCGCGGGTAGTGGGTGTACTGATCCGTCACGGTGGAGTTCCATGTGCCGATAATGGCTGCCTGTTTGCGGTCTGGATAGTTCTCCCATGGTCCCCTGCCAAACCACGCCAGCCGCTCGTATTCCTCGGGCAGTGTGATGGCAAGACCTAACCGTGGCAACTCCGGCAGCACACCCTGTGGGGTGAAGCGCATGGTGAGCAGCGAGGACCCGTCAGGCTGTGGCGCTTTAGTGGTTGTCACGATGATGGAGCCCTGCGCAAATCGGTATTCCGTGGTGGTATCATTGAGCTGTGCCACCTCGGGGTTGGCAAGGTTATGGTTTTTCCAGTCTTTGGCAAGCCAGTTGCCAAAGCCGGTGTCGTTGTCTGTGGGTGCACGGAAGAACTGCGGCGTTATCTGAAGAGCCTCAAGGGAAGAGACAGCAGCAGCCCCTGCACTAAAAGCGCCAGGCACCCGGGCTAATGATGATGCCGCAGTGTCAGTCATTGGCAGTTGGAATGTCGCCACCTCTTTACCATCTCTCATAACAGTAAAGATATACCATCCGGCATCTTCCGACGGACAAACCGTCGGACACCATATTACGGCGCTGTCACCCGGCTGTATGCCATGTGGTACAGAGATTGCCTTGGCATTGGACAGCGCACCGTCGGCAGCGAGATGCTGTACCGTCACGCTATAGTCATCGAGGGTGATATGATGGTTACGGTTGATGACATAGATATCCCTGCCGTGGCGCGCTATCTGCACCGGAGAATATACATGGCGCACCTCCTCATATTTCGCTGTCTTCTCACGATGACTCATCACGACGCCATTGAGGCAGAACGCCTTGAGGTTAGGTTTGTCGCCGAAGTCACCGCCGTAGGCGATGCCTTTATCGGTCTGGATGCCCTGATCTACCCAGTCCCAAATAAAACCGCCAAGCATACGGGGGTTGGAATATATCTCATCCCAGTATTCCTTGAAATTGCCAAGTGCGTTACCCATGCAGTGGGCATACTCACTGGTCATGACAGGACGCTGGTCGTTGGTGCGTGAGGCAATGTCGAGCAGATGTTCCCAACGGGCGTTCTCCGCCCTCTCCTTGTCGGATCCCTCAGCGATGCCTGGGTTGAGGTATTCCTCACATACACGCGGATAGAACCGGCTTATCACGTCAACGGTGGCAGGGTCGGTCTCTTTGTAGTGACGCTCATCGTCTCCTCCACTGACGTATGGGGTCTGTGCTCCCTCATAATGTACGGGGCGTGTGGGGTCGAACTCATGCAGCCAAGCTGCCATAGCGGCATGTGCAGCACCATAACCGCTCTCATTGCCAAGGCTCCAGAATAGCACGGAAGTGACATTCTTGTCACGTTGTGCCATACGCTCGGCACGGTCAAGATACGCCGCAGCCCATGTAGGATCGGAGGCGAGGGTGCCCCTCAGTCCGTGGCTCTCGCAGTCTGCCTCATCCATCACATATATGCCAGCACTGTCACACAACTCATACCAACGGGTGACATTGGGATAATGACTCAGCCTGACGGCATTGATATTCGCCTCTTTCATCATGCTTATATCCTGCTGCATACGTGCCTCTGTCATCACACGCGCCGTCAGGGGGTCGTGCTCATGGCGATTAACGCCACGCAGACGGACAGGACGGTTGTTAACCCACAGCTGTCCGTCATGAATGCTGTAATGGCGGAAGCCTATCTTCTGTCGTGCCTGCTGGAGGACATTACCGAGGGAGTCGGAGAGGATTATATCAAGGTTGTAGAGGTTTGGAGTCTCCGCCGTCCATTGGCGCGGCTGGGGTATCTCTATCTCCACACGCTGAAACTTCCTCGCACCACGCTGCGGATACCACTCATTCATCGTTGCGGCACGATGGCTAAGGTCAAGGATGGGTTCTATTGACGTTGACTTACACCACTCTTTTGTTATGCCCTGCTCAGTATCGTCACACCAAAGCCTGACAGTGACGACGGCACCCTTGCCCGTCTCACCGTTATGGACACGGAACGATGGGTTCACCTGCAGGAGATAATCAGGGTGAAGTGACGCAGGGTCTTTGGGTACTGTGCGCACGGCATAGTCGGAGATGCGGACATCTGGTGTATGGTATAGTGTTACATCACGATGGATACCTCCGAAACGCCAGAAGTCCTGATCCTCGAGGTAGCTGCCGTCACTGTATTTATACACTTCTACGGCGAGGTCGTTATCACCGGCATGAAGATATGAGGTGATATTAAACTCACTGGGTTCCATAGACCCTTGTGAATAGCCCACACGCTGACCGTTTACCCACACATAAAAAGCCGACATCACACCCTCAAAACGCAGGAATGTCTGTCCGCTTCCCCACCCTTGTGGTAGTGTGAAGGTACGGCGGTACTGTCCTGTCGGGTTGCGCTCCATGAATGTGGTCCAGTCTTTCTTCGGCTCGCTCATCACCCTCGGCGGGTCAGCACGGAAAGGGAATCCTGCGGACACGTATATGGGTGTACCATAACCGTTGACCTCCCAATTGGCTGGCACAGCGATGGTCTGCCATGATGTCACATCAAAGTCAGGGGCATAGAAATTGGTTATACGCTCCTCTGGCGTTGGTGTCCACCGGAAACGCCACTCTCCATTAAGTGACAAATGGCTGTCACCCGGTGTATTGACGAATGGCATATACCATGCGCGCGATGGTTCTGCTCCCACCTGCAGCACATACTGGTTCTGCCACTCCTGAGCCGCTGTACGCAACCACGAGCACAGAATCAACATTAATATCACTTCTCTTCTTATCACATCTACTTTATTAAGAATCAAATACAAATTATTGTCACACTGATTTTTATTCTACTGTCTCTCATTCGTTTAATTATTTCTTTTTTAAGTGATGCCAAAGGGCGAAGATTACTCCGAGGGCAATGACTTTATTGAAGCTCCAGAGGAAAAAATGCTGATAACGGGGAATCAGGAGGAGTATAGTGAGAGTGGTGACCATCTCCAGGAAAAGCAACAGCCCGACATCGAGCAATGAATTATTGTAGAATACACATACATCACCAGCCATGATGATACACATAGTGACCGCTACCAAAGAGACATAGCTCGTAAACATATAGTAACCCTCCGGTAATGCTACTATCCGTCCAACAGCCAATAGCAGGTGAGCAAAGACAAGGACCACAACAGCCAACGTCATGAACTGCTCAGAATGGCGACGAAACACCTCCAGTTTCATTCGCTTGCTGGAAAGCCCCTTCACAAAAGCCCACATAAGGACACCCTCTCCGAAAGCCCTCAACAGATGAGCTAAGGCAAGGAGGTAATAGCACCATAAGGGATGTGCCTGTGAGAAAGGGCTGTATGGCGAGCTAATGGCAAAAATAAGTGTAGCTGCTACAGCCGCTATAGCGGCGGAGTTTAAGAGTCTGCCACGCAACCTGCTGTCCATCTGGAATACATTATTTATATGCCCAGCCTTAACAGCAGCTGAAAAGTTTTTCCTATGTTTCTTGTCGTGTCTTTCCTTTTGTTTTGTATATTGCTCTAAATCCATTATATTCAGGTTTTCGTTATGCGTTGCAAAATTAATAATAAGTAATGTAAAAACAAAATTAATAAATCATAAAAAATTATTCATTGTAAAATTGTTTTAATAACTTTGCAAAAAATATGTTACTCAACTATTATCATTAAACCTAAAATAATTTTTTATATTATGAAGAAAATGAAATTTTGGGCTATTGCCATGGGCATAGCTGTTGTAATGAGTTGTAGCACTAAAGCGGGTACCGGTACGCTGATTGGTGCCGGTGGTGGAGCTGTCTTGGGTGCTGTGATTGGCAAGTTAGCTGGAAACACCGGCGTAGGTGCCGCAATAGGTACTGCCGTAGGTGCCGGAGCAGGCGCACTTATTGGTAATCACATGGACAAGGTTGCTGCTAAAGCAAAGCAGATAGAGGGCGCTCAGGTGGAGACCGTACAGGATGACAACGGGCTTACTGCCGTTAAACTGACATTCGGTTCTGGTATCCTCTTCAACACCAACAGCGCAGAGCTGAGTAGCGCGTCAAAGAGTTCTCTCTACAAGTTAGCAAACCTGATGAAAGAGAACGGCGACTGTTACGTGGACCTGAGAGGTTACACCGACCGCTCCGGTGGTGACAGAATCAATATCCCACTGTCGCAGCGCAGGGCAGATGCCGTGAAGGATTATCTCACACTCAATGGTGTGCCTGAGTCACAGCTCAAGAATGTTGAGGGTCGTGGCAGCCAGGATGAGATAGAGGATCTTGAGCGCAGCGAGAAGAACCGCCGCGTGGAGGTTTATCTCTACGCCAGTCAGGCTATGATTGACGCCGCCAACAACGGCACGCTGGATTAATTTCTTAAAGTAAACAAGTTGAAAAGTTGACGAGTTGACAAGTTATATGTAAATACTATCAACTTGTCAACTTGTCAATATATAAATACTAACAACTTGTTTACTTGTCAACCAGTCAACTCGTCAACTAAAAAATGCTCCGCAAGACATTGCGTTTCATACGCAAACTGATTGTGAAGACGGTGATATTCTTCATCGTCAGTACGGTGCTTGCTGTTGTCTTCTATAAATTCTTCCCTGTATATGTGACACCGCTGATGGTGATACGCTGCTGCGAGCAGGTGGCTAATGGAGAGAGCATCCGGTGGCACCACACATGGGTGCCACTGAGTGAGATGTCGCCAAGTATGCCCGTGGCGGTTATGGGTAGTGAGGATGCCAGGTTTCTGCAGCATCACGGCTTTGACTATGATGCCATAGAAAAGGCAATGGAACACAACCGCACACATGAGAACAAACACGGAGCGAGCACCATTAGCCAACAGACTGCGAAAAACGTGTTCCTATGGCCACAGCGGTCATGGCTGCGAAAGGGTTTAGAGACCTATTTCACCGTGCTTATCGAACTGCTATGGAGCAAGCAGCGTATCATGGAGGTGTACCTGAACTCTATAGAGACAGGAGACGGCATTTATGGTGTTGAGGCTGTGAGCCGTAAGAATTTCGACATGCCATCCAAGAGGCTCTCACGGTCGGAATGTGCCCTTATAGCCGCCACCCTGCCCAACCCCCGGAAATTTGACAGCGCGCATCCGAGCCGCTACATACAGAAACGCCGTTGGCAGATAGAACGCAATATGCACCTGCTGCCAGAATTTCCAAAATAGAATCTAAGAAATATAGAGACCATAGGACATCTATGATATCTAGGTAAATCTAGGAAAAAATATAGGATATCTACATCTAGGAAACCTAGGAACAAAAAAACCAGCGTATGAACGCTGGATTTTTTGAGGTACCTAGCAGAGTCGAACTGCTCTAGACGGTTTTGCAGACCGTTGCCTAACCGCTTGGCTAAGGTACCCTTGAAAAAAATTGATTGTCTCACGACAACCAATCTTTATAACCTTAATAATCTAATACCATGAAAAACACGATGCAAAGGTATATTGTTTATTTGAATTATCAAAATAAGTGTTCAAAAAACACCACGGAATTAACATTAGTTAAACCTTTTACCCGTCCAATTAAGTTTTCTTTGCAATAAAATCGATTTCATCTCATTTTCCTCCCCCTTTCCGACTACCGGCATACTAAGCCGCATCGTCAGACTGTCGTCAATGGGACTAAGTTCCGCAATAACCATGCGAGGGTCGATAAAAGTGAGTAACTCAGCATAACGGTCCTCTGTCATGCTGTCAGGACGGTGGGTCAATGGTGGTATTGTCTTGATATACTTACAAGGTGAATCCGTACAGAAAACCGCCTTTAGATTCCAACCGGCGTCATAGAATGACACACGCGTTTCGCCACGATCATTACCGTATGTGCGTGCAACACAAATAAGCGGTTTGCCATTACCCAAATGCAGCAAGCGCATCTGAATACGTACGGCACTGCTGAGACTGACATCTATATAACGGTCGTTGAGTGCAGTGATCACAGCACTGTCACCAAACGAGGTGGGTCCTGTCGCCCTCTGCCCAATGTCGTACTTGTCGTTCATCTCAAACCTTATATCACGGCTGAGATACGGCAGCAGACTATCCGGCATGGTCTTCCAGAAGTCACGCATGCGACTCTGCCCCAACGAGGGCAGAGTCAACATTATGAATAGTATTATAGATATCAGTCTCATATATTACAGTAACTATAGTACCAAGGGAAATCTTTGGTGGCCTTAGGAGGTCTTAGGTGGCCATAGGAAATCTTAGGAGATCCTATGAGGTCTTAGGTGATCCTTGGAAATCTTAGAAAATCCAGAGAGTCCAGATAACCTTTTAACTTCTTCCTTCCCTAAGATCTTTCACCCTGACAGCCTTACCCTCTGACTGCGGTAATGAGCCTTTCTTAACAAGCATCACCTTAGGAGTGAGAAGGATCTCATCTCTCAGGGCACGCTGTATGTCGCGGGTCATCTTCTGAAGTTCCGGATAGACATCAGTGCTCATCTCGTCAAGCTCTACCTCCACCTTCATGATATCATTATCATCAATGGTCTCAAGGGTGATAAGATAGTTGCTGCCCAATCCCGGATACTGAACTAATATCTTCTCAACCTGCATCGGGAACACATTGACACCCTTAATGATAAACATATCATCGGTACGTCCCTTGATGCGGTCGATGCGACGATGTGTGCGTCCGCATGGACATTCGCCGGTAAGGATGCGTGTCAGGTCACGTGTTCGGTAGCGCAGTATTGGCATCATGGTACGGTCGAGTGTAGTAAGCACCATCTCACCCATCTCACCGTCCGGAACGGGCTCAAGGGTGTCGGGATCTACAATCTCAACGATATAGTTATCTTCCCACAGGTGCATACCATTCTGGTACTTACACTCAAATGCCACGCCCGGACCATTCATCTCAGTCATACCAAAGGAGTTGTATGCCTTGACACCAAGCAAACGCTCTATACGTCTGCGCTGCTCCTCAGTGTGTGGTTCAGCGCCAATAAACAGTGTGCGAAGTTTAGTGTCGCGTGGGTCAACACCTTCCTCACGGAACACCTCAGCCAGACGGATAGCATAGCTGGGGATGGCATGCAGACAGGTGGTACCGAAATCCTTGATGAAGAGCAGCTGACGCTTACTGTTACCCGCAGCGGCCGGCACTGTGGTAGCTCCCAGTTTCTCGGCGCCGTACTGGAATCCCAGTCCTCCGGTGAACATACCATATCCTGATGAGTTCTGGAAAACATCAGACTTACGGCATCCAACCATATACATGTCGCGGGCAATCATATTAGCCCACGAATCGATATCATGACGTGAGTATGCTACAACAGTGGGGCGTCCTGTGGTGCCACTGGAAGAGTGGATGCGTATGGCGTCATCCATATTACCTCCCACCAGTCCGAAGGGATATGCGTCACGCAGGTCCTGCTTTGTTGTAAATGGAATCTTGCGGATATCCTCCACCGTCTGTATCGACTCTGGAGTGATACCCAGTTTGCCAAGCCTCTCACTATAGAATGGTGAGTTCAGACAAATACGCAACGTGTCTTGCAGTTTTTTCACCTGCAAGGCACGTAGCTGTTCACGTGGCATCGTTTCTAATTCCGGCTGCCAATATTCTTTCCTTAATTCGTTATTATCCATCTTGTTGTTTTTATAAGGACTTAGATCTCGAAAGGACCATAGCGAAGGATAGCCATAAATTTCGGGCCCACCTTCTGAGTATAGATAGTGAAGAGGTGCTCATAACTAACCGGTGACTCACCACCTTTATAGAATGGGGTACCGTCATCCTCTGTATCGCGGGCAACCTTATAGCTCTGCAGTTTGTTGGCGAGGGTTTCCATATTCTTTACGGCAACAGCCTTTGAGGGTGATGCGGCATAGAAACGGGCGCCACTGAGTTTGTTGTTGCTGAAGAAATACACAATCTTCTCAAATTTCATGCCTTGGTAGGTCTTATTTGCAAATTCCACTTCTCCGGCAGCAGCCTTGGCAGGTTCGCCTAACTCAGCCTTAAGGGCAGCCAAAGCAGCATCGTAAGCCATGCCAATCTCGGCACCATTAACAAACGTTGTTTTCTGAGCACTTGCGGACATGGCAACAACCATGCACATCATAAGAAAGATTTTTTTCATTGTAGTATAATTTGTTTTGTTAATATTAAATTCTGCGGGCAAAGTTAGACATTTTTTTTAAATTGCAAGCACTTTTTAAGAAAAAATTAATAAAATAGCTATAAAAATCATAATTATTGCGAAATTATAAATATAATGTGTATTTTTGTGCAGAAAAAAGAGATTATTGGTACATATATGCCTATAAGGAGACAATTTTTAATGGTTGCCATGGCGGCTGTGATGCATTTCCTCGTCGACTGCCTATGTGTGTGTTGTCTATATCAGATGACAGCAGCATATCCCACTGGATTTATCGTAGCCATAT
The DNA here is from genome assembly GCA_017959365.1 of Prevotella sp. GTDB lineage: Bacteria > Bacteroidota > Bacteroidia > Bacteroidales > Bacteroidaceae > Prevotella. The sequence goes on from JAGDAU010000093.1 coordinate 13,240, forward strand.
TCGTGACATACAACGTCTTGGCTTTCACAACACAACCGCTTACAGGACTGATGGCTGACCTAACGACAAAGAGATACCGCCTGCTCCTGGCAGCTATTTTATTGCTTGCCCTGCCTATAGCCGGAGCCACTGTCATTGCAGAGGCTGACGATGACATTTCCACCTGGGCGGTACTGACAGTAGCAACCCTGTTGGGTACCGGCAACTCGTTTTTCCATGTCTGGGGCGGCAAAGAGACAGCAGTAAAGACAGGCAATGACCTCAGGGCTTTAGGAGTGTTTGTGTCAACCGGAGCATTGGGATTGTCTGTTGGAGTTCTCTTTCCGTCATGGTTTCTGCTATTCTCTCTTATTATCGCATTAGCAGCAATCTCACTCATATACGCAAAACTTGACGTCTCTCCGCAAAGCGAAGAGACGATATCAGAAACAGCCCCCACTCCTCATTTCGCCCAGCCTTTGATATGGACCGCAGTTGGAATTATCATAGGAATCGTTTTCTTCCGTTCATTATTGGGTGAGGTCTTCTCTGCCGGTATAGACAAAAATCCTGTTATCATACTTACCATAGGAGCCACAGCTATGATTGGGAAGATGGCTGGTGGTTGGATAGCCCGCCGATGGGGTATCGCACTGTCTATGCTCATCGTCATGTCAGCGGTATATGCATCTTACCTGCTAATGGACACCGACATGGTCTTCTGTCTTGCCGGTATATTCCTCATCAACCTGACCATGCCGGTAACACTGTATCTCTCTAACCGTCTGATGCCAAAACGTGAAGGTCTGTCGTTCGGTCTGCTCGCAGCCGCACTAATACCCGGCTACTATATAGCGCAATATATATTATTAGGTTAGATTTCAACACTATTCTCACTATTCTCGCAAATTTAAATCATATCTAATGGAAATCATCACCACAGCAGCGATATCATTAATTGCCACCATAATAATAGAGTCTGGCGTATTGTTACTCCTTAAGGAGCAACGAAGGCAGGTCTATATTGCTGAGGTGATAATCAACATTCTAACCAATATACCACTTAATGTATGGGCTATTGTTGGCTATAGGGATTTTATCGAAATTATAATTGCCGAGATAATAATAATGATTGTTGAATCGTTATGGTATTATATGTTTGTTAAAAGAGTCAGGACAGCCACCATTTACGGTGTGCTGTGTAATACTATAAGTTTTCTGACAGGAATACTTATCACGCTGATAATCGAGCTGGCTTACTCAACTTTCGCAAGCTACAGTTGAGTTGAGTTAAAAGATAAAAGATAAAAGTTGAAAGTGAAATACCGAAATTACCAACAAAACTAATTAACATAAAGCATAAAGCATAAAACACAAAACAAAGAATGAACATGATTAATTTATTAGACGTTGCCCCTATCCACGGGCACTACCATCATCATCACGTCAGACCGCCACGTCCAATCATCGATGAACCAGTCAAAGTCATAGAGGACTCTGTCTCCAACGCCACAGACACCGTAGAAGAGGTGATTGACACTGTTGCCACACAGACAGACACACTGACATCAATGCTTCCCACTGCTACTGACACCGCCGCTGGAGGATCGTCAACACTATGGTGGGCTGTCTTTGCCGTCTTTGTGGTATTGTCTCTGTGTCTTGCCTTTGCGCTGACATATCGAAAGAGACTGGCATAACTGTTGTTGACAATGATTACAAGACTATTGGATATACCGCCAGAGCCGGTACATAGCATTACAGACACAGCATTACCTGTGGCACTGTGCATCATAGTGGTGTTCGCTCTTCTCACGGCGTGTCTCCTCATTATCTATGCTCTTAGGAAGAAGGCATAACTGATGAGAAGCACCAACCGCGAGATACTACGGCTCGCCATTCCCTCAATAGTATCGAACTTGACGGTTCCATTATTGGGGTTGGTTGATGTGGCTATAATGGGTCACATCGATAATGTGGCGTATATAGGTGCCATTGCTGTGGGGTCGATGATTTTCAACGTATCCTACTGGCTCTTTGGTTTTCTGCGTATGGGCACCAGCGGGATGACCGCCCAGGCATTAGGAGCCCGCGACATGAGAACAGCGATGCTCACACTGACACGCGCACAGGTAATAGCCATAGGAGTGGCTGTTATGATGATCATGCTACAGTTACCACTGTTAAGCCTCGCCCTCTGGGCTATCAGTCCTTCGGCAGAGGTGGCGCCTCATGTGATGCGATATTTCCAAATCTGCGTGTGGGGTGCGCCTGCCACACTTATGGTCTACGTACTGTCTGGATGGTTCATAGGGATGCAGAACACACGTTTCCCAATGATAGTGGCAATAAGTCAGAATATTATTAACATCGTGGCAAGTGCAGTCTTCGTATTCGCCATGGGAATGAAAATAGAGGGTGCGGCTCTCGGTACGCTGACAGCACAATGGGCTGGTTTCGCCATTGCCGTAATGATGTGGTATGGGGGCTACCGCCAATTGTGGCGTTATCGTCCCACAAACATCAAAACGCTACGCAATGGACTTAGACGTTTCTTTAACGTTAACAGCGACATCTTTCTGCGAACGGTATTCCTTGTTGCGGTAAACCTGTTCTTCACATCTGCCGGAGCACGTCAGGGGGATATGATCTTAGCTGTCAACACCCTGCTGATGACCCTCTTTATGCTCTTCTCTTACGTGATGGACGGTTTTGCCTTTGCCGGTGAGGCTTTGGGTGGGAAATACTACGGTATGGCACAGCATAACGCAAGGATAGAGGAACCCCACCCCTGCCCCGTTCCAGAAAAGGGAGGGGAGTTATATCAACCGATCATTCAGGACGGAGGGGATGGACTGAGAGAAGTGACACGCATGCTTTTTATCTGGGGCATAGCACTTGTGGTGATTTTCACCGCCACCTACGCCATCGGTGGTCGTCATATCCTTAGTCTGCTGACAAGCCACGCTGACGTGGTGGAGGCAGCCATGCCCTATCTGCCTTGGGCTATAGCCGTACCCGTATGCGGTATGGCGGCATTCATCTACGACGGACTCTTCATCGGTATCACCGCCACACGTGGTATGCTCATCGCCTGCGCCATAGCAGCCATTGTTTTCTTTGCTGTCTTCCTGACGCTCTACCCAACCCTTGCCAATCACGCCCTATGGCTCGCCTTCTGCCTCTTCCTTATAATAAGGGGAGTAACACAACACATTATTTTTAAAAAACTTAGTTTTATGTTTTTTGTTTTATGTTAATTAGTTTTGGTTCTTAATAGCAAAACTAATCAATAGCAAATAGTAAATCGCAAATAGTAAATAGTAAATAGTAAAAATGGACAACTATTTCAAACAGATTAACGATCCCGTGTTTGGATTTATCAGGATACCTCGGGGGCTGCTTTTAGACATAGTGAAACATCCGCTGATGCAACGCCTCACACGCATACGTCAGTTAGGACTGGCAAGCATGGTCTATCCCGGGGCGCAACACACACGCTTTCAGCATTCCTTGGGAGCTTTCCATCTGATGAGCGAGGCTATCACATCACTGAGCCAGAAAGGCATCTTCATCTTCGACAGCGAGGCGGAGGCTGTAGAAGCAGCCATATTGATGCACGACATCGGTCACGGACCTTTCTCTCACGTATTGGAGCACACCATCATACGCGACATATCACACGAGGATATCTCCCTGATGATGATCAACAAAATAAACAATGAATTCAATGGCTCCCTCAACCTTGCAATAAAAATCTTCAAAGACGAGTATCCCAAACGCTTCCTGCATCAGCTCATCAGCTCACAGCTCGACATGGACCGTCTTGACTATCTTCGCAGAGACTGTTTCTTCACTGGTGTAAACGAGGGGAATATAGGATCTGCGCGTATTATTAAAATGCTCGATGTGGCGGATGACAACCTTGTGGTTGGCAGCAAGGGAATATATTCCATAGAAAACTATCTCACCTCACGCCGACTGATGTATTGGTCTGTGTACCTGCACAAGACGGCAGTGGCATGTGAGCGCAATCTCGTCAATGCCCTGCGCCGCGCACGTGACTTAGCCCGCAAGGGCGAGGAGGTGTTCGCCACTCCCGCTCTGAGGGAATTTCTATATAACGACATTGACAAACAGACATTCTGTTCCGACCCGCGATACCTTGACCTTTACAGTATGCTGGACGACAACGACATCATGACATCGCTGAAGGTATGGATGGGGCATCCGGATATCATACTCTCCACGCTTTCAGCAGACATTATCAACAGAAACAGTTTTAAGGTTGAGGTGATGGAGCAGCAGCCCGACGATGAGTATATCAGCCAACTACGTAAGACCTTCGCAGCTCGTTATAAGGTAAGCGAGGAGGATGCTGACTATTTCATACATCTCTCAAGAATAGAGAAAGACATGTATGACATCAATGAAGACCACATATCCATATTATATAAGGATGGTACGATAAAGGACATCACCGAGGCTTCCGAAATCCTCAATGTTGCCCTACTATCGAAAAAGGTAACAAAATACTACCTCTGTTACCAAAGATAAAAAGAGACTCAACTTTCGCAAGCTCCAGTTGAGTCAGGTTCTGAGGTTATAAGGTCGCTTCGCTCACAGGTGTCAGGTGGGAAATGCTTAACAAAACAGTGGCCTTATGACCTTACAACCTTATAACCTTACAACCTCATAACCTTAAATGTCATGTGGCACTAAGCCCTCAATGTATTTACACAAGATACTGATACCACGCTTATTCTCACCACCCTGGGGAATAATCAGATCAGCATAACGCTTGGTGGGTTCGATAAACTGCTCATGCATGGGTTTAAGAACCTCCAAATACCGGTCAACAACCATATCGACGGTTCTTCCACGCTCTACAATGTCACGTTGGATATTACGAATGAGTCGCTCATCGGGGTCAGTGTCCACAAAGATCTTCAAGTCCATAATGTCACGCAGCTTCTTGTTAAGCAGCGTCATTATTCCCTCTATTATTATCACTGGTTTGGGCTCAACATGAACTGTTTCCTTCAGACGGTTGCTTAGGATGTAAGAATACATTGGTTGCTCTATCGCCTTGCCATTGCGCAGGTCATCAATCTGCTTTACAAGCAGTTGCCAGTCGAAGGCATCAGGATGGTCAAAATTGATTGCCTTACGCTGCTCCTCCGTCATATGAGAGGTGTCATTATAATAAGAATCTAACGGCACCACGGCAACATAATGCGGCGGCAGGCGCTCAACAATCTTTCTTACTACTGTTGTCTTTCCCGAACCGGTTCCACCGGCAATACCGATAATTGTCATGATTATATTTACGATTTGACGATTTATATTTACTGCTGTTCCTTGAGCAGATAAACTACAACTGGCAGGTGGTCGGAGTAGCCGTCGAGCCATACACCTCCGGCGGTGGTACGCTTCACATCACCCTTGTAACGTCCCTCAGTATTGAATAGGTATGGTTTGTCAAACACCTGATGCTGGAAATACTTCAGTGACGAGAAGTCTTTCTTGTTGACCTTGTTAATAAGTGCGGGTGAGAGAAGAATCTGGTCAAACAGGTTCCACGCACCCTGATACTTCAGTGTGCCGCGCTTCTCCTTAACCAAGACATTGTACCATGGATTGTACATGTCGCCGGGACCAACCTCCTCAATGTTTGCCTTACCGCGCAACGCCACTGCCATACTCCTGTTGGTGGGGTCGTCATTCATATCACCCATAATCATAATCTTGCAGTTTGGATCGTCATTAAGGAGCGAGTCTTTCACTACCCTCACCTGCTCACCGCCTTGTTCACGGTATTCTGAGCCACTGAAACGGCTTGGCAGGTGGCACACGATAATCGTCACATGCTCGTCAGCCAATGTGCCGCTCACAATGAAGAAGCCACGCGTCTGGCGGTCCGCCTCTATATCCTGGGGCTGAGTATAGACATAAGGCACCAGCTTGGTATCCCTCACTGTGAACAGTTTTGGATTATAGAGCAGGGCGCAGTCCACACCACGCTTGTCAGGTCCCTCTATATGAACAAACTGAAAATCACGAGCTTTAAGTGACGGCTGATTACACAGATCGCTCAGACAGTTGGCATTCTCCACCTCCGACACTCCGATGGCTACACATCCCATGGGCACCTTGTCAGTACCCATCTCTGAAAGCACACGTGACATATTCTTCAGTTTACTCTTATACTTCATAGCCGTCCATTGGTAACTGCCATCAGGAAGGAAATCATAATCGTTCTTTCCCGCATCATGACATGTGTCAAACAGGTTCTCTAAATTATAGAAGCCTATAGGGTAACAAGAGAATTTCTTCTGCCTGTCTTGGGCAGACACGGCTCCCATAATAGTCAAAGCAAAAATAACTGTCAGAAATAATCGTTTTTTCATCATATATATACTATAAGGTTACACATTTGAAAGTCGAATAGACCTTTTTACATACCATGTCGCAAAGTTATATATTAATTTTTATTGCCACAACATTTTTAGCAACATTTTTCAAAAAAATCAAATGAAAACTTTATAATATCAAAAAAAGTAAGAAAAATTTGTTTTTTTCAACTCCTATTTGTAATTTTGCCAAAACTATGAAACTATTATAACTTATTAATCTAAACACTATACTATGCAAAAAGAGTTGAAATTAGTGTTGGCAGCACTCTGTTTACCATTATTTGCCTTTGCGCAGGGATATGAGACAGACTCGCTAAGCCAACCATCTGCAACCGATGACTCGGGGTTCACTCTCACGGAATCGCAGTTAGGAGAAGATGACAACGCAACACAGAACGTTACCATCATCAGTTCAAACACAGACGTGTTTGCAGCACAGTCTGGATTTACATTCTCCACCATGCGTTTCCGCTACCGTGCATACAACCAAAAATACAACGAAGTGTTTATTAATGGTGCACCGGTGAACGACTTTGAGTCGGGACAGTTCCGCTACACTAACGTAGGCGGTCTGAACCAGTTGACGCGGAACTCTGATTTCGCGTTGCCTTTTGAGAACTGTACATTTGCAATGCAAGGCGTTGCTGGTAGCGTTAACTACAATTTCCGTCCGGGAGCCATGCCGGTGGGACACAGACTGAATTTGTCGGTGTCTAACAGAAACTACATATTACGAGGCGCATACGGCTTCGGGTCAGGTTTCAACAACCGCGGATGGGCTTTCGCCGGAACCCTGATGTACCGTTGGGGTCAAGACGGCAACACAGAAGGTGTGTTCTACAACTCACTCTCTTACTACTTAGGAGTACAGAAGAGATGGGATAGCGGACACTCACTCTCACTGATGACATGGGGTAATCCCACGGAGCGCTCTTCACAGGGAGCTGCCACCGATGAGAGCTACTGGCTTGCCAACGACTATCACTACAACCCTTACTGGGGCTATCAGAACGGTCACAAGCGCAACTCAAGGATCATTAACGACTTCGCACCCGCGGTAATGTTAACATGGGACTGGAACATTAATGATTACATGAAACTAACCACCGCACTGCAAGGCAAGATGAGCTGGTACAAGAGTTCTAAGCTGGACTACAACAACAGCGACAACCCTCAGCCAGACTACTGGAAAAACATGCCAAGCAGCTATTACGATGTATGGGATGAGACTGACGTGGCTAACAGGACACAGCAAGACCTTGAGGACTGGCAGACTGCCGTTGACTATTTTACGGCAAGCAAAGCAAACAGGCAGATTAACTGGGACCGGCTCTATGCCGCCAACAAAAACCTGCCAGAGGGTGCCGACGCCATGTACTACCTTCGCGCAAAACACAACGACAACTCTATGTTGAGTTTCAGCTCAACACTGAATGTCATTACAAAGAAGAACTCTAAATGGAACTTAGGTATGACACTCGGCAGAAACCGCGGACGTCACTACGAGACCATTGAAGACCTGCTCGGAGCAAAAACATTCCACAACCTCAACAGTTATGCCATAGGAACATACGCTGAGACGGATGACAAGGTGCAATACGACCTCAACTGCCCCAACCGTGAGGTGAAAGAGGGTGACACCTTTGGTTACGACTATGAGCTACGTGTCAACAAAGGCCGTTTCTGGACAAACCTAAGCACCAACACGGGATTATTCAATTTCATGTTTGCTGCCAAGGCAGGAGCAAGCACCATAGGACGCAGGGGTAACATGAGAAACGGTATGTTCCCACAGAACTCTTACGGCGAGAGCGGCACAGCAATCTTCGGTGAAGGAGGCGGTAAGGCAAACATGACAATGAACATCAGTGGAGGCCAGGTATTCAGCGTCGGTGTCGGTCTGGAATGGAGAGCACCAGAGGCAAACACCGCCTTCGTGTCGCCAGAGATGAATAATGACTTTGTAACCAACCTCAGGGACGAGCAGATTTTCTCCAGCAATTTGAGTTATCAGCTTAAAGCCGGCAGGCTCCAAGCTAACGTTAATGCTTACTATAGCCGGATACAAGACGCAACAGAGTGGCAGAATTTCTATTTTGATGATATCAACTCCTTCTCATACGTTAGTATGACAAACATCAGCAAGGCTTACTACGGCTTAGAGTTGGGCTTACGTTACAGCATTAACAACAACCTGAAAGTTCTATTATTAGGTACTATCGGTGACGCTAAGTATCTGAATAATGCAGATGTGGTATATATGAGTTCCACAACAGGCACATTTAATGACAACAACGACCACAAACCGGAGAAAGTGCTTAACAAAAACATGCGTGAATCCGGCACACCACTCACCCTTGGCTGCATTGAGGTAAGTTACAGTAACAAAGGATGGTGGCTCACATTACAAGGTAAATACTACGACCGTATCTACCTCGGATACTCACCTAACTACAGATACGAGAGCACCATAAAGAACCGTGCCGCAGCAGGTGACATCGTTTACGACAACGACGGCAACGTTCTTGAGTCGGCTCTCGCACAGGCAAAGGGTAAGGGTGGTTTTATGCTTGACGGCTCCATCAGCAAGAATCTCCGCTTACGTCGCGGAAAGAGCCTCAATCTCGGCCTTATGCTCAGCAACATACTCAACAATGAGAAAATGGTTTCCGGAGGATATGAGCAGAGCCGAAGCGACTATACCGCTTCTGGTAACACGAGAGCATACAAATTCTCGCTCAACCCGAAGAAATACTATGTTTACGGTATCAACGGTATGTTTAACGTAATCTACAAGTTCTAAATCATTACTACTATGAGAAAGATTAAGATTCTTACAAGAGCATTCATATATACTCTGATAGGTATGACCCTCACATCCTGCATTGGCGACAGTTACGCCGACCCGGAGGATAACGGAGTCTCTCCATTTGGGAATAATGACCTACAGGAGACGAATGTGATTACCGTGGCACAACTGAAGAATCAGTTTGCTAATGTTATAAGCGCTGGAAGCTATGCTAAGATAGAGACACCGACACAGCTTAAAGTGATGGTGACGGGTAACGACATTTCCGGCAATCTGTACAATCAGATAGCTGTGCAAGACGAGACGGGAGCATTCATCATCTGCATTGAGCAAGGTGGTGTGAACGGCTACTTGCCAGTGGGACAAGAGATACTCGTCGAGCTGAAAGACCTCTACGTGGGCGGATATGGATACATGGGAGAAATAGGCACACCATACACCAACCAGAACGGTAAGACGTACGTTAGCCGTATGAGCCGTTTCTTATGGAACAGCCATTTCAAAATACTTGGCAAGGCAGACGCGTCAAGGGCGGTACCACAGGAGTTTGACCAAAGCAAGGTGGCAGATGCTACATATCTGGAAGAGAACTGCTCCAAACTGATGATCATCAAGGGTATCACCATGGAGAAAGGTAATGGCACAGACGTTTGGGCACCGGAAGGCGACAACACAAGCGTTGACCAAGCCATCACAGGCCTGAAGTCATCCAACATCGTTGTCAGGACGAGTACCTACGCCGACTTCGCCAACGACAAGATTCCAACCGGCAAGATCAACCTGACTGGTATCTTCACAAGATATAATAAGGTGTGGCAAATAGTGATACGCGACCCGCATGATATTCAGAAAGCTGAATAAATAATCCATAGAGACCATAGGAACTATTAAAACTATTGCTCTATTATCACTATTATCACTATAATCACTATAAAAAAATAAAAAAATCATATAATCATGAAAAAGCTATATTATTCAATTTTAGCATTGGTGATGATGACACTCACAGTGACAACATTCACCAGTTGTGACGACGTGCCACAACCTTACGACTCACCATTCTACAATGAAAACGGAAATGGTGGTGAAGATGATATCGAGGCTACCGGTGAAGGAACACAGGCATCACCTTTCAATGTGGCAGCAGCACTGAAGAAAGCCAAAGAAACAGGTACCACAGAATCGGAAGAGTTTTATGTGGAGGGATACATCACTTCTATCTCAGAAATTGACACCGGCAACTTCGGTAATGCCACATACATTATTGCCGACAACAAGGAGGGTACCAACAAGTTTACCATATATCGGGGAATGGGCTTAGGAAACAAAAAGTTCACCAAGTCTGATGAGATAAAGATTGGCGACAAAGTCATCGTATATGGTAAGATCGTCAACTTCAAGGGCAACACGCCGGAGATGACTCAGGGCAACTATATCTATTCCCTCAATGGCACCACGGCAGGTGGAAACACAGACATAAAGGGTGAGGCTAAGGGTACTGGTACGAAAGACGACCCATTCAATGTGGTGGCAGCACTGCAGAAAGCCGCTGAGACAGGTACCACCGAGACTACCGAGGAATACTATGTGGAGGGTTACATTACAGAAATCAGCGAGTTAAATACCAGTAATTTCGGAAATGCCACATTCACCATAGCCGACGACAAGGAAGGTTCCAACAAATTCACCATCTATCGCTGTCTGAGCTTAGGAAACAAGATGTTCACGAAGTCTGACGAGATAAAGAAAGGCGACAAGGTCGTCGTATGTGGTAAGATTGTAAACTTCAGGGGCAACACACCAGAGATAACCCAAGGCGGCTATATCTACTCCATCAACGGCACTACGGCTGACGGCGGAAGCACAGACACACAGGGTGTGGCAAGTGGTAGCGGCACTCAGGCTGACCCATATAACATATATGCTGTATTGCAGTACACTAAAGGACTCGCTGCAGACAAGCCGACAGACAATGAGGTGTACTTCAAAGGTAAGGTGGTGAGCGTTACCGACAATAACAACTACGGCACAGAGTTTGGTAACGCCACATTCTACGTATCAGACGATGGCACAGAGACCAACCAGTTCTATGTATACCGCATACTATACCTGGGCAATAAGAAATACGAATCTGGAGACAAGCTCAAGAAAGGCGACGAAGTGGTGGTATGCTCACGAGTCGTGAATTATAGGGGCAACACCCCAGAGACATATTGTAGCACCAAAGAACCGACATACAACGGTTACCTCGTGAGCCTCAACAATCAGAACGGCGGGCAGACTGATCCAACACCGGTGACAGGACCGCTCGGTACAGAGCAGAATCCGGCATCTGTGGCTACTGCCATCGCAACTGGCACCGCCCCACAGGCTTGGGTGAAGGGATATATTGTTGGCTACGTGGATGGTATGACTTACAGCACCGGTTGCAAATTCGCATTAGAAGGCGAAACCACCATTGCCAATACCAATATCCTTATTTCCGACAGCCAGAGACAGACCGACCCGACAAAGTGTATGCCAATACAGCTGCCAAGAGGTAACATTCGTTCTGCACTTAACCTTGCGAACAATCCCGGTTTGTTAGGTCAGGAAATTGTTATCTACGGTGAACTTGCCTCTTACTTCAGTGTACCGGGCATAACGAACCCCAGCTACGCAAAAGTTGCCAACCAGATGGAGGTAGGTACCAATCCTAATACCTCTCAGGCAGCAGCCAGAAGAAGAAGATAACAAAAAAAAACGGGCAAAAGTTTTGCGAAATAAAAAAAACTTCGTAACTTTGCAGCCCAATTGGGAAAATGTCAATTGAACATTGAATAAACAGATAAAATATTAATTATTAACAACGTAAAAAATGAAAAAAGGTATTCATCCAGAAAACTATCGCCCCGTCGTATTCCGTGATATGTCCAACGGCGATATGTTCCTTACACGTTCTACATGCAAGACTACAGAGACAGTAGAATTTGAAGGCGAGACCTACCCGGTGGTAAAAGTCGAGATTTCAAACACTTCTCACCCATTCTACACAGGTAAGAAGACTCTCGTTGACACAGCCGGTCGTGTTGACCGCTTTAAGAGCCGTTACGGCAAACTCACAAAATAAAGCGGACACACACTCAGGTAAGTGTGAATCCTTTTATTTGAAGATATTAATAGAGCCACACAGCAGCGTAGTTGCATATACGCTAATGTGTGGCTCTTTTTTGTTTCTTATTTATTTGGTAGTATAAAAAATTATATGTAAGTTTGCAACGTAATTATAATTATTAAGTTTAATGCTTTTGAGACAATGAAAATAATTAAAAACATTCTATTACTCGCTGCCATGGCTGCAACAGTAACACTGGTATCTTGCGGCGGAGGAGACGACGACGGACCAGTGCCAACGACACCGACTGACAAGACAACACCCACAGGGGGTGATGACAGTGGCATTAAAGGTAATGTCAATGCCAACAACACAGACGACAACCGGTTACTACAGCGTTTGGAATTTCCAAAAGTGAAGGGTGGCAACAGCATAGTCATAATACATAAGACATCAACCACTGTTTATGACACCGATGCCGTAAACTATTCCGTTGAGTGGGACGCCGACAAGAAATCCCAGCGCTGGTCATGCTTTGTCATGAAACAGGGATTTGGAGGAAATGCCAAGAGGTCGGATAGCTTTATGGAAGACCCGGATCTGGCTGCAAAATACAGATTCTCCAGTTCCCAGTCATACTACAGCGGCTCCGGATTCACACGCGGACATATCTGCGCCTCTGCCGACCGTACTTTCTCAGATGAGGCAAACCAACAGACATTCTATTTCACCAACATGCAGCCACAATACTACAATTTCAATGGTGGCAGCAACTACGACGGCCTTTGGGTGCAGATGGAAAACCAGGTACGCAACTGGGTGACAAAGAGCAAGGGTGACATACTATATGTGGTAAAAGGCGGCACCATCGACAACACCGACCAGATCCTTATGCGTATCAAGGGTGAGATGATTGTGCCGAGATACTTCTATATGGCTATACTCTGTAAGAACACCTTGGGATACAAAGCTCTCGCTTTCTGGGCAGAACACGTCACCACCACAGAACCGAAAGCCGACCTTGGAAAACACGTCATCACCATTGACGAGCTTGAGAAACGCACAGGCATCGACTTCTTCTGCAACCTGCCTGATACTGAGGAGGAAAAAGTAGAGTCGAAGGTAGCACTTAACACCTGGGGACTCTAAGACACACCAATATGTTAAAATCATTATTTAACACTTAAAAAAATTAAACTAACACGAATATTTCAAATCTAACGTGTATTAAAAGGAAACATAATACCAGGTTTTCTGGAGTATTATAAAAAACAGCATCGTGAGAAAAGTTGTATTCGTTATATTGGCAATGTTTCTGTGTGCGGGATGCTCACAGAAGACAAACAAGGATGTAGTGCGCTCGGTATATTACTGGCGCACGACATTCAATATCGCCCCAGAGGAGAAGGAGTTTCTTAAAGAACACAATATCAGTAGGATGTATCTCAGACTGTTTGACGTGGTGGTAAACTCCGACAATGAGGTAATGCCCAATGCGACAATAAAATTCCTATCTCCACTGCCCGACAGCATTGACTTCGTCCCTGTGGTGTTCATCACCAACGACTGTATGACACGTGACGTGAGCGACCTGCCACAAAAACTATACAGCCGCATACTACAAATATGCGAGACACACGACATACCAGCGCCAAAGGAGATACAGATTGACTGTGACTGGACAATGAAGACACGACTCACGTATTTCAATATGCTGAAAGAGCTGCATTCATTGGCAAAGGCTGACGGCAGACGGCTGACAACAACAATACGCCTGCACCAGCTGACACAACCCATACCGCCCGTGGACGGCGGCACACTGATGGTTTACAACACCGGCGACGTGAGCGACATAAAAGAGCAGAAACCCATACATGACCCCGCAGTGGTAAGAAAATACGCACCACGGCTGAGGGGATACAAACTACCGCTGAACAGCGCATATCCTATATTCTCATGGGACGTACTCTTCAGGGGGGGCAGATATATCGGTATCATGCACGGTGATGATGACCTGCCAACGCTAAAGGGAGACAGCATAATAACTCGCCGACCGTCATTAGACGACATCATGCAAGCCAAAGACATTGTGGAAAGCAATCACGACCGCATCTCCAACGAGATAATCATATACGACCTCAATAAAGACAATATTAAACAATTAAAACATACTGACTATGAAAAGATTTACAGTCGTTAGCCTGCTGATGCTGTTTGCGGCATCACGGCTCTTAGCGTGTATTGGTGAGGGTAACACTTACAACATGTATATGTTCAGCATATTCCATCGCTCTGTAATGGAAGAGAAAAGCACCAGCGAGCTGAACAAATACTGGAGCGATTACACTGGTCATCATTATTCTACCATACGCTGGTCGATTGACGAGGTAATTCAAACAGCCAAAGAACGCAAAGACCAGCAAGCCATAAACTACCTGACACAGCTGAAACGATACTTAGAGATAAGTGACCAGCTGCAAGACTCGTGGACCTACCCCACCAAGCAGGAGCTGGCACAGCGCAAGGCAGACCTACAGAAGATGGTGCGTATGGCTGACGCATATAACGGCAAGGATCTGCGCAACCACTGGATGCTTCTGCGCATGAGGGCTAATATGGTATTAGGCAACCACGCTGATAATGTGACATATTGGAATACCAAGGCTTCGAAATCAGAAAACGGCGTCTTCCATCAGCAGATGGAAAACATATACGCCGGAGCCCTCTTCCATACGGGTGACAAACGCACGGCATGTGATATCTACGCAAAACAGGGCGATATGATAAGTCTTAAATGGTGTGTGCGTAAGATGCGTAACTTTGCCGGTATCAAAACCATCTACGAGCAGAACCCCAACTCCCCCACCCTTGTCTATCTTGTGCAGGATTTCGTCAACAACGCACAAGAGTCTATTGACACACAGGATAAGGAATGGCTGGAGCACATCGGAGCACAAGCCATATACCGCGATGAGGTGATGCAGATGATAGCATTCGCCAATCAGGTGGCTGCAGACAACAAGACCAACAACCCATGCATGTGGAAAGCAGCAGCAGGAGCATTACACTTCCTTATGGGCGAACCGGCACTGGCACAGCGCGAACTGATTGTAGCCACTCAGATGAATGGCACTCAGCGTATGAAGGACAATGCCAAGGCGATACTCATCCTTGCGACAGCTGCCGCCCACAACGGAAAGGAATACGGAGACGACATGCTGACAGCGATGAAATGGCTGGATCAGAAATGTGACGAGGAACGTAAAGAACCTGACAGCTATTACAATAATCACTATACTGATATACGCGAAAGACTGCTATGGCAGGTATTAGGAGAGCACTACAAGAATACGGGCCAGAAAGAAATGTATGTCGCCGTACATAGCATGGTGGATGAGGCAACATTGGAGTTTTTCAAGTTAAGCTCTCCACGCGCCAAGGGCCACACATCACTACACAGTGAGTGGAACACCGACTTCACAGGTGAGGCATGGTATGAGATTGAGCAACTGACAGCCGACGAGACTGCCGAATACCTCAAGTTCATCAAAGGCAAGCATCCCACAGCCTTCGAACAGTATGTAATGGATCATATTTATAAGGACGAGACTTATTTCAACGATATCATAGGAACTAAATACATTGCTGAGGGCAAACCACAGCAAGCCATTCCATATCTTGAGAAAGTGCCGGGGACCTATTATGACGGCATGAACATAAGCATGTATATGAGTCACCGCAGCTACAACCTGCCCAGATGGCACGGCAAGCAGAAAGTGGGTGTGAATGAAGATGAGCCGACAGACGGACCGCACCTCGGACGTAACACCAACAATCAGAAACTGGACTTCTGCCGCGACCTGATTGACGCTGAGAAGAATTACAACACTGCTAAAGGTGAGTTTAAGGCTCTTGCCGCCTACCGCCTCGCGACACTCTACTACCAAGTATCATACCTTGGCGACTGTTGGTATCTTGCCCACTACTTCAAGAGCAACGGCGGCAACGAATATCTGCCACAGGAGAAGAAATACGAGGATGATGTCATCAGACTGCTTGAGGAAAGCAGCAAGAGCAACAATCTCCAAACAAGGGAGCAGAGCCTCTTCGCACTGGCATACATACCTATCGATCCATGGGCTGACGTAGAGTTCAAATACGACAATAACCGCGACAAGTGGATACCATACTACACCCCGATACCAGGCTCAAGGCAGTATAAAGCCCTTAATGAGTTGTATCTCTTCAATAAACAGCACCCGGAGGCTATGACAGAGATGTCATCTAAGTGTGACGTACTGAAGGCTTTTGCCAGAAGGATATAACATAAAGCCCAAAGAAAGTGATAAGACCATTGAGCATGAGCAACTCATAGCCAAAATGGTAATTCCACAGACGAACTGACAGAAAGTCTATAAGATAACAGACGAGCGGCGAGGCAACGGCTATATATGGCACGAACTTGTCGTTCGTCTGTCGTTTTGTGAGCAGACCGTAAGCAAACAGACCAAGCAGCGGACCATATGTGTAAGAACACATTATATATATTGCGTCTATCACACTCGTTGAGTTGATGATGCGGAAAAGAAGTATAAATACCACAAAGATAATCGACATGCCCACATGAGTACTCTTGCGCAACACCTCATCATCGGGACGCTCACATATATCAACACAATAGCTGGTGGTTAATGACGTAAGAGCAGAGTCGGCACTTGAGAAAGAAGCAGCCACAATACCTATCGAGAAAAATACCACAACTGCGACACCCATCCTTCCGCTGGCAGCAAACATAGGCAACAGGTCGTCGCCAGAGGCGGGCAAAGCCAAACCCTGTTTGGACGCAAGCAGCATAAGAAGCACTCCAAGGGTCAGGAAGAGCAGATTGGCGGGTACGAAAGCCACCCCATAAGTACACATGTCCTTTTGAGCGTCATGCAGGTTCTTACATGTGAGGTTTTTCTGCATCATATCCTGGTCAAGACCTGTCATCACTATAGTTATGAATATGCCGCTGAGAAACTGTTTCCAGAAATATTGCTTCGATGTCCAGTCGTCAAAGACGAAGATATCACTGTGGTCATCGGCTGCTACTGCTGTCACCGCCTCACCAACTGTCATGTCTAATGCGCTAATCACATTGCATATTATAAGGATAAGCGCTGTAAAGAGGCATATTGTCTGAAAGGTATCTGTCACCACAAGTGTCTTAATACCACCACGACGGGTGTAGAGCCAAATCAACGCCACCATACTCATAACAGTAATGAAGAACGGTATATCGTAGGCGTCAAGAACAAAATGCTGAAGGATGATACAAACCACATAAAAGCGTACCGCCGCACCGGTCATCTTGGAAAGCAAAAAGAAAGAGGCGCCTGTCTTATACGACCGTCTGCCGAAACGCCCTTTCAGATAGCTATAGATGGTTGTCAGCCGTAAGCGATAATAAACCGGCAACAAGACAAAGGCGATGACAAAATATCCAACAGCAAACCCTAAGCATGTCTGCATATAGTTCATGGCAGACACACCAGGCATGCCCGGCACCGACACAAAGGTAACGCCACTGATGGATGCACCCACCATACCGAAGGCAACCATATACCAAGGAGACTTCCTTCCGGCACGGAAAAACAAATCATTGTTACCACGGCGGGTTACAATCCTTGATATAAGTAATAAAAAGCAAAAATAAAACAATATGGTGGCAATAATTATCATAATTGTAAGTTGATTTATTGAAATTTTTCGCAAAATTAAAAAAAAATCCGCTATTATTGCAGTGAATAAAAAAAAATAACTATATTTGCACTATTAAACAGTTTTTATGTTATTATAAACTTTAAAACATCTTTTACGTCTGTATAATATAGGGAACATTTTAATTACAAGATAAAAAATGAAAACAGTCTATGATTTCTCTGTCAAAGACAGAAAGGGTAACCAGGTTTCTTTAAAAGAGTACGCTAACGAAGTAATTTTAATTGTCAACACTGCCATCAAATGTGGATTTACTCCACAGTATGAGGAGCTGGAAAAACTGTATGAGAGATTTCACTCTGACGGATTTACCATCCTTGACTTCCCTAGCAACCAGTTCGGACAACAGGCACCAGGTACGGATGAGTCACTACACGAGTTCTGCAAACTCACTTACGGCACTGAGTTCCCACGGTTTAAGAAGATAAAGGTAAATGGCGATGACGCTGAGCCACTATACAAATTCCTAAAGGAGCAGAAAGGTTTTGCCGGCTGGAATATGGATCACCCGATAGCCCACATCCTCGATGATATGCTGTCAAAAGCTGACCCGAACTATAAGGACAGCCCGGATATCAAATGGAATTTCACTAAGTTCCTCATCAATAAGAAAGGTCAGGTTGTAGCTCGCTTTGAACCGACAGAGGACAGTGAGACCATAGCAAAAGAAATAGAGAAAATACTGTAATTTACCATTGGACTATTGACCATTTACTATTGAATTGAATGGAAACGATAAATTGCCTTATCCTCGGCAGCGGACCCGCTGGTTATACAGCAGCAATCTACGCCGCAAGAGCCAACATGAAGCCTGTTCTTTATGCTGGTCTTCAACAGGGCGGACAATTGACGACAACCACTACCGTTGAAAACTTCCCAGGCTATCCAGAGGGTGTTGACGGTAACCAGATGATGGCAGACCTGCGTGACCAGGCGGCTCGCTTCGGCACAGACCTGCGCGACGGAGCCATCGTCCAGGCAGACCTCAGCAAACGGCCTTTTGTACTTACCACAGATGACAGCACACAGATAGAAGCCATGACGCTGATCATTGCCACCGGGGCCACAGCCAAATACCTCGGACTTGATGACGAGAAGAAATACCACGGTCAGGGGGTAAGCGCATGCGCCACTTGTGACGGCTTCTTCTACCGCAAAAAGACAGTGGCTGTTGTTGGTGGTGGTGATACGGCATGTGAGGAGGCCCTTTACCTGGCTGGACTATGCAAGAAAGTCTATATGGTGGTCAGGAAACCATACCTCAGGGCATCTAACGTCATGCAAAACCGGGTGATGGAGAATGAGAAGATAGAAATCCTCTTTGAGCATAACATCACCGGACTGTTTGGAGAGAATGGCGTTGAAGGTGCCCATGTGGTAAAACGCAAGGGTGAGGCAGACGAGGAGAACTATGACATCAGTATCGATGGAATGTTTCTCGCCATCGGCCACAAACCCAACACCGACATTTTCCGCGGTCAGCTTGACATGGATGAGCAGGGATATATCATCACTAAAGGAGACACACAGCAGACAAGCGTGGAGGGTGTGTTCGCCGCAGGCGATGTATGCGACCCTATCTACCGACAGGCTGTTGTGGCTGCCGGAACAGGCTGCAAGGCCGCACTTGACGCAGAGAAACTTCTGAACTTAGAAAATTGAAGATTATAATTATTTTAAACAACATTATTATGAAAAAGATTACAAAATTAACAGCATTTCTGGCTCTCTTGATGGGAGCATTCATGATGACCAGCTGTTCTGACGACCAGGAGACGGGCATGAAACTCGACAGCGAGGGCGGCACTTGGTGGGAAGGCTATATG
Organism: Prevotella sp.; assembly: GCA_017959365.1. Classification (GTDB taxonomy): domain Bacteria; phylum Bacteroidota; class Bacteroidia; order Bacteroidales; family Bacteroidaceae; genus Prevotella. The sequence continues at coordinate 33,127 of JAGDAU010000093.1, forward strand.
CATGTAAGGTCTGAGTACAACGGAGCGATATACGATGCATCACGTACCGAGATTTACTTTGAGGCTGACTGGAACAAAGTGAGGAAAGGTAAGGGTTACTGGATAGACCATTACACAGATGCTCCATGGGGAAGTTATTTCGCAAGCC
>JAGDAU010000094.1 GCA_017959365.1 Prevotella sp.
GTTGAAAAAAGTTCCCGTTCCCGTTAACGTCCCCGTTGAAAACAGTTAACGTTCCCGTTGAAAAAAGTCTCTTTGTCTCTCTGTCTAGATGTCTCTTTGTCAAATAAATCTGTTCCGTTCCCGTTAACGTTCCCGTTTGAAAACAGTTCCCGTTCCCGTTAACGTTCCCGTTGAAAAAAGTTAACGTTCCCGTTAAACTATACAGGTATCTTGTTAATGCGTTTCTGATGGCGCCCTCCCTCAAAATCGGTGTCGAGGAATTCATCCATTATCTTGCGTGCCATATCATTATCGATGAAACGACCGGGCATGACGAGAACGTTGGCATTATTGTGCTGGCGGATAAGGTGGGCAATTTCCGGAATCCAGCATAGTCCGGCGCGTATGGACTGGTGTTTGTTAAGGGTCATGTTTATACCCTCACCACTGCCGCAGATGGCTATGCCTGGGAACACCTCTCCGTCCTCAATGCCTTTTGCCAAAGCATGCCCGAAGTCGCTGTAGTCACAGGAGTCTTCTGAGTAAGTGCCATAGTCTTTATATTCAATACCTTTCTCTTCGAGATAGGTCTTCACAAACTGCTTTAACTCAAATCCCGCATGGTCGCTTGCTAATCCGATTGTCTTTATTTCCATAATGCTGATATTTTAATTTAAGGTTCTGACTGCAAAATTACAATATTTATTTCTATATCTTCATTTTTTAATAAAAAAAAGATATAATTTTCCGTTTTATAGAAAAATGATTATCTTTGTAGTCGAAAACAAAATCACTATTAAAGGTACATAAAATGATGAGAAAGTATTTATATTGTAAACTATTGATGATGACAATGATGATTGCCGTCATGGTTGTCTCAGCCACACTCACATCCTGCGTAAAATCCAATTTGGCAAATGGTAATGCGGTGACAAAGGTTGAGACAAAAGAACTCATACGTACATCACAGAGCTGGGACGGTGTGGAACTGCCGGATTACTTTCAGGGACGACCGGAACTTGTTGCCATGAAGTATGTATTCCCGGCAGGACAGAAATTGGGATGGCATCACCATGTGGCTATGAACTATGGTGTGCTGGTGGAAGGTGAATTGACAATCATCGGCTTAGATGGCAAGACGAAGGTGGTGCATGAGGGTGAGGCTGTCGTAGAGATGGTGGGTACCGTACATCATGGAGAAAACCGAGGCACAAAACCGGCTGTCCTTTATATGTTTTATCTCTCACAGAAAGACTTGCCACTGGCAGTCCAACATCCTGAAATACCATTAGAATAACTCAACTTTCGCAAGCATCAGTTGAGTTGAGTTAAAAGATAAAAGTTGAAAGTTGAAAGTGAGTATGAAAAGTATTAATTTTTATGGTCTGGTTGCCATACTAACTTGTTGTGTTAGTTGCATTATGGTATCGTGCTCTGACGATGACATCGTGTCAAAACGTGAGGAAACCGCATTTCAGAAACAATTAAGATTGCTTGACTGGGGAAATGACACGTGTTATGTCTATGGGCATAAGACACCTGACGTGGATGCTGTCACATCAGCTCTCGCATACGCTAAGCTGATGCGTAAAATGGGATATAATTGTAAGGCAAAGGTATCAAGTCCTACAAACCGTGAGACAGCATACATTGCCAACATATTCGGCTTTGCGTTGCCGGAAATGAAAACAAGCGTACCACCGCAAACCCGACTTATACTGACTGACCACACTGACTATGCGCAATGTGTAGCAGGCGCCAAAGACGCTATTGTCCTTCAGAAGATTGACCATCATGTGGAGGGTGACATCAAGGACGATGGAATACCATTCGTCCGCCGTGAGATGGTTGGTTCTACCAATACTATCATATATCAGATGTTCAGGGAGCAGAACATAACCATTGATGATGAGACAGCGCGCATTATGTTGGCTGGTATCGTAAGCGATACACGAAACCTGTCCACATCAACAACAAATGGTGTAGATTCTACTGCGTTTATTGCTCTGACAAATCAACTGGGCATCACAAGAGACTCTGTGGTACATTTGAATATAGGTATGGAAGAATCAACCTACGACTACTCGGGTATGACAGACGCTGAAACATTTATTACCGACTATAAGGACTACCAGATTAATGATCATCTCCTTGGCTTCGGTTGTCTCGGCTGTAAGAACACTGAGATGGATGCTTTTATAAACCGTATGTTGGCAGCAATGCCTGAGGTTATGAGCTTGAAAGAGCGTCAGATGCTTCTGGCTATGATTGTAAACCGTGTGGCAAACACTGGAGAAGACCGCTATGACAAACCCTACATCAATGATGGCGCATATATTATATATTATGGTGAGGGTATAAAAGAGGTTGCCGAGGCGTTATTCGGCCCGTCACTCCGAGAGGGTGTCTGTTACACTCCTGTATTACAGTCGCGTAAACAGATTGTACCTCGCATTATGGAACTATTGCAATAACACAACAAGTTGAGCGAATGCTCAACTTGAGTGGTTTTATGTTGTATGTTTTATGTTTTGCGTTAGAAAGTTTTGGTTCTTAATTGCAAATCATATCAATAGTAAATAGGACTCCGAGCTTTGCTCGCCTGAGTACCTATGAAAATAAATAATCACGAAGAAATAGTCCAATAGTAAATTATTTCTTCCCTGTTTGCTTCGTTAATTCCTGAATGGCTTTCAGCTGTTCGGGGGCGAGGGCAGGGATGTTATGGGTGCGCTCATACTCCGTCAGTTCCTCAAGGCTCATGTCGCCAGAGTGTCCTTTGTTCAGTTCCTTGCTGCGGGCCTTAAACTCGTCATCGTTCATATAGTCATGGTCGGCGACATACAGGTAAAGAACCAGTATATTGCGTCCTTTCTTACTGTCATACTCCCAGTGGTCTAACTCCATTATCTTGTTATATGGCTGTATCTTGCCATCATCATCTATTGAGTACACCTCTGTGTACTGATATTCGTAATTTCTGTCCTCGCGTAATTTCTGCATCTTCGCCTCTCCGTTCACCTTGTTGGCATAGATCTGCATCCTGCCTCCATCAAGAGTGGCACGGTATATGTTATCGTCATGATAGAAATGACCCACCTCGCCCTCTGGATTTCTCAACACCCAACGGTTATCATTCTCCTGCTCAATGCTTACCTTATAGTAGTCTTGGAATTTTGCTATATCACGGGCTGCTGTCTCAATGGGAATGAGGCTGCTCTTCACACCCTTCTCAGCTTTTATCTGCAAATCTTGTGTGTTCCATGCGAGAGCTTTGTTGGCTGCTCCTCCGAAAGCCCACGCGTTGAAACGTGTTTTAGCCTTATATTTGTTTTGTATCTCATGAGCAGTGGGTATGATACCTGCAGCGTATGCACGTAAAGAGTCGCCGATATAGCTGAAGCCCCGGAAATAATATTCTATGTAGTAGTATGGTTTTGGCTCCACCACAATCTCTGTGAGACCGTAATCAACGCTTTCCATTGTGACACGCCCGTCTTTCAGCGATGCCACATTAACGAGCTGAGGCTTGAAAGCGACGTGGGTGAGAGCTATCTTCCGGGCCCCCTTCACATCTGCCAAGACGCCATCGATGTCGGTAGTGCCGATGAGTACGCCGTCTTCTGTTAATACACTTACCAATGGTATGTCGTTACCATTATCGTCAACAACATGTATTTTCTGAGCCTGCATGCTCAGGGATGTCATTATTACAAAAATGACTAAAGCAAAAATTTTTTTTTCCATTTTAAATCATCTATATTTCTGAATTAGGGATTCTGCCTGTGTGTTGCCGAGGCTTTTGGCTTTCTCAAGCTGTTGGAGTCCCTCTGCCTTATCACCCTTCTGAATAAGGGCTAAACCGAGGATGAGGTAACCGTCAGAATAGTCCGGTGCCATTTCCACCACCTCACGAGCTGTCTGTATTGCGTCATCTATCTCGTTGACCCTATAAAGCACATTGGCTTTCTCTGCTCTCAGGTCGGGCTGGGCTGGTGAGAGGATAATTGCCTTCTCAATGTCGTTAAGGGCGAGTTGGAACATCCTTCCCTTTGCCTCACACTGCTCACGTAGGTAGAAGAAGTCTGCCCCTACATATCCTCTCATAGCTACCTCATAATCATTATAGTCTGCCACAGCCTTACGGTACTTGCCGGCATTATCGTACGCCATGCCACGGGCAAGCAGGTATTGTGCGGTTGAACTGTTGTATGGGGTGGGGCAGACGCTTACAGCACTGTCGAGCAATGCCAGAATCTCATCATCAGAGCCTTGTAGCTGTGCTTTGCTCTGAGCCGCCTCATAGAACACCTCTGGGTTTCTCATGTTTGTCTTTGTGAGAGCGATAAACTCATCGTAGGCTTTCTGATAGTCACCCTTCACATAGTCTATCTGAGCGACGAGGTGCCTGTACATCGGTTGCGGGTCTATGCTTACGGCTTTCTGTGCCTCTTCCATAGCTTTATCTATGCTCCATGCCGGGAATGGCTTATCTGCCATTGTCGTCTCTTTCTGATAAATCATATTGGCATACTCAAAATGTGCCTTGTCTTTACCGCTTACATTAGATAAAGCATCTTCCATGATGCGCTTAGCATCGTCAAAACGCTCTTCTGCCACCGCCACATGAGCCAGATGACTGTAGCCGTCTATTTCCTTCGGATATTTTGACTTAAACGCATTGGCTACAGTCTTTTGTCTGGAAAGGTCAAAATGAGATGAGAGCATCAGCATAAGACGCGCCTCCTCGATGTCATCCGGCATAACAAGGGGTATGCCACATTGACTAAGATCGCTGTCGTTGATATCCATTCCCCTCGATTTGAGAGCATTGACATATTTGATATCTGTGGCGCTCGCGCCTCTTGTTGTCTTCATCTTCTGAACCAGCGCCACCACTTTTCCATTATCATCACACACTGGGCAGCCGTCAATGTCCTCACCAGTGATATCCGGTAAGATATAGTAGGTATATTTATCCATAAACGACTCTGTAGCCCCAACATTAGTCTGCTGTGGCTTACCGTTTTTTGCAAATGGCAGGAACCAAACCTTTGAGCCACCTTTGTCATCAGCGATTGACGCACCAGGATGTTTTGCTCCTACAGTAAACTTACAAAAGCCATATATCGTCTCTTTGGATATAATTCCTGTTACAGGAAATTCTTTTCCCTTGGCATCCGTCACCACAGCCCTTTGGGCACCCTTAAACGGTTCCCAAGGGCTTACTGCGGTGCCATCGCCACCAATGAATACTCCGTAAGACTTGGCGATTACTCCGCCCTCCTTATTATATGTTGTTAACAATATTACCGCATCAACACAACTCTTCACTCCGGAAGACTGCGCTGAGGCACACATTGTGATTATAGTGAATATTAAAATGTGAAATAGTCGTTGCAGATTGTTGTTTATTTATTTTTCAGTAGTTGTCGCGCATTCTCAAGTGCGGCGTCAGTGATATCTGAGCCACTTACCATCTGGGCTATCTCGCTAACCCTCTCATCATCGTTGAGCAAGGTAATGTTGCTTGTGGTGTCTTTGCCAGTATCATTCTTGTACACCTTATAATGATGCTGTCCGGCAGCCGCTATCTGAGGCAGGTGGGTTATGCTTATCACCTGTCTGTCGGCATTACCCATACCCCTCATGATGTCAGCCATCTTGTCTGCCACCTTGCCGCTCACGCCGGTGTCTATCTCGTCAAATATAATCGTCGGCAGTTTCACGGCGTTTCTAATCATTGCTTTCAGCGAAAGCATGACACGCGCCACCTCGCCGCCACTTGCCACACTGCTCACCGGCATCGGCTCGCCTTTGCTGTTAGCGCTGAAGAGGAATGTCACTTTATCCATACCGTCCGCAGCCGGTTCCTTGGATGACATGTCAACGATAAATCTCACGTTTGGCATTCCGAGTGACTGTAGCAACATAATTACCTGACTCTCTATAAACGCCGCCTTATCGTGTCTTTTCTTACTTAATATCTCACCAGCCTGAACACATTCAGCACGCAGTTTTTCAACAAGTTTCTGCTGCTCAAGCAGTCTCTCATCACCATTGGAGATATTATTAAGCGACTCCTCTAAGGAGTGTTGCTTCTCAAGCAATTGAGTTATATCCTCGCAGTGATGTTTCTTTTGCAGGCTGTAAATAAGGTCCAGACGTTCATCTATGGTAGCTAATCGCGCAGGATCATAATCCACTGCGTCAGCCATCTGGTTTGTCTCCGCAGCAATGTCTTTCAGTTCGATAAGACATTCATTAATCCTTTCCGACAGCAGCCTTGCCTTATCAAACACATTTGCTATACACTGCGTCTGGTTTGCGGCTTCACGAAGCATGGTAAGTATGGTGTCATCCGTCTCACCGTCAAGGAGTTGTCCGGCTTTAAACAGGGCACCTTTTATTCCCTCTGCGTTTGCAAGAATGGTCTGCTGACTCTCCAACTCTTCTTGTTCACCTTCCGCAAGGTGTGCTCCTGACAGCTCATCATACTGAAACTGCATAAAGTCGCTGTTCTCCTTATTTCGCTCAATATCTTCCCGCAGTTTACGCAAACAATCCTCTGCAGTGCGGTATTTATTATATGCGTCAGAATAGGCATCTTTCTCCTTTTGGCTTACAGCCATCACGTCAACCACATTTAACTGGAAATCCTCTTTCTGCAACAGCAGATTCTGATGTTGGCTATGGATATCCATGAGCATACCGCCAAGTTCTCTCATGACGGTGAGTGGTACAGGCGTATCGTTGACAAACGCCCTGCTTTTTCCGTTAGACGCTATCTCTCTTCTGAGTATTGTGTCTTCAGGGAAATAATCAATCTCATTGATATCGAAAAATGTATTGAGGTTGTATTTGGAAATATTAAAATGTCCCTCAATAATACATTTGTCACTTCCCTGACGTATCATTTTGGTATCAGCCCTTTGTCCCAGGAGCATGCTTATGGCTCCGAGCAAAATGCTCTTACCTGCTCCCGTCTCACCAGTGATGACACTAAATCCCGGCATCAGATGAATGTCGGTCTCGTCAATAAGAGTAAAATTCTTGATATACAGACTCTCTATCATCTATTGCTTGATTTTTTCCCAACTGTTGTTTTGTGAGGCATTGATATTAAACAGTATATCATACGCCGTCTCTTTCTCCTTCTGTGTTCCCTTGCCTTGATAGATATTGGCAAGCTCATCCTTCTTATAATCCGTCCATATCTGTGGAAGCAGACTCAGTGGCTTCGCCTCATGACACACCTTGAGGTCTTCTTCCAATGCGGTAGTCACATTGGTTCTGCCGCGCTCGACATTGTTGGCCATCTCGTCAAGACCGAGACGATAGTAGTCATACTGCAGTTGGCGGAACTTGGTCATTCCACCATCTAAGTAGTCATTGATAATGGCAAATCTGTTGCGACTGTCATCAAAAGCTTTCCATCCCGCAAAATTCAGGTTCTGGGCATTGTTGGCAAGGTTCATACATCTCTGCAGGACATCCTCGCCACCCATGGGAGAGAAACTGTCAAGGTCGAGACCGATAATAAGGTAGGCATAATAAGCAAGAAGCGCTGTCAGCTGGTTGTCAACAGTCTCCTCATTAAACTCCAATTGGTCAAACTGTGCGAACTCAAAAGTGAAGTCGTTATCCTTATTGTTGTATAACACGGTGGTGTACGCACTGTTATAAACAGGTCTGTTAGCCTGTATTAACGCAGTACATGTGAAAAGGTTAGCCGACTGGTCGTATTTTGTTACGGTGATATTGAAATTACACACAATCCTCTCGTTTTTCTGAAACTGAAGGTTTGTCCACTGCTTATCATCCATAAACTGTTGGAGTGTTTGCTGAAGGTTCTCAAACACACTGACATCAGTTCCGGAAATCTGATTGTGATTGATGGTTATCTTGGCTTGCAGTTCCTGTGCATTTGTCGTTGCAGGCATGATAAGCATCATGGAAGCAAGCATGAATAATAAAAACTTTCTCATTCTATAAAATCCCGATAGTGAAACTATTTTATCACACCAAGCAGTCGCACTGCCATTTCATTAACGATATCACGTGCCACCTCGCGCTTGTCTTTCTTGGGGAAGTCGCGTTGTGACTCGCGTGAAATAATACTCACCTGATTGTCTTTACTGCCAAAACAGGTGCCTTCGTTCCGCATGCTGTTGAGCACGATGAAATCCAGGTTTTTCTTTTCAAGTTTGTTTTTGGCGTTTGTCTCCTCGTTGTCTGTCTCCAAGGCAAAACCTATGAGCAGTTGGTCATCGCGTTTGATCTTTCCTAATGCCGCGGCGATGTCTTGTGTGGGCTTCAGCCTTAGTATCATGTCATCTCCCTCACGCTTTATCTTGGTGGCTGAGGTAGTGTCAGGGCGGAAGTCTGCCACTGCGGCACATAGTATAGCCGCATCCTGAGCGGGGTATGTCTTTATGGCTGCATCATACATCTCCTGACATGACTCTACCTTTATAAGATTTATACCCTTATGACAGGTAACAGACACTGGTCCGCTGATAAGCGTCACATCAGCGCCACGAAGCCTACATTCCTCCGCAAGGGCATATCCCATGCGTCCAGAAGAGTAATTGCCGATAAATCTCACTGGGTCTATCTTCTCGTAGGTGGGACCGGCTGTTATCATTATCTTACGTCCATTAAGGTCACCGTTCTGTGAGGTGATGTAATTCTCTATCTTGTCGATGATTATCTCCGGCTCTTCCATACGTCCCTTGCCCTGTAGTCCACTTGCCAGGTAGCCGCTGTCGCTGTCTATAATCACGTTGCCATAACTCTTAAGGATGCGCATACTCTCTTGTGTGGATGGATGTGAATACATGTCAAGATCCATGGCAGGAGCAATGAATACAGGAGCCTTCATTGAGAGGTATGTCGTAACAAGCATGTTGTCGGCAATGCCATGAGCCATTTTCCCTAATGTGCTTGCCGTACATGGCGCTATAATCATCAGGTCTGCCCATAGTCCGAGGTCCACATGGCTGTTCCATGTGCCGTCTCTCTGGCTGAAGAACTCGCTGACGACAGGTTTATGAGTCAATGCCGACAGTGTGATAGGTGTGACAAACTCTTTTCCAGCAGGTGTGATAACCACCTGCACCTCTGCGCCTCGCTTTTGCAGGCCGCGTATTAATAAGCAGGCCTTATATGCGGCTATTGACCCCGTGATGCCTAAAACGACTTTTTTTCCTTTCAGCATAAATCACATCTTATTTTGTTTCCATTTCATATATATGCGGGTGAGTACCGTCTTTGTGTCGTTGGTGAAATCTCCGCGCATAATCCATTGATAATATGCGGTGTCTCTGCTGAACACATCTGTAACATACCATCCCTTGTATTTGCCAAAATTGATAGCCTCACGTTTTACCTCATTACCATTACTGTCAACCACAGGCTTTCCATCGCTGTCGGTAACGGTACGCCATACGATTCTGCCAGCGAAGTCTATGGATTCATTCTTCGTCTTCGACATCCTTGCCAACGCATCCATGTCATTGGGAAGCTGTCTTGACTCATCCTCCTGGTTGTCTGGGCTGTACATGTCAAGCTGACCCCTCAGCACAGCCCAGGTGGCAGCGGTGTCCTCATCAGCCCTATGGGCAGTGAAGTCTTCCTCCATATTTCTGCCGCAATAGTACTTATACGCCGCAGCAAGGTTGCGGGGTTCCATCTTGTGGTATATCGTCTGCATGTCAATGAGTCGGCATGAGTGGAAATCAAATTGCACACCGGCGCGATAAAACTCTTCATTCAGCAATGGTATGTCAAAATGATTGGAGTTGAACCCCGCGAAGTCACACCCTCTGAACACCTCCTCCAGGTGGGAGCTGACTTCTTTAAATGACAGGCATCCAGCGACATCTTCGTCGCTGATGCCTGTCAGTTCCGCAACCATGGGAGGTATTGGTATGCCTGGGTTGATCATTATTGTCTCATTCTCCTCAGTGCCATCCTCATAAACCTTGATATATGCTATTTGGATGATACGGTCTTTTGAGACATCCAGTCCTGTTGTCTCAAGATCGAAGATAATAAGTGGTCTGTCCAGTTTGGGGAACATGCTATAGCTGTTTTGTTAATCGTTGAGTAACATTGGCATTATAAGCATCAGGATATCCTCGTTCTCTGGTTGCTCAGCGGGAACGATGATGCCAGCCCTGCTGGGGTCGGCGAGCTCTATAATAACCTCGTCGCTCTCGATATTGTTAAGTATCTCTACCAATACAGAGCCTTTAAAACCGATACTCATAGGCATACCGGCATATTCGCATGTGATATTCTCCTCAGCGCTTGTTGAGAAATCGATATCCTCAGAACTGACATTTACCTTGCCTATCTCAAACTGCAGTCGTATGAGCTCACTGCTATCGCTGGCGAAAGGCAACACATGGCGTACAGCGCTTATCATTGAGCGACGGTCGATGGTTACCTTGTTAGGATTGTCCTGAGGAATAACACTGTTGTAGTTGGGGTAACGACCCTCAATGAGGCGACATATCAATGTGCCGTCGGCGAAAGAGATAACAGCAGTGTTGTAGTTGAAGGTGATTACCACGTCGCCACCGTCTTTGCTCAACACGTTCTTTAGGAGTAATGCCGGTTTGCGGGGCAAAATAAACGATGCCGGTGTCTCGCTCTTGATGGTATAGTTTCTGTTTCTCACGAGTTTGTGACCATCGCTTGCCACAAATGCGAGCCACTCGTTGGTGAGGTCAAAATAAATACCATTCATCACGGGGCGAAGCGTCTCCTGTGCTGTTGCGAATACAGAACGGTTGATGTTGTTAAGTAACACCGAAGAGTCCATGGTCAATGTTGTTGACTCACCGCTAATCACTTGTGGCTGAGGATATTCGTCAGCGTTTTGTCCTGTGAAATTAAACATACCGTTTTGGTAAACCACCTGTATGGAGAAAGTTTCCATGGCCACGTCAAAGGCAAGTGGCTGCTCTGGCAGTTCTCTTACGGCATTGAGGATAGTTGATGCTACAACAGCGAATTTGCCGTCGCCGTCACACTCATCTAAAACTATTGACGATGTCATTGAGTTCTCACTGTCTGATGCAGTGATATTCAGTTTTCCGTCTGCTATCTCAAAGAGGAAGCAGTCAAAAATCTGCATGGTGTTTTTACTGTTAATGACCTTCGACAATGTTGAGAGTCGGGTACTCAGTGCTGTGCTTGATACTCTGAATTTCATTTTGTATTGATTTTTATTAGTTATTATTCTTCGCTATATTGGTACAAAATTACAAAAAACGTATAAAATACGAAACTTTTAATAAGATTTTTTGTGATAAAGAATGTTTTTTTGTAATTTCGCAACGCAAAATCAAATTAATTTAATATAAACATGGAATTACAAGGTAGAGTTATCGCTATTTTAGAGCCTCGTTCCGGTGTATCACAGAGAGGTACGAACTGGATGGTTCAGAGTTTTGTCATTGAGACACACGAGCAGTATCCAAAGAAGATGTGTTTTGAGATCTTTGGAGAAGAGCGCTTGAAATCGTATAATATCCAGATGGGCGAGGAGTTGGTTGTCTATTTTGATGTTGAGGCACGTGAATATCAGGGAAAATGGTTTAACAGTATCCGTGCATGGAAAGTGGAGCGTTTTGACCCGGCAGCAGCAGGGGCTCAAGGTCCTGTACCGGCAGCGCCCATTCAGGCAGCGCCCACTAACACTGCGGCTCCTATTCAGGCTGCACCTACCGCTCAGCCGGCACCTGTTGATCAGCCATCCGCTCCGTTCCCACCGGCACAGGCAGATGCCGCTGACGAGAGTGAGGATTTACCATTTTAAGTTTTGAGTTTTAAGCATTCAGATATAAAGCGCCTATATGGCGCTTTATTTTTTCCTGTAGGTCGTTGTGTTCTCTATGCACCGCCACTCTGATATGATCATCGTTAAGAACACCTTTTATAATATAATAATGGTTTTCCACCTTAAAGAACGGCTGTCTGAGCGATTCTAAGAACAGCAGGCTGCCAAGGGGGCGCAATGCCAGTATGAAGTCTCTGCTGACAGGTTCTTCCAAATACCAGTCGTATGCGAACCATCCCGCTTCTGCACACGGCTCCCTTGACTCTGTGATAGCTGTAATTGTCATATTTTCAATTGTTTCGGCTTTTTTAATATTTTAGACATTTCGGTATCTTTTAAAGCCTACATTCCCATATTGAAGTTTCCAATTCTTTCTTCCGTGCTCTGATGCTCTATCAAGTCGCTGTTGACCTTGCTCTCATGGGTCTTTTGCTTATATGCGCCCTTATTGAAGGACCAGCTGACGGTGAAGTTGACGTTTGCCATCGGCACCTTGATGGTCTGACGGCTAACGAACGTAGGCGAGCTGCTATAGTTCTCTAATTTAAGTTTCCCGTGACGTGACAGTCCGGTCATTGCCATCACACTGAATGTCAGTTTATCATGAAGAATACTCTTCGACAGGCTGCCCATAAGCATGTTGAAACCACCGGTGTACCCTTGTAAGGTGTAGCGCTTGGAGTTGGTGAAGAGGTTGCAGCTGACCTTCAGTTCCCATGGCAGTGTCTGTTGCAATCCAAGCATGGCGTTATACTGCCACCCGTGGTTTTTCTGGTTCAGTTGGTCACTGTTCATATCCGCGTATCCCACACCGCCATTAAGCATCAGACGTGTCTTGGGCGTTATGCTCCAGTTTGCGAAAACATTAAGGTTGGTGGTGCTCCGTTTTACGATATTGCCGTAAGTGGTATTCTGCATATTGTCAGCATCAAGGAACGAATACTGTTCGATGCCGTTATTACATATCACCTGTTGTAGTGTCATGTTAAGCATGAATTTCTGACTGAACATATTATACACCAGTCCGAGGGTATGGTTCTTCTCCACGTCAAGGTCAGTGTTACCGTATGTCAGTTGCATGGGGTTTGACTTGTCAACGTATGGGTTGAGGTAACTGATACCGGGCCTGCTGATACGCATATTATAGTTAATTCCTATATTGCTTGACATGCCTATGCTATAACTTATGCTTGCCGTAGGAACCAACGTACCATAGTCTTTCTTGAAATCCGTACCGTTCTTGCTCTTGTATTTCACATCTTGCCATGTGTGTTCATATCTCAGTCCGCCCTTTGCGCCGAATTTACCGAATTTAGCATCCCACTCGGCGTATGCCGCAAGGATATTGTTGCGATATTCATAGTCCATACCGCTTGCCTCATCGAGCACATATTCATCTGTCTGACGAAGGTAATAACGGGCATCGGAAGTATTGAGGCGGTTCATGTATTTCAATCCGGTGTTAAGGGTATGCCCCTTTGCCACTGGCAGGCTGTAGTCTATTTGTGCCGTATGTTCTGTTGTTTTCTCTTCATCACGGGAACGGCGGTCGGTAAGGTCTATCAATGTTTCATCAGTAGCTTCCTTGAACTCACGGTCGTTATCATTGTCACGTGGGCTATAGTTTAACATATAAGTCAATGTGAGACTGTGAGTGCGGTCTTTGTTGAAAAAACGCTGATAATCAATGGTTCCATTGAAATTAGTGTTAATATCCCGCATCATCATGCTGTTGGAATAGCTGAATCCGCTACCATATATACCACCATACATCTCAGAAGTGGGATTGCCGGTGTTTTTCATTTGAAAGCGTGTTACACTGAGGCTCAGGTTGACGCTGCTCATAGAGTCAAGTTCATATCCCAGACCGATATTACCCATGCCAAAGGGTATCTTTGTCTTCCCCTTCTGATAATAATGTGTGACAGCAGTTCCTGATGTCATCTGCTGCTCCATATACATATCTACTGTTGTACCGTTGGTACTCATGTTGTTATACATGCCATTGGCATTCCAACTGAAGCGCCCCTGCTGTCCACTGACGAACACACCGCCGCCCCAGCCTTTATTACCGGCGTTGGCGCGTATCTGTCCGCTATAGCCATCCATGTCCACTGTCTGACCTTTTTGTTTGTTGGTTATGATGTTGAGCACACCGCCAGAACCCTCGGCATCATATTTGGCACCGGGATTGGTTACCACCTCTATGCTCTGCACCACACTGGCAGGCATGCTCTTGAAGACCTGACTCGGAGCGGTGGTCATCATCATGTTAGGCTTTCCATCAACATATACCTTAAAGCTACTGCTGCCGTTGACAGTGATATTATCCTGTCCGTCAACGACTACCATAGGTACCTTACGTAACATATCAAGTACAGTGCTTGACTTCGAGTCGGCGTCAGCCTCAACGCTGTAGGTCATCTTGTCTGTCTCCATCTTAACCAAAGGCCGCTGGGCCACCACCTCTACACTTGCAAGCATATTGGTGTCGTCGCATATTAGCAATGTGCCAAGATTTACCGTTTCCTGCTTTCCGCTGACATTCACTGTTCGCCTTATCTCCTTACGCCCGACGGCAGTGATACTCAGGGTATATGTACCTTTTGCCTTTATGTCTTGTGAGAACACACCGTCAAGGTCTGTCAACGACATTAGTTGGTTTTTACCTCCATCCTTGGTCAGTCTTACCGTGGCGTATGGCTCACCCTCACCGGATATTGAGTCTTTCACAACACCTGTTACTGTTGTCTGGGCCTGCAAACCTGTTGTTGACAGAATGGAGATTATAAGAAACAAAAACTTTTTACCGAAACTATTCATCTATATTGTTGTTTTATGTAAATCTGTCTATTTTGAGTGCAAAATTCATTTAAATGTTACATAAATGAATAATTCTTCATAATAAAATAAACAATATTAACGTATAATAATTGTATCGAAAGTTTATTTTCACATTATTTTTAACTATTGACCATGATATACCTTAATAATGCCGCAACGTCATATCCCAAACCACCACAGGTGACAGAGGCGGTGATGGCTGCATTAAACATGCCACCGGAGAATCAGATGAGAGGAACGGGTGGGGTAATGGAGCCTATTGCTGACAGGCTGCGCCGCAATATGGGCTGTCTGATGAACATCCAAGCCACAGACCGTATCTTTTTTTGCAGTGGAGCCACGGATGCTGCCAACAGGATTATATTGGGAATGACCGACGCAGAGAGTGATATCATAGTCTCTCAGACTGAGCATAACAGCATCCTTCGGCCATTATATAACAACCCTCATACCAAAGACCGGATTACCGTTGCGCCATGTGACTTATATGGAATGGTGGATATCGGCAAACTGACGGAAAAGGACAATTCCATAATATTTATCAATCATTGCTCTAATGTGACTGGCTACATCCAGAACATACAACATATATGCAGTGAGGCGCATCGCCATGGCAGTATAGTGGTTGTGGATGCCTCCCAGAGTGCTGGCTGCATACCAATTGATGTGGACGGGTGGGGGATTGACGCACTCATCTTCACAGGTCATAAGTCACTCCTCGGGCCACAGGGTACGGGAGGATGGTATATGCGTGAAGGATTTCCTACAGCACCTGCCATCTATGGTGGAACGGGACGCGACAGCAGTATTATAACATATATAGATGATGACTGGGAGTTTGAGGTCGGCACCCAGAATATTCCAGGGTTATGTGGTCTTAATGCCGGTGTGGAGTATATTCTCAATAAAAGCATTGACTGTATTTACGATACAGAGAAACAGATGACTTGTGAGTTGATCGCTTCTCTTAATGCTATTTCCGGTGTAACGGTATATAGCGTTGGTGGCAGTCATCAGGGACCGGTCGTCAGTTTTAATGTGGATGGTTTGTCGGCATCCGATGTGGGTTATATCCTTGCTCAGTCATATAACATCACCGTCAGGACGGGGCTCCATTGCTCACCCCTTATCCATGAGTCTCTCAACGCAGACCGATATGGCACGGTAAGGGTGAGCCTATCGTGCCTTAACACATATCATGATATAGAAAGTCTGATTAACGCTGTAAGAGAAATAGCCGGAGCATGAGAATAGAAAGAATTCAACGCTGCTTATTCTTTTTGTAGAGTTTGTCAACGACGTTTATGAGTTTCTCCGTAAGTGGTATCACGTTGTAGTCATTCCAAAACTCATGGTCGCGGAACAGTTGTATCTGGTCATATAATGATGCGTCACGACGGAACACCTCTACTGGTGGCGGTATTATTTTTCCATCATCTTTCCTTTCCGTGACAACTAATTCCGACTCAGCAACAAAAGATTGTGAGAATAACTTGCGTTTCCAGTCACACTTGAACACAAAACGATTGGATATATAATGCAGGTATGTCTTGCCGTCAATGGTGATGAAATACACCTGGGTGTTCATCTCTTTGGGTTTAAACCTAACCCCAAGAGGTTTTTTCTTCAACATATATTCTGTTGCCCGCGCCTTATCGTTCATGTCAAGGTTGAAATCGGCTTTTATAAACGCCATTGTCTCGCTGTCGATGTAAAATTTTCCGTTGAAGAAAGAATTTTCATATTGAGCTTTGGGTGTGAATGATATTACCGTAAGAAGGCGTCCGTCAACCATTTCCGGGTATTCCATCTGAAACTCATACCCCTCTAATAATTCTTTACTAAGTATGAAATCCTGATTTTTCACAAAGTCGGCAACAATAGCCATGTTCGGACCTCCCTGTATCTTTGCCCCTAACGTGTCGGCCTCTTTCATATTGATTATCCTGCGACCTTTAGTTAGGAAAATACGGTCCGTTGCAGCAGACCGTTTATAAGAAGTCTTTATCATCTTGCCCACAGCTTCAGCTACGTAAATATATCTGTTTCCTTTCTGCGTTGTCTCCCTATAGAAGAAGTCTGAGAGTGTGGGATTGACAGGGTAGTTATCTGTAATCTTTAGTATTGCCTCGTTGATGATATCAATAGGAGTAGAAACCACTATCTCACCTAAGTTTACAGCCTCGGACTGAAGTCTTATTGTCCCTATATCATGTCGTTTATTGATGGCGACAGTTCTCCTCTTATAGCCAATCCTGCTGATTATCAGATTTTTAGTATCTGAACTGACGTTAATGCGAAATATTCCGTCATCATTGCTCACTGTTGCAGTCTGTCCGTCATCAGTTGTCACTGTTGAGACTCTCAGTGGTTTGTTGTCAGCAGCATCAATTATTTTACCGCTGACTGTCATCTGCTGCTGAGCATTGCTGGCGAGACAATACAGCAGAATCAAGATAGTGGTTATCTGTTTCATAGTGGTATCAGTGTTATTGTTAATTATGTTATTCACCTAACTCCGCCGCCGGAGCCTCCGCCACTGTAGCCGCCACCACCTCCTGATGATGATCTGCCGCCGCCACCGCTGTACCAGCTGCGACTGCCGCCGCTTGAACTGCTGGATCTGAACGAGGAACTTGTGGATGCTTTGGTCTCATATTTCTTGGCATTTTTAAGTGCGAAGGTAGATATATCCATCAATGACGTACTGAATGCCGTACTGGTAATCATATTGCTTGCCAGAGCGTCCATCTTCAGATATTCCGGACAAATGGCTGCCATGTCTTTGCTCACCTGGTCGGCATTGCCGAAGAGTGTGGCATAAACAAGATACTCATGCCACAGGTTGACATCTCTCACATGACGCTCGTCGCTTAGCGAGAACTCTCTAAGGAATTTCTTTAGTCCATAGAGTAGCTTGGCGTCAGTTTTGTTTACACTGCTGTATTTAGTCTCAAAGAGCAGGCTGTTGGAGAAATTCCTTACCTTTTCACCACCATTCATCATGCGTGTCTTAATCTCTTTTGGCTGGATGATATGGTCTTTGCCGGCAGCATCGTATAGCACGTGTTGTAACCGGTGTAGGAATTTCTCATTGCGGTCTGAGGGTTGTTCGTCTTTTGGTTGCTCTATCATAAGCCGCTGAACCCACTCGCCATTCTCTTTCTCATTGATGAGTGTTATCTTCTGCTGATAGATAAGACGCATCACACCTGCGCTGACAAGACGGCTGCGGTCGTAATCGCCATACTTCACCGTAAGCTCGTTAAGCACCTCATAGGCATCTACCAGACCACCATTCATCGGTATCTCCCGGTACCAGTCCACTGAATTTTCGCCACCCTTGAGGGTCTTTCTCTTATGATACAGCTTCCATAGCGGTTCAAAGAGCCACATAAAGGCACCTATCAAGAGCGCAAACGGCAGCCAAGGACTAAGACAGAACAAGACGAGGATGATGCCACCTCCTATACATAGTACCCATGACAATACATCCATCCACCACGGGTCTTTAGTTGACTCACCGCCCAACAGCGATGACTTACCGCCTCCCTGACTTTTTGCCCATTCCTCATAGTCGCTACCCTCAAAGGCTATCTCCTGCAGTTCAGCGAATGTCTCACCTTCTCTCCTGTCGGCAGGCGTAAAGATACCCTTGTTGAAACGTACTAAGGTAATCATCGAGTGTGCACTGCCAAGTCCTTTCTCCGACCAGGTGTCTGCGATGATCTTACCCTGATAGAACTGTATGGCACCTTCATAGCGGAAAGCCCAGATGCCGCAGTTGGTCTTGTCAAAGGGTGTACCCTCTTTCTCTATTATTATCCTGGCGAAGAACGGCGATGGATCTATGTTCTCCGCCACCCACATGAAATTGAAGCCGTCATAGTCATCATAACCTTTCACCACTTTGGTGATGTCATAACTGACTGTATAAGTCCTGTCACCCTCTTCACCCAGTCCCCAGCATATCTCATATCCACCAGTAGAGAGATGTATGCCGCAGCGATGCACCTTCTTTGAGCGTGGACGGTATGGATCCCAGTCTTCCGTTTCTTTGGTGAATTCCACACCATTCTCATCCACAACAGATAAATTCTTTATCTCAGAGCCGTTGAGGTTGCCAATGACGATATAACACTCTGAACCGATGGAGGTGATGTTCATGTGCCTTTTCTCCACAATATGAGCGGTACCGTCATCGTCTAATGTGACATGAATGTCCAGGGTGTAGAAGTACATCCTGTTAGGAAATTCATTTTGACCGCCATCTGTCCAGTTTTTATAGCACCTGCCCCTACAAATCCTGTCGGCGTATTCAAACGACTCGATAGGGGGTAAGCTGTCGGTGGCAGTAGAGTCAACAGCCATAGTATCTGTTGACAGACCACTATTAGCGGATAACACATCTGTTGACTTTGGCTGTTGTGCTAAAACATGTAGTGCCAACGTCAGTAATAGCAGAAAAAATATATTTTTTTTCATTTTATCCAAGTTTCGTATTCGCTCTACTCATTATATTTGAATGTTTAAAGATTAATGTTGACAGTTGAAAGAGAATTTCTAACTCTTAATCGCGTAGCGACAACTATTAAGTCTTAAGTTTTAACTATTAATTCATCAGCCGTTCCCGTTGAAAAAAGTCTCTCTGTCTCTCTGTCAAGAATGTTTAAAGATTAATGTTGACAGTTGAAAGAGAATTTCTA
>JAGDAU010000095.1 GCA_017959365.1 Prevotella sp.
TGAAAGTGAATTACATTTGTTGCTACTATTGACCCCACCCCAACCCCTCCCCTGAAATGGGAGGGGAGTGCCATACGGCGTTTAGTTCCCGTTAACGTTCCCGTTCCCGTCAAAACATTATCACTCTAAACTTTAAACATTCAACATTAAACACAATAAGTTGAGTGAATGCGAAACTTTAATACAATAAAGTTTTGCAGTTTGAGAAAATAAAAGTAATTTCGCAGCCAAAATTTCAGAACAAATGGATTTAAATCAATATCAACAAACAAGGGAAGAGGCCAGACGTGCAAGGAAAGAATACTATTCCGGCATGAAAACCCATGGTCATCATAAGAGGTTACTAAAGATGCATACCGGCGTGCCGCAGCCTGTTATCCTGATTGCCGCCCTTATGGCATTAGCAGCAGCAATACTGTTTCTGATCTCTTCCAAATATTTGGGTATTGTTGAATATAACAGCAGTTCACAAAACACATTACTTATTACAGCGCATGTCTTGCGCGCTTTGGGTGAGGGTACACTTCTGACAACATTAGCGTTAGGATGTGGTATAGTCGTCCGTAGGACACAATGGCTTATGTTTGCCGCTATCATCATGTTAGTAGTCACCCATTTATTGAGTGCCTATCTATTATATCATCCTGTTGTGCCGGTATCTTTTGAGGCTGTCTATTATGCGTCAGTATTTCTTACCACCTTGCTTTGTTGTTGTATGGGTGGTGATATATGCTTCTATTATAACAAAGAATTCTTGTTAACAGGTATATTAATTATTGCCGAGGTACTCACTGAGGCTCTCAAATTAATTGATATGTCTGTCTCGGCAGAGTTGTTGTTATGGCTATTTAATAAGATTATCGAAATCTGGCTTGTGATAGAGATATACCGACATGTTAGGAAGTGAAATCTTTCTGATTTCAACGGGAACGTTAACGGGAACGGGAACTGAGTGCCGCATGGCACTCCCCTCGATTCTGGGAAAATCATCATTTTTAGGTATTGCAAAGGTACATTTTTCAATGTACCTTTGCATGTTTTAGATAGATGACAAGTTGACAATGTTTCAACGGGAACGGGAACGTTAACCGGAACCAAGTGCCGTATGGCACTCCCCTCGATTCCCCGCCCCTTTGAGGGGAGGGGTAGCCGTAGGCCGGGGTGGGGTAAATCAGTCAGCAAAACTATTTAACGCAAAACATAAAACATAAAACATAAAACACAAAACTCATTATGTATTTGTCAGAACTTCAGACAGGCGAGAGGGCGGTCATTACCAAGGTGCTTGGTCATGGCGGGTTCCGTAAGAGAATAATAGAGATGGGGTTTGTCGCCGGCAAGACGGTAGAGGTGCTTCTTAACGCCCCGTTGCTCGACCCGGTGAAATACCGGCTCATGGGTTATGAGGTGTCATTACGCCATGATGAGGCACGCCTCATAGAAGTCGTGTCAGAAGAAGAGGCAAAGCGCGCGAAGGAGTTAATGGAGAAATCGGGCGAAGCCGAGTCATTAGAGGCTATAATACCTACAGATGATGACTGTTTCGCTGACGACAATATTGATGAGATAGTGAAAAAGGTGGCGCGTAAGCGTCATCACAGGATCAATGTAGCATTGGTCGGTAATCCCAACTGCGGTAAGACATCATTGTTTAATTTCGCCAGCGGGGCACATGCCAGAGTGGGTAATTACAGCGGTGTTACCGTAGATGCCACAGACGCGAGGGCGCATTTTGAGGATTATGAGTTTATCCTTACAGATTTACCCGGCACCTATTCATTGTCTTGTTATAGTCCGGAGGAGCTGTTTGTCAGACAGCACCTTTTTGAGCAACGTCCGGATATCGTTATAAATGTTATTGACTCCAGCAACCTGGAACGTAACCTGTATCTCACCACCCAGCTGATAGACATGAACCTGCGCGTTGTATGCGCGCTGAATATGTATGATGAGTTTGAGAGACGTGGTGACAAACTCAACATAGATACCCTTGCGACCCTCTTTGGTGTACCCATGGTGCCCACCTCATTTAAGAGTGGCATGAATGTTGACAAATTGTTTCATGCCATCATCGAACTCTATGAGGGCAAGGATAAGACCTACCGTCATATCCACATCAATCATGGCAAGTATATAGAGAAAGCCATAGAGACGGTCCAGGTGCCGCTCAAGGAACGAAACACGATACGTGATGTTATCTCGACACGTTATCTTGCCATCAAACTCCTTGAGGGTGATAAGAACGCCTATAGGCGTGTGGGTAAGGAACCGGACAAGGACAAGATACTCAAAGTGCGTGATGACGCCGCCAAGCAGATAGACAAAGAGATGCATAAGGATGCGGAGACAGCCATCATGGACGCCAAGTATGGATTTATTCATGGCGCCCTCTCCGAGGCAGAGTATGAGGAGGGCAAGTCGGTTGACACATACCGTGTGACGCATATTGTTGACGCCGTTTTGTCTAACAAATATCTTGGCATACCCGTTTTCCTGTTTATCCTGTATGTGATGTTTCAGACCACTTTCTCCCTCGGACAATATCCTATGGACTGGATAGAGGCTGGTGTGGCATGGCTTGGCGAATGGATAGGTGGCGCCATGAATGACGGTCCGCTGTCGTCAATGATTGTAGATGGCATAATAGGTGGTGTCGGTTCGGTTATAGTATTCCTGCCACAGATCCTGATCCTGTATTGTTTCATCTCTTTCATGGAAGACTCCGGCTATATGGCGCGCGCTGCTTTTATCATGGATAAGCTGATGCATAAGATGGGGCTGCATGGCAAGTCGTTCATACCACTTATCATGGGATTTGGCTGTAATGTGCCGGCGGTGATGGCTACACGCACTATTGAGAGCCGCCGCTCTCGTCTCATCACCATGCTTATCTTGCCTTTTATGAGCTGTAGCGCCCGTCTGCCCATATATATCATGATAGCTGGAACATTCTTTGCCGTCCAATACCGCTCGATGGTTATGATATCACTATATGTCATTGGCGTGCTGATGGCGGTAATAGTGAGTAAGATATTCTCGTCACTTGTGATAAAAGGTGAGGACACACCCTTTGTCATGGAACTCCCCCCTTACCGCTGGCCCACACCGAAAGCGATATGGCGCCACACGTGGGAGAAAGGTAAGGAATACCTGAAGAAGATGGGAGGCATCATCCTTGCCGCGAGTATCGTGGTGTGGGCGTTAGGCTATTTCCCTCACGATGACAAACTGGATTTCCAACAGCAACAGGAGCAGTCGTATATAGGGCGTATGGGCAAGGCTATAGAACCCGTCTTTGCGCCACAGGGCTTCAACTGGAAACTTGATGTCTCGCTTATCGCCGGCGTTGGTGCCAAGGAGATTGTCGCTTCCACCGTGGGTGTGCTCTACAGCGGTGACGACTCCTTTGCTGATGATGACTCTTTCAGTGATGACAGCGAGAAATACACCGTTCTCAACAAGCAGATGACAGCTGAGGGTATCACACCGCTCATAGCCTATTGCTATCTGCTCTTTATCCTGCTGTATTTCCCATGCCTCGCCACCATTGTCGCCATAAAGAATGAGACAGGCAAATGGCGCTGGGCTGTCTTCGCCGCAGTATATACCACCGTAATAGCCTGGTGTGTCTCCGCCGCCGTCTATCAGATCGGAATATTGATAAGCTGAGTCAACTGAAGCAGCCTTCAGTTGAGTTAAAAGATAAATGTTGAAAGTTGAAAGTGAATTACATTTGATACTGAAATTTTTAACCCCACCCCTGGGGATGTGTCAAAATAGGCACATCCTCCTTACTAAAACTAAACAAATAATCTTTATGAATTTTTATTGTACCTGAAATGTCTATTGCGCATGCTGACAATTGGCACACCGTCCCTTGCGTTCGCA
>JAGDAU010000096.1 GCA_017959365.1 Prevotella sp.
ACGCTGTCCGCTGCGTCCGAGACCTCTCTGCAGAAGAGATTATAGCTATCAACAACCAAGTAGAAAACGCTGGAAACTAGGCATTTGACATTATGAAAAATAGTTATAAGATATTAGTTTTAGTGGCTTTGCTGGGGATGTTTTTCTCCTGCCAGAAAATACAAGATCCCAAGCCTGTAAAGGTAGAGGCAGAGGGCGAAGTTCCTTTCCGCCTTATGGTGGGTATTCCCGGAGATGGTCTTGCCACCAAGAGCATCGTCACAGGAGAAGAAACCAATGTAGATACTCTGCAGCTTGTGTGCTTCGACGCCTCTGGTCTTTACCTGGGTATTAGAACACTCCACACACTTGCTGCGGGCGAGACTGTCAACGAGTATAATGAACAGGTTACGTGGAAGGAAGGCATCAGCCCCACAACTCCTGGTGCACTTTCCGATCCAACCTACGGTTGCGTTTGGGCCGGCCAGATTACAGGTCGTGTTCCCCTAGGTACGGCTCGCATTCATTTTATCGCCAATCGTAACCTTGAGACTCCGCTGGAGTTCTCTGCCGGTGCATCCGAAAGTGTGGTTATGCGTTCTGAGGTTCTTTCCACAGGACTTGACCATGGCAATATTGTCTATTGGGGATATCATGCCGAGCCTACTGCCGATGATATGACAAACTGGCTTACCGTACACTATGTTTGGAATTCAACGACTCAGCAATACGATAGTACCGGTGATCCAAGTATCGTACACCTGATTCGCGACAGGGCCAGGATTATGCTTGACATTTCTGATGTAAGCTCTCAGGTACAGAGCATAACATGGCTTATCCACAATGGCCGCGACCGTGGATACATTGCTCCTTACGATAGAACTGCATCAAATCCTTTTAATAGAGATGCCACAACAGGCGATGGCTATACCACAGTTCACACCGATGCTTCCGGGGCAAAAAGAATCTCTACGGTTGGCCTTAACGAATATACCGCATCCGGCCGTTATACCTTATATGACAGTGAAGCAACTCCTGCGATCAATCGTGAGAGTGAGTTTACCTCATCAAGTACATATCAGTATGTATTCGATGATATTAATGATAAGATATCTGAGACCAACGATGGTCGTATCAAAGTTGTCTTGAAGGTGACATATAACGATAACACTCACACGGCCTGGGGAACTAACACAAAGTACCTTGTTATCCTTCTGAAGAATGATAATGGTCAGATAAAAATTATCAGGAACAACACGTATATCATCAAGGTTCACGATGTAAGCGCTACTGGTTATCAGACTCTGGAAGAAGCCATCAACGGAGATGAATTTGCCAACGCGCCCGTAGAGGTGGATAGAAGCATTTTGGGAATTAGTGATGCTTCTTACCTCCTTCGTATTGCCCTTGACGGTATTGAGACGACCTCTGTTGTGTATAACACAAAGGGTGTCAAGTATATTGGTTTCGAGTTCTTAAATGCGGGCGATCAGACTCCTGTTTCCGATACAGAGGCCGATGACTTCGAAGTAAAATGGGAAAAGAACAAATACGCATGGAACCCCACTAACGCCAATTTCACAAGTGAGGCCCTTGAATATGATTCAACCAAAAAGAAGTGGTATATTAAGGTCGACCTGCAAGAACTTGGTGGAGACGGATCTCCAATTGACGATTACCTGATAATTCGCCACAAGAGCACAGACCTTACCCGTTATGTCCACATTTATGGC
The DNA here is from genome assembly GCA_017959365.1 of Prevotella sp. Classification (GTDB taxonomy): domain Bacteria; phylum Bacteroidota; class Bacteroidia; order Bacteroidales; family Bacteroidaceae; genus Prevotella. The sequence continues at coordinate 1,713 of JAGDAU010000096.1, forward strand.
GTAACAGAGTTTAAGATTGTGGGTGAACCAGAATTCGAGAAGATGGAAGGTCAGTTCGAGGGGAAAGATGTATACAAACTCTCATTCGTCCTACCAGACAACTACGGCGAAGACCTCTATCCTATCAATGTCCGTTTTGCCACCTCTACTCTCAACGCATACAGTGATGCCACCCAAAATGCTCGTCACGGAACATTTGGTGTAGATGTGACACCGACAGATGTAGATGGCGTAACAGAGAGTTCTACAAAGACAGCATGGAATTATAAAGCCCTTTCATGGGACTACTGGTACGTATATTCTATTCCTTCATATCCTGGAACTCTTACACAGACAACGGATGACGATGGTAAAGTAACCATTTATTTCGAGGATATTACTTCTAACAAGGCTGAGACCAATCCTACTTCCGTTGGACTCTTCCTCGATATTCCCAAGTTTGGCTCTATCCGCAACTTCCACACAGAAGACTAGAGTATTCTACTCATCTATAAACTTAAACCGCCCGACATATGCCGGGCGGTTGCTGTTTATAGAAGTGTGTGAGTTAGATTATTCGTAAACCCAGTAGCCGTAGTAAACGGTGAGGCTGGTGAGGCGGTTACGGTTGTTGTAATCGTTTGAGCTGCTGCACTGCATAGTAACTGTTACTGTGCCGTCGCCGTTGCCTTCGCCCGTGGATGTCGAGTTCCACGTGGTCTTGTTGCCCGTCAGAGTACTTGAACCAGATACATCACCGGCAACTGTTACAGTTCTGGAATTGTA
>JAGDAU010000097.1 GCA_017959365.1 Prevotella sp.
GTTACACCAACTGACAAGCTGATCGCCCAGATTCTTGCCGTTGCATACAGTCATCAGTTTATCAGATGATTTTGTATTATAAGACAAGCCTCCACTTAAGGATCCAACTCCCCATTCCGAAACAAACACTGGAATGAATGCCGCCGCCGTACTGAGATGCCCAAGGTATCGTTCCAGATCTGCTGCATAATAATGGAAACTATACATCACGTTCATTCCCATTTCGTCAAGAGGGTCATACACAGGAAAATCCAATGCCAAGTCCCATTGAGGAGTACCGACAATGACAATGGCATTAGGATCGTTACCTTTTATGACAGGCAGAATCTCTGCAGAATAATCCTTAATCCATCCCCATACATCACTAAATTCGCAAGGTTCACCTTGTTCATCTTTGTTTGGAGCGCTGCAAATCTCATAAAGCACATGGTTATATCCCTTTGCCTTGACGTAATAAGATATATCTTGGAAAAAAGTTTTAGAATCAGAGTAAAGGTTGTCATTAGGATTACCTGGGGATACTACATGCCAATCAACAATACAATACATATCCAGACGTGCACAATAGTCAATGCAATTCTTCACCCATGTTTCGTTTACGCCCTCACCCTCTGTGACATATTGAGCAATACGTACCACATTAGCACCTGTATCCTTCATCTTTTGAAAATCGCTCAAGTCATCATAACAATTCTTAAACCATGATCCGTGGGTACTCCATCCTCTCAACTGAATGGCTTTATTATCACTGGTGCACAACTGGTTATCAACTAATTTCAAACTCTTTACAGTTGCACTTATATTGGTTACGATACAAAAGAAAAAGAATAAAAGATAAAACTTACGCATATTAAATAATATTATTGAATACTTATTTCCTAACACAGTTTCCACACTTTCGCTCCGTATGGTGGGACGATCATGCTGACGCTGTCATCACCCTTGACACAGAACGTGGTCTTGTCGCCGGAGAGTAGGTCGGTAGCTGTATATTTTTTCTCTTTGATATCAAGTAGTTCAACGGCATGACGAGGTATCTTCACGTCTATATCCACAGCGTTACCGTTGAAGTTACATACTACGAGCAGAGTATTCTTATCGTTCTTACGCAGGAAAGCATACTGCTTATTGTTGTCGAAACGTGCCGACCAAGGATTTACATACATCAAATCATAGAACTGACCGTCAATGGCTTTTTCCTTTCGCGCTATCTGGAGTACTTTCTCATGAATGTCATATATATACTGTTCGTCAGCGGTAAGCGCGTCATTGGCTGCGCGACACATGGTATCGATGCTCCAATAATCGAAGATGGTAGTGCGACCGTCACATCCGCTGAAACCTTCCTTGTCCATGCCACGCTCTCCATATTCCTCTGCTGCATAGAGCATGAACGGATTAGACTGCATGAGCACTGAAGCAACAAGTCCCGGAATACCCTTGCGAGCATCGCCGGCAAAAAAGTCTGAGGCTACGCGTTGTTCGTCGTGGTTTTCGAGGAAATAAAGCATGTGACCGGAGATATCGTCAGTTGACTGCCATGCCCCCGTGATGAAACTTGCGCTGCCATGCCCGCAGATGACGTTGCGCATGGTGTCATACATACCTACCTTGTCATACAAATAGTCAAAGCCCGAGGCGATGTAGTTGCGGTATTCCGCAGGGTTATACACCTCACCTATGAAGATGATGTCAGGATATTTGTATTTCACCTTGTCGGTGGCCCACTCCCAAAAGGCAGCAGGCACCATCTCCGCCATATCGCAGCGGAAGCCGTCAACGCCTTTTGAAGCCCAGAACAGCAGTATGTCGGTCATCTTGTTCCATGTATCGGGGATTGGGTTGAAATGTCCCTGACGGGTATAGTAATCGATGCCGTAGTTTAGCTTCACCGTCTCGTACCAATCATTCACCCCCGGATGTGGGTCGAAA
>JAGDAU010000098.1 GCA_017959365.1 Prevotella sp.
ATAGTAAATCGTAAATCGTAAATAGTAAATCGTAAATAGTAAATCGTAAATAGTAAATCGTAAATAGTAAATCGTAAATCGTAAATCGTAAATCGTAAATCGTAAATATAATGATGAGAAATATAACTATTCTTCAGCCAAAGAAGATTGTGTTTGGCAACGGGTGTATAAAGATATTCCAAGAGGATTATCTTAAGTTAGGGTATAAAAAACTGTTTGTGCTGACAGCACCACCGGTAAGGGGTTTGTTCGCTGACTCTGAGCAGGTGCTGCGCAGTGCGGGAGTTGAGATAGCGTATTATGATGACATCAACGCAGAGCCGACGGTGACGGATTTCCGTAAGGCGGTGGCTGCGGCACGTGACTTCGGAGCTGACAGCATCGTGGGTTTAGGCGGTGGCAGTGTCCTTGACCTCACCAAACTGGTCGCCACACTGCTGCATAGCAGTCAGGATATCTCCACTCTCTTCGGCACAGGACTGATAGCCGGTAGGGGAGTGTGGTTCGCCTGCATGCCCACCACAGCGGGTACAGGCAGTGAGGTATCTCCAAACGCCATACTCCTTGACGAGGCAGACAGACTGAAGAAAGGTATCGTGAGTGAGTATCTTATAACAGATGCCGCATACGCCGATCCGCTCTTCACTCTCTCTGTACCCCCACGCGTCACGGCAGACACCGGTATGGATGCCCTGACCCACTGTATAGAGGCGTTCACTAATAAGTTCGCTCACCCTATGGTGGATATATACGCTGAGGAGGGAATACGTCTCATCTCCGCCAACCTACAGAAGGCTGTTGAGGACCCGCATAACGAGGAAGCCCGTCAGGCAGTGGCTCTTGGTAGTCTGTATGGCGGTTTGTGTCTCGGTCCTGTCAACACCGCCGCCGTGCATGCCTTGTCATACCCTCTGGGTGGTGAGTATCATATACCTCATGGTCTCTCCAATGCTATCTTGCTGCCCTCTGTGATGCGCTTCAACTGTGATGCTAATGTCAGCAAATATGCTCGTGTGGCAGTTGCCTGTGGCGTAGAGCCCGGTGCTGATGACCGTGAGACGGCACAGCGTGGAGTGGAGTTCATCGAGGCATTGTCAAGAGCTGTAGGCATACCTGCCAAACTCACAGACCTTAACATTCCTCAGGAGGAGGTTCCCCACTTGGCAGAAGCAGCAATGCTGGTCCAGCGCCTCCTAAGGAACAACCCCCGTGAGGTGACTCTCCAGGATGCCATAGATATCTATAATTCGTTGTATTAAGCAAATAGTGCCCGCTACGCTTTCGACATCAATGTGAGTAATCTGCTTAAAACAAATACTAATCTGACATAAATCCTAATGACCGTTTTGGGTTAAACTTATGAAAAAGATATTCTTTATACTTGTTGTCATCCTGTGCTGTAGCTGCCCCGCTGTAGCACAGGATACCTATTACCTCAATCAGGCTAAAAGCTACATGCGCGATGCCGAGTATTACACCAAGAGGGCAGAGAGCTATGACCGAGAGGCGGAATACTACAACAAGAAGGCGCAAGGCTACATGCGCGAAGCCGAGTACTATACTCGCAGGCAAAACTACGACCGTGCCAAGACCTATAGCCGTTGGGCCGACGAAGCCTTAGACAAGGCAAACACACAGATGAAATGGGCGAAGGATGCCCGAGAGAAAGCCCAGACAAGAATGCGATGGGCTGAAGAAGCCATGAAGAAAGCATACAGATAATAGACATTTTTTCAAAAATATTACCCTTTTATTTGGAACATCATTAATATTTTCCTATCTTTGCCCTTGATAATAATGAGTAGTATGATACCACAGATTGCAATAACGATGGGTGACCCTGCCGGCATAGGACCGGAGATAGTGGTCAGAGCCCTTTCAAAGAGAGAGACGTATGAGAAGTGTAAGCCTATCGTGACAGGTGACGCACAAGTGATAGAAAATGCGATAGCCTTCCTTGGCGAGTCGCTTAAGGTGCACCGTGTGAGTGATGTGAGTGACGCTACCTTCGAGTACGGCACGATAGACGTATATCATATCGACTGCATGGATATGAGCACATTCCAGCTGGGTGTGGTGCAGTCGCAGTGTGGCAACGCTGCCTTCCTCGCTGTTAAGACAGCCATTGAGTTGGCCATGAACGGCGATGTGGACGCCACCGTAACAGCACCCCTTAACAAGGAGGCCCTCAACCTGTCCGGTCATCATTATGATGGGCATACGGAGATCTACGCCACCTTCACCAATACTAAGAAATATGCCATGCTGCTCGCTGATGAACATCTGAGGGTGATACACGTGTCAACACACGTGCCATTGCGCAAAGCATGCGACCTCGTGAAACGGGAGCGTATCATTGAGGTGACGGAACTGATTACCGACGCCTGCCGGCTCTTTGGCATAGAGAATCCGCGCATCGGCATAGCCGGACTGAATCCACACTCCAGCGACAACGGCCTCTTTGGTACCGAAGAGGCAGATGAGATAATACCTGCTGTGGAGATGCTTAAAGGCAGGGGATTTAATGTTGACGGCCCCGTGCCGCCTGACAGTCTCTTTGCCAAAGCCAAATGCGGTCAGTATGACGGCTGTGTTGCAATGTATCACGACCAGGGACATATTCCATTTAAGGTGTTAGGCTTCAACTGGAATAAGGAGACTGGAAAGATGGACAGTGTGAAGGGTGTGAATATCACTCTTGGCCTGCCTATTATCAGGGTGAGCGTAGATCACGGTACCGCCTTTGATGTGGCTGGTAAGGGCATTGCTTCTGATGATGCCTTGCTCGTGAGTATCGACTATGCGTCTAAGATGGCGCAAAACTGGAAGAAGAGATGATCTACGTCATTGCCGACGATATCACGGGAGCAGCCGAGATAGCTGGTCTTGCCAAGAGCCGCGGACTGCGGACAGCCTTCTTCATAGAGGATAGTATTACACACGCGGAAGCCGATGTGGTGGTGATAGCCACCAACATACGCTCGAGTGGAGGGGCTTCGCAGATGGTTAGCGAGTATCTAAACTGTATGCCGGCTGATGGTCTGCTCTTCCTGAAGATGGACTCTGCACTGCGTGGATATGTTAAGGAGATGACGGTGGCTGCTATCGGCAGCCATCGTTATGACTATTGTCTCTACCTGCCATGCAACCCTTCCAAGGGACGCGTCATACGTGACGGCGTGTATTATGTCAATGATGTGCCGATTGCCGAGACAGCCTTCTCCTACGACCCGGAGTTTCCTATTACCGAGAGTCGCGTGACGGGTATGTTTCCGTTCCTCAACGATGGGGCGGTCTATACCCCTGATGCCGTGAGCATCGATGATATGCGTGCCGCTGTTGCTGCTGCCAGCGAGCACACTGCCTTCGCCGGTGGTGCCGACCTCTTCAGTGCTTTGATAGATAAGGTCTATCCCGATGCTGCTGTCGTGACAGCGTCTATCGGTGGTCTCATGGACTATGCTGACGATGCCATAATCGTATGTGGCAGCACCCAGAGCAATCCTGCCGTCACAGGCCGCCCTGTGGCGATGATGCCCGATAGCGTGTTTCATGGGACGGAAGATGGTATTGATGGCATGGAGCAGTGGATCGTTCAGGCAGAGGACTATTACGACCGTCATGGCAGTGTGGTGCTCGCCATACCCCACGACATCATACTCTCTGACCGTGATGCCCAGAGACTGACGATAAGTATATGCCATATAGCCACGAAATTGTATCTCCATCGTCGCCCTCGGAATGTGGTAATAGAGGGTGGTGCCACTGCATTCTGTCTGCTTAAGGAAATAGGCGGTCGCCAGATGGCTGTTGTGGGGCAGTTGGCTCCTGGAGTGGTATGCTTAGAGTCGGAAGACGGAGTGAAAATAGTACTTAAACCAGGAAGTTATAAGTGGGGGTAGTTTTTTTCAACGCTAACGCTAACATTAACGGGAACTTTTTTAAAATGCGAAATGAGTAATCAGCTGGCAGATGGATTGTTTGATGAGTTGAGGGAGGCTATATCCCTCGCTCCAGACTACGTCATGGTCTATAGGGAGTATGGCAGGGTGTTTCAGGAGTGCCTTAACCGTCGTCTGATGGACGTACCATTGGTGTTTGCCGGCACATTCTCCAAGACCGACTATCTGCTGAAGGAGTGCAAGGCACCGGCAGTGACTATCGCTCATACAAACGAGTTGAGGGTAAGGCTCAGACAACGTAATTCGTTGTCGGAGGATATTCTCAAGGACTGCTGGCAGATAGACCTTAGATACCTGTGTGAGTTTATATCCCTTGTCTTTAGCGTGAAAACACCCTCTGACCTGTGTGTCAACGTTAACGGGAACGTTAACGGGAACGGGGACATATTTAAGGGGAAAGTTATTAATGATTATGTGCGTGTCATTGTCACGGAGTGGGATGACACCTTCGTATATGGTAAGGCCTCCAATTCAATTGCTGATGAGACGCAAAAAATCTGTTATGCCAAAGATAATAAATATTATAATTTCGACTGGTCATATCTGAATAAGATGTTCTATCCCGGAGAGCAGATAAACCTGATACGTCCGAGGCAGACAGATGGAGTTGTCTATCCGGAACTGATAATTATAAATCCAGACTATCTTGTTGATATATCTTCGGTGGCACGCTGTTTCACCAACTACGCCGACTCGCCCATGGTGAATATCCTCAACAGGCTGTCGCCTCAGCAAACGACAGAGGCAATACTCCTCGGAAACCTTGCCGGTCAGATGCTTGACGAGGAGCTGCATGGGGTATTGGAGAATCGTAAATATCCGGATATTATAAGTGATTTCTTCTCTCATAATGCCGTAAGCATACTGACCACGGACATAGGTGACACCTTCCATACTGAGGCACGTCGTCAGAAGGTGAATATTCACAAGGCGATGAGCGAAACGCTGCCAAAGAATGTGTCACGCTTCAATATCAATGAGGGAATGGTTGAGCCATCGTTCTTCTCTGAGATGCTTGGCCTGCAGGGACGTATGGACTATCTGCAGTCAGACCTCAGGGTACTGCTGGAGCAGAAGTCCGGTAAGGGAGCCTTCCCATTTGACGGTTTCCATGTACCGCACCATAAGACCGACCATTACGTGCAGTTGTTGCTCTATATGCTTCTCATAAGGTATAATTTCCATGATGTCTATATTGGCAACAATAAGGAGCTCCATGCCTTTCTGCTATATACGAAATATGAGGAAAGTCTGTTGGCTTTAGGATTCTCTCCTCAATTAATCTTTGAGGCATTGAGAATACGTAACGGCATAGCATGGATGGATGTGTATTATATAGCAACCAATGGCTATCGTTTTCTTACCCAGTTGACACCAGACAGCCTGAATAAGAAAAATGCCTCCGGCAGCCTGTGGGAGAACTATCAGAAGAGGCAGATAGCCGATATCCTGCAACCCATTCATCATGCCACACCCTTGGAGCGTGAGTATTATCTTAGGATGTTGTCTTTTGTGTCTATGGAACATCTGTTATCGAAGATGGGAAACAAGACCAAAGAGGGATCGGGTTTTGCTGCCAAATGGCATGACAGCCTTGACGAGAAACGTCAGGCCGGTAATATTTATGACAGCCTGGTATTATGCTCACCCTCGGTGGCTGAAGAGCGGGATATTGAGGATGTGACATTCCGTTTTACGGAGACGACGGAAAATAATATGTCCAATTTCCGCAGAGGCGATATAGTGATATTGTATCAGTATGAGAAGGGCTGTGAGCCAGACGTCAGGGCAGCATTGGTATATCGCGGCACGATAAAAGAAATCCGGACAGATGAGATAGAGCTGAGACTGAGAGCCCCGCAGATGGATGCCTCCAATTTCCTGCGTCATCCCGATAAGCCCTGGGCTATAGAGCATGACTTCATGGAATCGTCGTATAACGGACTCTATAGAGGAATACACGCTTTTCTCTCAGCTCCCAAGGAACGTCGTGACCTGTTGCTTATGCAACGAGAGCCGAGGATAGATACCTCACTATCTCTGCGTGGTGATTACGGTGCGTTTAATGATATGATGCTCAGGGTGCGTCAGTCGCAAGACCTGTTTCTTATCATCGGACCGCCTGGAACGGGCAAGACCTCATTCGGCATGCTCAATACCCTGAAGGAGGAATTGCTGTCTCCGGATAGTAATGTGCTTATATTATCGTACACCAACCGTGCCGTGGATGAGATATGCTCCAAGCTGAAAGATGCGGATATATCCTTTTTACGAATTGGCAGTATGCTCAGCTGCGCTGATGATTATAAAGTCGATATGCTGGCATCCAGGACCGACGGCATCACAAACGTTGGTCAGTTAAGGCGGTTGATAAGCGGTACACGTGTGTTCGTGGGTACCACAACATCGTATAACGCGTCAATAAACTTGTTTAGGGTAAAGTCATTCAGCCTGGCTATAATCGATGAGGCATCGCAGATACTTGAGCCCCATCTGCTCGGACTGTTAAGCGCCCATAACGACGGTGTGCCGGCGATAGGACGGATTGTGATGATTGGTGACCACAAACAGTTGCCTGCCGTAGTGCAGCAGACACCACGGGAGTCGGCGGTTGATAACCCGCTGCTGAAAGCCATCCATCTCACAAATTGCCGTAACTCGCTCTTTGAGAGGCTGCTGAATCGCTATGGTGATGACCCCAGGGTGACTTATCAGCTTAACCGTCAGGGACGTATGCACCACGAGGTGGCATTGTTCCCTAATGAGGCGTTCTACGCCGGTAAACTCGATGAGGTGCCGTTGCCACATCAACGAGTCGCTTTGCCAAAAGAGAAAAGCAATGACAACCTTGTGGATGTCATCCTGAGGAACCGTCGTGTTACTTTTGTCTCTGCCTCCCGTCCCGATCACTCCACATCCGACAAAGTGAACAAAGTGGAAGCGGAGATAATAGCCAATATGGTGGTGAAGATATATGAGTTAAGGAAGGAGCATTTTGATGTGTCAACAACGGTTGGAGTGATTGTTCCATACCGTAACCAGATAGCCACTATACGTGACTTAATAGCAGAATATGACATTCCAGGATTACGTGACATCACCATAGATACAGTGGAGCGTTTTCAGGGCAGTCAGCGAGACTATATCATCTATGGCTTCACGGTACAGAAACCATATCAGTTGGATTTCCTTACCAATAATGTGTTTACCGACACAGATGGCTCCGTCATTGACCGCAAACTGAATGTTGCCATGACGCGTGCACGCGAGCATCTTATCATGGTTGGCAATATCGGGTTGCTCTCCCTTGACCCCATCTTCTCCCGTCTCATAACCTATCTCCGAGATAGTGGGAATGTAGTTTGAGTTTATTAGTTCATGAGATTAAGAGCGAAAGACAAAAAAATGAGTTTTTATTTTGTTTTTCGCTCATTTAATCGTAATTTTGCAGACTAAACAAAGAAAAATTATCATAAATGGGTATATTTGGTTTTTTTAATAAGGAAAAAAAGGAGACACTTGACAAAGGTCTTGAGAAGACAAAACAGAGTGTGTTCTCCAAGTTGACACGTGCTATTGCAGGTAAGTCGAAGGTTGACGATGAGGTGCTTGATGATCTTGAGGAGGTGCTTATAACATCCGACGTGGGTGTGGATACAACAGTGAAAGTAATCAAACGCATAGAGGAGCGTGTGGCACGTGACAAGTATGTTTCGACATCTGAGTTGAACGGCATATTGCGTGATGAGATAGCAGAGCTTTTGACAGAGAACAACAGTGATGATAATGACAACTGGGATATTCCAGAAGGCAAGAAGCCTTACGTCATTATGGTGGTAGGTGTAAATGGTGTTGGTAAGACCACAACGATAGGCAAACTGGCGTATCAGTTTAAGAAAGCAGGCAAGAAAGTGTTCCTCGGGGCAGCTGACACATTCCGTGCTGCTGCAGTAGAGCAGATTTCTATCTGGGGCGAGAGGGTAGGTGTCAATGTTGTGAAACAGCAGATGGGGTCCGACCCGGCATCTGTGGCTTTTGACACCCTGCAGTCAGCTGTTGCCAATGATGCTGATGTCGTGCTTATTGATACAGCGGGCAGGCTACATAACAAGGTTGGTCTGATGAATGAGCTTAAGAAGATAAAAGACGTCATGAAGAAGGTGGTGCCCGATGCTCCCGACGAGGTGATGCTCGTGTTAGACGGCAGCACGGGTCAGAACGCTTTTGAGCAAGCCAAACAGTTTTCTGCAGTGACACAGATAACATCACTTGCCATTACCAAACTTGACGGTACCGCCAAGGGTGGTGTGGTGATAGGCATCTCCGACCAGCTTAAGGTACCTGTGAAATATATAGGACTTGGTGAGGGCATGGAAGACCTTCAGCTATTCAATAGACGTCAGTTCGTAGATTCGCTGTTCAATGATAAGTAATAGGGTAGATATAATTACTATGGGCTGCTCGAAGAACCTTGTGGACAGCGAGCTGCTTATGAGACAGTTGGAAGCTAACGGCTTTACATGCCTACACGACCCAGATGATATAGAGGGTGAGTATGTAGTGGTCAACACGTGTGGTTTTATCTCTGACGCCAAGGAAGAGAGTATCAACATGATACTTGAATTGACTGAGGCAAAGGCAGAGGGGCGTATAGGTAAACTCTTTGTTATGGGTTGTCTCTCACAGCGTTTCAAAGACGAACTGGAGCGTGAGATACCTGAGGTAGATAAATATTACGGTAAATTTGACTATCAGCAACTTGTGGCAGACCTTGGTCACGCCATAGTGCCATCGTGCGTTGGACAACGGCATATCACTACTCCATCCCATTACGCATTTGTTAAGATAAGCGAGGGGTGTGACCGTGACTGCGCATATTGTGCTATACCACTTATCACAGGGAAACACAAGAGTCGCAGCATTGAGGATATAGAAAAGGAGGTGAGATGGCTCGTTACCCAGGGGGTGAAGGAGTTTCAGCTTATTGCCCAGGAACTGACTTATTATGGTGTGGATATCGCTGGCCGTAGGCTGTTGCCGGAATTAGTTGACCGTCTTGCCGTCATAGAAGGTGTTGAGTGGATACGTCTGCATTATGCTTATCCAAACCAATTCCCCATGGAGCTGCTTGATGTTATGAACAGACATGATAATGTTTGTAAATATCTTGACATAGCACTTCAGCATGTCAGTGATAACGTGCTCTCTCGTATGCGTCGTCATGTGACAAAAGAAGAGACGATGCGTTTTATAAGCGATTTAAGGCAGCGGGTGCCGGATATCAACCTCCGTACCACTCTTATGGTAGGCTTCCCCGGTGAGACAGAAGAAGATTTCCGTGAATTGCTGGATTTTGTCAAGTGGGCGCGTTTTGAGCGTCTTGGAGCATTTGCCTATTCCGAGGAGGAGGGTACATGGAGTGAGATACACTACGAAGATGATATAGATGAAAATATCAAACAAAACCGTCTTGGTCAGTTGATGGCATTGCAGCAGGACATAAGTGCTGAGGTGCAGGCTGCGAAGATAGGTAAGACAATGAAGACCATCATTGACAGACAAGAGGGTGATTATTATGTCGGACGTACTCAGTATAGTAGTCCTGATGTTGATCCTGAGGTGCTTATACCTGTAGGTGATGGTATTCTTAAGATCGGTCACTTTTATGATGTTCATATGACAGACAGTGATGATTTTGATCTGTTTGGCAGCGTAATATGAAACTAAAAAATGGAGTTATATAGAATATAACTCAGCCTATCAAATTAACATAAAACTCAAAACTCAAAACATGCAACATAATGATCAACGATGAGTTTATAATAAATCTTGCCAAGAGGACGACGTTTGCGGAGAATTATGTCGCTCGCCTGGTACGTTCTCTGGTGGATATCGTCACCTCGGCAATGGCTGAGGCAAATGCCGTGGTGATACGTCGCATGGGTGTGTTCTCTGTGGAGAAAGAAATAGAACGGATAGAGGAGGATTCCAAATCCGGTCGTAAGATGTTGTTTCCACCACGTATTACGGCAGTCTTTTTTCAACCGCAGGAGTTTTTACCCGATGAGATAAAATCAAATGTGGCTGATGTGGTTGAGGAAGATGAGTTGTTGCGCCGGTTCTCAAAGGCGTCAGGCATTTTGCTTACCGATGCCCGCAGATTTCTTGACAGTCTTGTAGATGAGATAGACAACAGTCTCCAGATAGAGCGTAAGGTCAGGGTAGTGGGTCTTGGCACATTCAGGATTGTGACATCTGTTGATGACGAGGTAAACACATTGTCGTTTACCCCTGATACCGACTTGGCGGACGCCGTTAACAGACCCTTTGCTCATTTCCCTGCCGTAGAGATAGAGCCTAACGTTGATTTCTCTGATATCGATGCAAGATATGGAGTGGTCACTGACCATATAGAAAGTTCTGAGGAATCGGAGTCTTCTGAGTCTTCAGAGGAATCAGAGTCTTCTGAGACATCGGAGTTATCAGAGGGATCAGAGTCTTCTGAGAAATTGGAATCTTCTGAGGGATCCGAGTCTTCTGAGGGATCCGAGTCTTCTGAGGGATCTGAATCTTCTGAGGCATCAGAGTCTTCTGATTCTTCCGAGTCTTCTGAGGAATCGGAGTCATCTGAGTCTTCTGATTCTTCCGAGTCTTCTGAACCGTCTGATATTCAGGATGTACCGAAAGAGCATCATGCATCACTTCACCACTTATCAAAGGAGATTAAATGGGCTGGTGTTGCGGCGATAGTCATCCTTGCCCTTGTGGCGGGTATCTTTGGATACCGTTATGGTAAGAATGCTACCCAGCCGAATGGTCCACAGGCAGAAGATACCCGCAATCGTATAGATGATAATGTGGTGGAGGCTATCCGTGACTCATTGGAGAAGAGTGCCATCAAGACGGAGAAACAAACCAATGACCCCAACAGCCCAATGTCTCCGTTGCTTGATGATGACGCACCGGAAGACCCAGAGATAACAAGCAAATATGATAACGACCCCCGTATGCAATATGCCCCATACCGTTTTGTGGGTGTGATGCGTGTCGTTACAGCTAAAGCTGGTGAAACGCTTGAGAGCATTTCATTGCGTTATCTTGGTCCGAACGCAGACTATTATCTAAAGGTTTTTAACGATAATAAAGAGATACAAGAGGGTGATGAAGTGAAAATTCCTCTTATGAAAACAAAAAAATAATAAAAACTTAAAACTCAGAAACCTATTTTAAGTTTATTTAGTTACTATTTTGCGAGTATCAATTGAATATGTTGTAATTTTGCGAATAAATTTATTTTACGCATTATTATGGCAGAATCAATTGATATTCGCGCATTAAGCCAGCGCATAGAGAAGGAAAGTGAGTTTGTTGACACCTTGGTAGGTGGAATGAATAAGGTTATTGTAGGTCAGAGACATCTTATTGACGCACTGTTGATAGGTCTGCTCAGCGATGGACATATCCTGCTTGAGGGTGTGCCTGGACTGGCTAAGACATTGGCAATAAAGACTTTGGCACAGCTCATTGATGCCCGTTACAACCGTATTCAGTTTACGCCAGACCTTCTTCCTGCTGATGTCACCGGTACTATGATATATTCCCAAAAGGATGAGATGTTCCATGTTAAGAAAGGACCGGTGTTTGCCAATTTTGTCCTGGCGGATGAGATAAACCGTGCGCCGGCGAAAGTGCAGAGTGCGCTGCTGGAATCAATGCAGGAGCATCAGGTGACCATAGGTGACCAGACATTCCCACTGCCGGAGCCATTCCTTGTTATGGCTACGCAGAACCCTATTGAGCAGGAGGGAACATATCCGTTGCCAGAGGCACAGGTGGATCGTTTTATGCTCAAGGTGGTTATTGACTACCCCTCAATAGACGAGGAGAAACTCATCATACGTGAGAATATCTATGGAGGACTGCCAGAGGTGACTCCGGTTATTAATTCCGAAGCTATCATAAATGCCCGTCAGGTTGTCAGTCAGATATATATAGATGAGAAGATAGAGCAGTATATAGCTGATATAGTCTTTGCCACCCGCTATCCGCAGAATTATCATTTGCAAGACTTGCGCAATCTTATCACCTTTGGTGGCAGTCCCAGAGCAAGCATCAACCTTGCTAAAGCAGCTCGCACATATGCGTTTATCAAGCGCAGGGGGTATGTGGTGCCTGATGATGTCAAGGCTGTTGTTTATGATGTGTTACGTCACCGTATCGGTCTCTCTTACGAGGCGGAGGCTGTAGATGTGACAAGTGAGGAGATAATATCCAGAATACTTGATAAGGTTAGGGTGCCATAGGCAGAAGTTCAAAGTGAATTTATTTACTATTTGACGATTTACGATTTACGATTGATATGAGAGTCAAAACAATTTAACACAAAACATAAAACACAGAACACAAAACATAAATCACAAAACAGAAAAC
>JAGDAU010000099.1 GCA_017959365.1 Prevotella sp.
GCACAATAAGATAAAGTTTGAATTAATCCGGCTTTGCACTCGCTTAATCAAACCTGTTATCTATATTAATATTCCAAGAGGTCAAGACCCTGACTGCGGTAAAAGGCAGACATCTGGTCGCTCGACAGGAGCGTGAGCTGTTTTGCGGTCTTTTGGCCGCAATGGTACAAATAATATCTTTAAAAACATTAAAAGAAATCCGATTATTTTGTGTTGTGGAATATAAATAATAAATTTGCGTTCAACATTAAACTTTAAACCTATGGATAATCAGCAAGAGATTTTTCCGATAGTAGATGAAGAAGGGAACGTGATTGGCTCTGCCACACGGAGCGAGTGTCATAGCGGCTCGAAACTGCTTCATCCCGTCGTGCATCTTCATGTGTTCAACTCCAAGGGTGAAGTGTATCTTCAACGTCGTCCAGAATGGAAAGATATACAGCCAGGGAAGTGGGACACAGCCGTAGGTGGGCATGTTGACTATGGCGAGACTCCAGAAGATGCCCTTCGTCGGGAGGTGCGTGAAGAATTGGGTATCACAGACTTCGTACCTGAATACATTGATAAGTATGTGTATGAAAGCAAGGGTGAGATAGAATTGGTATATGTGAACCAAACCATTTATGACGGTGAGATTTTTCCATCTACAGAGGAACTGGATGGTGGACGTTTCTGGACGACGCAGGAGATTAGTGAAGCATTAGGAAAAGAGGTGCTGACGCCTAACTTCGAGAGTGAGTTCAAAAGATTCTTCGGTGAATATCTGCTCTAAACTTTAAACCAATAAGTTGAGTCTTGAAGATAATATGAAAACAGAGAAAGAAAGTAACTAAGGATATTCCATCGAACTCTATTGCCGTTGGTAATCCCTGTAAAGTCATAAAAAGCATCTGATAAAATATAGGTGCGAACGTGAAGAGCAGAATGGAGCAAGACTGTTGATTTGGAATAAATAATTTTAATAAGATATGAAGATAATAGACGAACAGTTATTAAGCGAACTGGCGGAGAAAGCCAGAAAGTCACCAAGGCTAAGGATGAACTACAATTTCCATCAGAGCCTTCAGGACAAGTGCCACCGTTTTCTTAATGCCTTAGAGCCAGGCACTGTCATCCCTGTACATCACCATCCTGACAAAGCAGAGACTTTCGTGGTCTTGAAAGGCAAAGTCAAGGTGTCAACCTACAATGACGATGGTGAAGTGCTGGAGTCATATATCCTGAGTCATGAGGACGGATGTTATGGCGTTGATATCCCGGAGAACGTCTGGCATGGGCTGGAATGTCTGGAGCCGAGCGTATTGCTGGAGTGTAAGGCAGGACCTTTTGTAGAGCATGAGGTGGACGGAATTTTGGAGATAAAAAGAATTGTTTCTTGAAGAACAACAAATATAAAGTCCTGTGAACAATGAACATCGAACAAGTACGAGACTACACCTTGTCACTCTTTGGCGTAACAGAAGACCAGCCGTTTGGCGATGATATCATTACCTTCCGACTGGAAGGAAAGATATTCGTATGCCTTTGGTTAGGTGGTGGCAAGCATGATATGATGGATTCTTCTGAACCTCGGCTGGCTCTTAAGCTGACGCCAGAAAGGAATGAAGAGCTTCGCAGTCAGTTCGAGGCTGTAACACCTGCCTGGCATTGGAACAAGAAACACTGGAGCGATGTATATTACGAGCAGATAGATGATGCATTGGTTCAGGAATGGATCAAGGAGTCCTATCTACTTGTGGCATCGAAACTCCCCAAAACAACACGTTTGAAGTATAATTCTCATTTAAATAAAGACTGAAATAATGAAAAAGATTTTTGCCGTCTATATAATTAATACATAAAATTCCATTACTATGAAGAGACTGATATTATTTACATTGTCACTGATAGCTTTGTGCGCTCAGCCTGCTGATATTATGGCACAAGGTAAGGACCTGGTGGTGGTGATGAACCGCAACTATACGTATGAAGACCCGCGATGGAACCAATCTGTAACCCTTAAGCAGGGAGAGGCCATTACGGTGGTAGATGATGGCAGTGCCAATTATGACTACTGGCCTTATCCCGCTGCTAATGTGGTGATACCTAAGAAGGTGACGCGCCTCGCGGGGACTAAAGGTGAGCATTATATCATCATCAATGGCACCAACGTGAGATTCCGCGAGGGACCTTCAACGAGATACGGTTACTACTGTTATAATGCTGAAAACACAGCATCAGTGTATCACAACCAGTTTATCCACGACAACAACAAGCCCAAGACTGACGACTTCGGCCTTGCAGCACGTTGGGAACCCTACTATCTGCCTAAAGGCACCCGACTGCCGTATCTGGGTCAGCAAAACGGATTCTACAAGACCAAGTTTAATAACAACATCTTCTATATCTCTGCTAAATATTGCATACGCAAGTAACGTCTGCAAGTTTCGCATTCGCTCAACTTATTGGTTTAAAGTTGAATGTTTAAAGTTTAGAGTGAATTAGATTTTCTATTTGACGATTTCTTCGTGATTATTTACTTATTATAGGTACTCAGGCGAGCAAAGCTCGGAGTCCTATTTACTATTCGTTCCCGTCAAAACATTATCACTTTCAACTTTCAACTTTAATCTTTTAACTCAACTCAACTGAAGCTTGCGAAAGTTGAGTTAAGTTACTTGTTTGTTCCGAAGATGATGTTGTAGAGTGATGTTACATCAGACGTGTTTGGCGTTGGGTCATCACTACCGTCGATGTTGCATCTTTCCTTGTCGGTGGTGACATCAGTTCCAAAAATCACATTATATAATATTGTCACGTCTGTGGTGGTGACACTCTTGTCATCATCAAGGTCGCCGAGGATAGGTTCCTCCGGTGGAGTGGGGGTATCTCCGCCGTTGACATACCCTGTCACTCCTTTACCCACCTCTACCATAAGGTTTGCTCCGGCACCGGTGTCCTCGTTACCCACAATGCCTGGCACATCCTCTGTGGGTATCAGGTTGTATGGATAGTAATCTGAAGGTTGCCAATAGTCGTAGTTGCCCACCTGCTGTTTGGTGTCAGCCATGCCACGGCATCCATACACCTGAAGGTTGTAGTCTAAGTATCCTTTCTTAGTGGCATAGTTCTTAGCTGGTGTCACGCCGTCAGAGAAATAGCAGTTCTCGGCATAAATGTTACTCATATAGCCATAGCCAAGACAGTAGTGATTATTGACATTCGTGTAATAGCAGTTCAGCACATGCACCTTGCCGAACCTCACCCTTGGCGCACGTTCCATCACGCCCTCATCCCACCAGCAGTATGCGAAGGTTGTGTTCAGCTTACCTCCGCTAACGTCAGCTTTACCGTCGCTCGCACCCCATGTGCAGCAGAAACGGTGGTCATCGGTCTCGCTGCCTCCGGAGCGTGGTGGTTTGTTATAGCGGAAACGTGTCCACGTGACGGTTATATGGTCACTGCCGTTGTTTGCATCGAGGCTGCTGTCTAATCCATCGCCTATGGTGCAGTGGTCTATCCAGATATATTCAGCTCCCTGAAAGAGCAAGGCGTCGTCACCATTCACATCGTAAGCTCCGGGACCCTCTATGGTAACGTTGCGTAAGATGAGGTTACGGCTTTCGGTAGTGAATTTCAGCAGGCCTCCGTTTTTCTTGTCTTGGTTAGTGTTATAGAGTTTACTGCCCGGCAGTCCATATATCGTCTTATTCTGCACATGGTAGCTGTGCATGGTGGTTAGTCTTATCTCACCCTTCAGATATATAATTCTTTTGAAATCCGTCTCTTTCTTGCCCTGGTCATTATTGTTGAGTGCTGCGTCAAGCTCTTCCTCTGTGGTTACTATAACCTCTGGGCCTCCCTCACCTCCGGTTACGGTCTCATCGCCAATGGTTGCCCAGCCAAAGGGTTTGCCTAAGTCATACTCCGACAACTGTGCTTGTACGGTACTTGTAGCTATAAAAGAACCTAATACAATAAGGGACAATTTAAACGCTGTCAATAAAATCTGTCTGTTCATGAAAAAAGATGTTTAAAGTAGTTGTTATTTAGTTTGCAAAAGTAGCAACTTTTTTTTTACTGCGACAACTTTTTCTTAAAATATTTTGTTGTATGGTGAAATTATCGTATCTTTGCGGCAAGATATAACTTTTATAGACTATGAAAGGTAACAAGAAATTTCAGAAAATGTCATTAGCAGTGCTATCTGCAGCATTAGGAGCCTTGGGGTTTGGAGCATGCAGCGGTGGCGAAGGCCTTACCAAACAGCAGATACAGCAACTGATAGAGCAGAGAGATCGGGCAGAGGCAACACGTGTCCATGCACTGTTACAAATTAGTGACAGAAACTCAGCCCTTAAGCGGATGCAGACCGATTACGAGAATATCGGCCGTGGTGCTTGTGTCTATGGCGGACCAAACAATATGGCGGAGGCTGTACAGCGCTTAAAGGAGCAGAATGACGCTGAGCGTCGCAGGATGCAAGAGAAAATGGATGTTGTGCAGCATGAGATTGACAGCCTCTATGGTGTGGTTCGTGAGTCTGAAGCAACAATGGGACAAATCGACTCCAAGCTTAACAGCAAGAAAAAATGAGGTATCGCGGCCTGACTCTTCGCAAACGTCTTGGACTGGAGATACAACGCAGGATACAAAAATATCTCATTAAGGACCATCCGCTATACCAGCTGTTCTGGGACTGTACGCTTCGCTGCAATCTTCACTGTCGCCATTGCGGCAGTGACTGTAAGACCGTGTCCGGCACTCCGGATATGCCTATGGCTGATTTCCTGCGTGTGTTAGACTCCATAGCAGCCAAGACCAATCCGGGCAATGTCTTTATCATCATCACCGGTGGTGAGCCCTTGGTAAGGGAGGATATCGTGGACTGCTGTAACCAGATATACAGCAGAGGTTTCAACTGGGGTATGGTGACAAACGGTCTTTACCTTACCTCCGACAAGGTGCGCCAACTGGCTGACGCAGGCATGCATTCTATAACTATCAGCCTTGACGGACTTGAGCAAAACCATGACTGGATGCGTGGTCATAAAGGTAGTTTTGAGGCAGTATCTAATGCCATTGACTATATCCTTCAGGAACCAACTGTGGTGCTTGACATTGTTACCTGCGCCACAGAGCGTAATTTCAATGAGCTGCCGCAATTAAAGGAGTTTCTTATCCGAAAGGGTGTCACCTCATGGCGACTGCTTGATGTGTTTCCCGTTGGTCGCGCCGCCCAGACTCCTGAGATGCTGCTCACCGATGACCATTACAGACAGTTGATGGATTTCATCAAAGAGACACGCCGTGAGCGTCGTATCGTATTGGAATACGGCTGCGAGGGCTTTGTAGGTAATTATGAGATGGATGTGCGTGACTATAGTTTCTTCTGCAAAGCGGGCATAACCGTGGGGTCTGTTCTTGTTGACGGCAGCATCTCTGCCTGTTCGAGTATCAGGTCTGACTATCATCAGGGTAATATCTACAAAGACGATTTCATGGATGTGTGGGAAAACCGTTTTGAGGTTTACCGCAACAGGGAGTGGATGCGTCGTGATGACTGTGCTGAATGTAATATGTTCCGTTATTGCAAGGGCAATGGTATGCATCTGCGTGACGGTGAGGGTAAGCTGCTTCAGTGTCATCTGCAGCGGCTTGTGAAATAAATAGAGTTTAGAGTTTAAAGTATAGAGTTTATAGTTTATAGTTTAGAGGGAAATGGAACATATAATTGATACGATGAGAGATGAGATGCAGGATGTGTTGCTAAACAACATCCTGCCGTTTTGGATTGATAAGATGCAAGACGAGGAACATGGCGGCTTCTACGGACGGATAGACGGACACGGGGAGCTGCATCCAGAGGCAGAGAAGGGGGCTATCCTCAATGCCAGGATACTTTGGACATTCTCCGCCGCTTACCGTGTGCTGAAAAACATCAGCGCCAATGGTAAAACAAATGAAAATCTTGAGTGTTATCTCGCTATGGCAACACGCGCCAAAGACTATATCATCGACCATTTCATAGATACGGAGTATGGTGGTGTGTACTGGAGCGTAGATTATCAGGGTAATCCTCTTGACACAAAGAAACAGTTCTATGCCATCGGCTTTGTTATATACGGCATGTCGGAATATGCGCGTGCCACTGGTGATATGGAGGCGTTGGAGTGTGCGCTCCAACTGTTTGACTGCATCGAGAAACATGCTTTCGACACAGAGTATAACGGTTATATAGAGGCTATGACACGCGACTGGCAGCCGATTGCCGACATGCGACTCTCTGATTTAGACGAGAATTATCCCAAGTCACAGAACACCCATCTGCATATCATTGAGCCATACACCAACCTGTACCGCTGCCTGAAGGAGATGCGTGAGACAGAGTCTTGTAACTATGTGCCTGTGTTGGGCTCGGTGCTGCCCATTGGTGTAACGGTACCCAACGAGGTAGTGGCAGATGTGGAGAAAGCCCTACGCAACCTTATTGATATCTTTACAGACAAGATACTCAATCCGGAGACTCACCACTTAGACCTCTTCTTTGAGATGGACTGGACCCGTGGAGCTGGAGCCCTTGAGAGTTACGGGCATGACATAGAGTGCTCGTGGTTGATGCATGAGGCAGCTCTCGTCCTTGATGACCATGATGTCATCGCACGTGTGGAGCCTATAGTAAGAATGGTTGCCAAGGCAAGTGAGAAGGGTATCAACCCCGACGGCTCTATGGTGCATGAGGCAAACCTTGACACCGGCTATGTTGACAGCGACCTCCACTGGTGGGTGCAGGCTGAGAATGTGGTTGGATGGGTAAACCTCTATCAGTATTTCGATGACGAGAAAGCCCTCAACAGAGCATGGAACTGTTGGGAGTACATAAAGAAAAACCTTATCGACTATGATAAAGGTGAGTGGTACTGGAGTCGCCGTAAGGATGGCACTCTCAACACCGATGATGACAAGGCCGGTTTCTGGAAATGCCCGTACCATAACAGCCGTATGTGTCTTGAGGTAATAGAGCGCTTTGAGGATTAATTAAGTCGATATACCGGCATTTCGACATTTCGGTATTCCGATATTAGGAGCATATTATATGAGATTTTTTCTGATTTTTTTGTCATTGTGTTTCTGCGAACTTTCTCATGCCGCAGATGGGGATGTTATGATTACACCCGACTCATTACCCAAAGAAGCAGTGATGCGGATCACTCCCGATTCCTCGCTCACAGATGCAGTGAGGAAAGCGCGTGAGATGAGACGTTTGGGCCAGGCAGACAAGGTGACGATAGTCTTGTCACGTGGCTTTTACCAGCTCTATGAGTCTCTGGTGTTGAGACCAGAGGACAGCGGACTACATTTTGTGGGAGA
This sequence comes from Prevotella sp., assembly GCA_017959365.1. Taxonomy (GTDB): domain Bacteria; phylum Bacteroidota; class Bacteroidia; order Bacteroidales; family Bacteroidaceae; genus Prevotella. The sequence continues at coordinate 7,351 of JAGDAU010000099.1, forward strand.
CGATAAAAATGTTATTATCAGTGGCGGCTTACCCGTCACCGAATGGCGGCAGAACGGTAAACTCCTTGAGGCAGACATACCTGATTTCAACGGTCGTCCTATGGACTTCAGACAGGTGTGGGTAAATGGTGAAAAGGCTGTCAGGGCACGTGATGTGACAGACTTTGAGCAGATGCACAGGATTATCAATGTTGATAAGAAGAAACGGGTTATATGGGTTCCCACACAGGCGGTGAAGAATATTGTCAATGCTCCGTATGCTGAGATGGTGCTGCATGAGATGTGGTGTGTCGCAAACCTGCGCATCAAGTCAATTGATATAGATGGCGACTCCGCTGCTGTCTCTTTCCATAACCCGGAGAGTAAACTGCAGTTTGAGCATCCCTGGCCGTCACCGATGTACAACAGCGACCATGACTCTCCATTCTACCTCACTAATGCCATGGAGCTGCTGGACACCCCAGGTGAGTGGTATTACGACATCCGGTCACGTAAGCTGTATTACTATCCCAAGGATGGTCAGACACCGGATAACATAGAGGTGTTCATACCCTCTATCGAGACACTTGTCGAGGTGGAGGGTACTCCAGAAGAAAGGGTTTGTGATGTCACTTTTGAGAACATTGCTTTCGCCTTCACCACATGGATGCGCCCGTCGCTGTACGGTCATGTGCCACTGCAGGCTGGTATGTATCTCACTGAGGCGTATAAACTGCGTCCGCAGATTGACCGCCCCAACAATCATAAGTTAGACAACCAGGGATGGCTGGGACGCGCTGCCGCTGCAGTCAGGATAAACTATGGCGAGGGTGTTTCCTTCCACCGTTGCAGTTTCTTTGCCATGGGTGGCAGTGGCGTTGACTACGAGGAGGGTTGCCTGGGCGGCAAGGTTAGCGACTGCAAGTTTGCGGATATCGCTATGAACGGTTATGTGTGCGGATCTTTCTCTCCCAAGGGATTGGAGACGCATAAACCATATCGTCCTGCTGATGACCGTGTGGTGTGTAGCGGTCAGGAGGTTACCAACACCTTATTTACTAATATCGGCAACGAGGACTGGGGATGTGTGGCTATTGCCGCCGGATATGTCAGGAATATCGACATCAATCATAATGAGATTTGTGAGGTGCCTTATTCTGGTATCAGCCTTGGATGGGGATGGAACCGTGACTCCGTGTGTATGCGTGACAACAAGATAACCGCAAATCTTATATACCACTACGCCAAACACATGTACGACTGCGCCGGTATATATACTCTTGGCAACCAGCCTGGTACTGTGATCAGCCGAAATGTCGTGAGGGACATCTATAGCCCTTCATACGTGCATGACCCTAACCACTGGTTCTACCTCTATACCGATGAGGGGTCGTCAAATATAACGTTGCGTGACAACTGGACCCCATCAGACAAGTATCTTAAGAACGCTGTCGGACCGGGTAATGTGTGGGAGAATAACGGTCCTGATGTAGATAAATTGATAGTCAATGATGCCGGAAGGCTGGTTGATGACTGCGGAAATCCCTAAAAAATCACAATATCCGCATTTTTATTGATACTGATAGTCGTTAATTAAAAGAAAATGCTTAATTTTGCCTTTTGTAAGAAAATTAACCCAAAGAACTTACAAAAATGATATGGAATTCAAGTATTGAATGTATGGATCGCGGTCAACTGCGTGAGATACAGAGTCGCCGTCTTGCAAAGATGGCAGAGTATGTCTATCATAACACTCCTTTTTACAGGAAAAAGTTTCAGGAGATAGGGCTTGAACCTGGTGATATTCAGAGTATTGATGACATCTCAAAACTCCCGTTCACCGATAAGTTAGACCTGAGAGACAATTATCCCTTCGGTCTTGCTGCGGTACCTATGAGTCAGATAGTACGCATACATGCCTCAAGTGGCACGACAGGCAAACCGGTGGTGGTGCTATATACACGTAAGGACCTTGCCATGTGGGCAGAGGCTATATCAAGAGCTTTCACGGCATATGGTGCAGGAAAAGAGGATATCTTTCAGGTGGCATACGGCTACGGACTCTTTACCGGTGGACTTGGTGCTCACGATGGAGCAACCAATATAGGTGCAAGCGTGATACCAATGTCATCCGGCAATACCCAGAAACAGATAACGCTGATGCACGATTTCGGTGCTTCTGTGTTGTGCTGTACGCCCAGTTATGCGATGTTCTTAAGCGAGGCAATGCGTGAGAGCCCGTGGCCCCGCGAAGACTTCAAACTGCGTGTCGGAGTGTTTGGCGCAGAACCGTGGACAGAGAAGATGCGCGTTAAATTGGAGGAGACGATGGGTATCAAGGCATACGATATCTACGGCCTCAGCGAGATAGCCGGACCGGGTGTCGGATATGAGTGCGAGTGTCAGAATGGTACCCACCTCAATGAGGACTATTTCTATCCGGAGATTGTTAATCCACAGACGGGTGAACCATTGCCGGAGGGCACTTTTGGTGAGCTTGTCTTCACTCACCTTACCAAGGAAGGTATGCCACTGCTTCGTTATCGTACCCACGACCTGACGGCATTGCACTATGAAAAGTGTGAGTGTGGCAGGACTTTGGTGCGTATGGATAAGATACTCGGCCGTTGTGATGATATGCTTATCATACGTGGTGTCAATGTATTCCCATCGCAGATAGAGGATGTCATACTCAGACAGAAGGAGTTTGAGCCGCACTTCCTGCTCGTGGTTGACAGGGTTAACAATACCGACACCAGCGAGTTGAGGGTTGAGGTTAAGGAAGAGTACTTCGTTGACGAGATGGCTCAGATGGTAGCCCTTCAGAAGAAACTCGAGGCCGAGTTGCGCAGTGTTATAGGCATTGGCTTCAAGGTCCGCCTTGTAGAGCCTAAGGGCATAGAACGTTCCAGCGGTAAGGCTAAGAGGGTGATTGACAACAGAAAGATATAGCATCGGCAGGCACCGGCGGTAAATCCGCCGGACGCCCATGCCGGGTGTTTTAGTTTAGAGAAATAATATTTTAAAATAATAATACTATGTTAGCAAAACAGTTATCTATTTTTTTGGAGAATAAGTCCGGACGCTTGACAGAGGTAACAGACATCCTTGGTAAAGCAGGTATTAACCTGTCGGCAATGAGCATTGCCGATAATAGTGATTTCGGTATCCTGCGTTGTATCGTCAGTGATCCTGATGCTGCCTATAAGGTGCTGAAGGATGCACATTTCGCTGTTAAGATTACCGATGTCATAGGTTTCACATGTCCTAACACCAGCGGTTCACTCGCTGTGGTAATGAAATATTTGGCAGAGGAGGATGTGTTCATCGAATACATGTATTCTTTCTCCAATGGCGACGTCGCCCACGTGGTTATACGTCCTACAGACTTTGAGAAGTGTGAGCGCATACTGGCAGAGAAGAAAGTTGAGCTGATGGCAGCCAGCGATCTCTATCAGATGTAATTGCTCTTGGTGGAATGAAACATATCAAGTGGGGCTTTATCGGCTGTGGTGAGGTAACGGAGAAGAAGTCTGGACCGGCTTTCTCTATCGTTGACGGCTCAGAAGTGGTGGCTGTCATGAGCCGTAGTCGTGATAAGGCCAAGGCATACGCGTTAAAGCATAACATACCTCGATGGTATGACGATGCGCAGCAATTGGTGAACGATGACGATGTAAACGCTGTTTACATCGCCACGCCACCTTCCAGTCATGCCACATTTGCCATCATGGCTATGAAAGCAGGTAAACCGGTGTATGTGGAGAAACCGTTGGCTGCCAACTACGAGGATTGCGTACGCATCAATCGTATCAGCAGTATGACGGGAATGCCTTGTTTTGTGGCATATTACCGCCGCTATCTGCCATATTTCCGTAAGGTGAAGGATATTATCGATGGTGGTGTAATCGGTAAGGTGCTTAATGTTCAGATACGTTTCTCTAAACCACCGGGTGATTTCGATACAGCATCAGACGGTGTGTTGCCTTGGCGTCTCCAGTCACATATTTCCGGTGGTGGCTTGTTCTATGATCTTGCCCCGCATCAGCTTGACCTTCTGCAGCATCTGTTAGGCGTTATAACGCGTGCTCATGGATATTGTGCCAACCGTGGTGGTTTATACACTGTGGCAGACACGGTAAGCGCCAGTTTTGAGTTTGAGGGTGGATTGCCCGGCAGTGGCTCTTGGTGCTTTGTGTCTCATGAAAGCGCCCGCGATGACAGAATAGAGTTAATCGGTGATAAAGGAATGCTCACATTCTCTGTTTACAGTTACGATCCCATCAAGGTTTACACCTCAGATGGTGTTACTAAATTGAGTGTGGATAACCCGCCATACGTGCAGTTGCCGATTATCAAGTCTGTGATAGAACACCTTCAGGGTATAGGTGTATGCACTTGTACGAGCATCTCAGCCACTCCCGTCAACTGGGTAATGGATAGGATATTGGGTAAATTTTAACATCCTTTTGTTGATGAGATTTTTGTTTCTGATACTTGTCTTTCTTGCTGGATTTTCTATGATACATGCTGATGACAGTATTCCAAAAATCAAGCAGAAACGTGACCTGCCTCACAAGATAGGTGATGTGGGAACCAAGTATCTTAAACATCTTAACAAGGTTGACCCCAATTACATTGAGCAACAGAAATACAACTACACATTCATGTTGCAGAATACCCAGAACTATGAGGCGTATCAGCTTAGGAGCAAAAGCGGACATTCTATACGTTTCTCACCTAATCCCAGTCTTAAGATGGGTCCATATTTCGGATGGAGGTGGATTTTCTTAGGTTATACTTTCGACTTAAACCATCTAAGCAAGAAAGAGAACAAGACAGAGTTTGACTTGAGTATTTACAGTTCTACTATAGGTATTGACTTGTATTACAAAAAGTCGGGTGAGAACTACAAAATACGGAGTGTACACCTTGACGATGGTATCAATACCCGAATGTTACGTGATGTGTCGTTCAGTGGTTTCACCACCAGGCTTAAGGGATTTAACGTGTATTATATCTTCAATCACCGCAAGTTCTCTTATCCTGCGGCATTCAGTCAGAGTACCAGACAATTACGCAGTTGCGGCTCGCCGCTTATAGGCATAGGATACCTACGTCACAAGTTAAACCTTGACGCACCTCTCCTTGAGCATGTTATCAACACAGCCATTGGATACCCGGAGGATGAGTCTGCCGTTGACTCCACCATGTTGTTTGATGAGATACGCTTCAGTGATTATAACATTTCCGGTGGGTATGCGTACAACTGGGTCTTTGCAAAGAACCTGCTCTTTGCCTCGTCATTGTCGGTGGCATTGGCGTATAAACGCTCGTATGGTGAGCTTGATAAAAACAAGATTAACTTACGGGACTTTGATTTCAAGAATATCAACGTGGATGGTATAGGACGTTTCGGACTCGTATGGAATAACTCCCGTTTCTATGCCGGAGCGAGTACCGTAATACATGTTTACAGATACCAGAAATCGCGTTTCTCGATGGATAATTTTTTCATGAACGTGAATATATATGCAGGAGTGAATTTCGGAAGGAAAAGGTAGTTTGGATTTTTAAGTTTATAGTAAATATGAAAGGTGTTTTATTATCAGTGTTAATTGTCGTACTTGGTGTCACCTGTGCCAATGGTAACGATGGGAAACAATCAACAGCCACATCAGAGAATACCGATACGGCAGATTATATCATAACCGGACTGACTCCGGAAAATAAGAAATTTGTCGAGTCCCTCTTTGCCAATGTGGCTAAACAAGCTAAACCGGGTGACGCTGATGTTCCAATACTATTCGCCCGTCAGTTCCTCGGTCTGCCATACGTAGCCCATACACTTGACAAGACGGATGACGAGAGAATGGTCATATTGCCAAGGCAGCTTGATTGCACAACATTCGTTGAAAACGTAACAGCGCTGACGATATGCTTCAATAATGGTAAGACTTCATTTGATGATTATGTGAGGCAAATGACAGACATACGTTATCGTCAGGGGAAAGTGGGATATGAGCAACGCCTGCATTATTATCAATGGTGGGTGGAAGATAATGAGGCGATGGGCTTTGTCAAGGAGATTGACAGTCCGGTGCCACCATTCACAGGAAAACAGAAATTGAAGATAAACTATATGAGTAATAACTTCAATTCATACGATATGCTGCGCCATCACCCTGAACGCGTCAAAGCACTATTGAAGATAGAGAATGCCACAAACGGCAAGGTGGTGAAATATATACCAAAGTCAGAGACAGCCAATAATAAAGAGTTGCGTGAGGTGGTACACAACGGCGACATTATCGCTATCGTTACAAGTAAAACTGATTTGGATACATCGCATCTGGGTATTGCTGTTTGGCATGATGACGGACTGCACATGATACATGCCTCTATGAAATATAAGAAAGTGATAGAGGATCCGTTGCTTTTGCATAACTATTTAGCGGGTTTTAAAACACATTTAGGTGTGCGAATTGCAAAGATTTTATAAAAATGAAGGGTTATTCATTTTGTTTGTCTCTTTTTTATTAACTTTGCACATAATATGGAGGATCGTGTAAAACAACAGGCAAAGGCCATATTGACTGCATATTTGGAACAAGGTAAAATGCGCAAGACCCCGGAGCGTTTTGCTATTCTGGATGCTGTCTATACCATCGGACACCATTTCTCTTTAGCGGAATTGGGAAAAATACTTGAGAAAGAGAATTTCCGTGTCAGCAGGGCGACACTCTATAATACTATAGAACTGTTTTTGAGACTTCACCTCGTTGACCGTCATCACCTTTTGGGCGAAACGATATATGAGGCTACCCTAAAGAGACGTGAACACAGTCATCAGGTATGCACGGTATGTGGAGAAATAACTGAGATAGTAGCCCCTGAGGTGATGAAGGCTATCGACAATATGAAATTGAGACGATTTAGGAAGAATGGCTATTCTCTATACATTTATGGTATATGTAGTACCTGTCAGGCTAAGATAACAAGAGCAAGCAAAAAGAAGAAAAAGTAACTTGACTTTTTGCAAGCTTTAGTTGAGTAAATGTGAAACATGAAAAAGTAAAATATTAACAAACATAAAACTAAAATGAACAAAGGTAAAGTAGATGTGTTGCTGGGATTGCAATGGGGTGACGAAGGCAAGGGAAAGGTTGTAGATGTACTTACACCCAAGTATGATGTTATCGCCCGTTTCCAGGGTGGACCGAATGCGGGACACACATTGGAGTTTAATGGTGAGAAATATGTACTCAGAAGCATTCCTTCAGGAATATTCCAGGGTGGTAAGGTTAATATCATCGGCAATGGCGTAGTACTTGCTCCAGACCTTTTTATGCTTGAGGCAAAGGATTTGGAGAAGTCAGGACATGAATTGAGAACCAGACTTCATATTTCCAAGAAGGCACATCTTATTATGCCTACCCACAGGGTGATAGACCGCGCCCTGGAGGCTGCCAAAGGCAAGAACAAGGTAGGTACCACTGGTAAGGGTATAGGACCCACATATACAGACAAGGTGTCACGTAACGGACTGAGAGTGGGCGACATCTTTCTTGACTTCCAAGCCAAGTACGAGGCTTGCAAAGCCCGCCATCTGAAGATGCTTGAGTCTCTTAACTTCACCGACTTTGATATTACAGAGGAAGAGAAGACATGGATGGAGGGTATAGAGTATATCAAGACCTTCAACGTGGTTGACAGCGAACACGAGATAGACAGTTTGTTAAGAGAGGGCAAGTCGATACTCTGTGAGGGTGCCCAAGGCACAATGTTGGATATTGACTTCGGAAGCTATCCCTTTGTCACTTCTTCCAACACCATCTGTTCAGGATCTTGCAGCGGACTGGGTATCGGACCAAATAAGATTGGCAATGTTTATGGTATCATGAAGGCTTACTGCACACGAGTAGGAGCCGGACCATTCCCAACAGAACTGTTTGACGCCACGGGTGAAAGAATACGAGATTTGGGTCATGAGTATGGCGCTGTGACTGGTCGTGAGCGCAGATGTGGCTGGATAGACCTTGTGGCGTTGAGATATTCTATCATGGTGAACGGCGTTACACAGCTTATAATGATGAAAAGCGATGTCCTTGATGGTTTTGACACTATCAAGGCTTGTGTGGCATACCGCCAGAATGGAGAGCTGACTCGTCGTTTCCCATACGATATCACTAACGGTATAGAACCCGTTTATGAGGAATTGCCGGGATGGAAGACCGATATGACCAAATTTACAAGCGAGGATGAGTTCCCTGAGGAGTTTAAGAATTATATCGCCTTCCTTGAGAAAGAGCTTGAGACACCAATAAAGATTATATCTATCGGTCCTGACAGAGAGCAGACAATAGTAAGAGAAGACAGATAATAGACAGAAAAATATTGCATACAATATAGAAATGGCAAATAAACCAAGTATTCCTAAAGGAACGCGCGACTTCTCACCTGTTGAGATGGCTAAGCGTAATTATATATTCAACACTATCAAGGACGTGTATGCCCTGTATGGATTTCAGCAGATAGAGACACCTGCCATGGAAACCCTGCAGACGCTGATGGGCAAATATGGCGAAGAGGGTGACAAACTGCTGTTTAAAGTTCTCAATTCCGGTGACTATCTCAGTAAGGTAACTGATGAGCAGTTGGCAGAGAGACATTCATTGCGTCTTGCCAGTTGTATATGTGAGAAAGGATTGCGTTACGACCTTACCGTGCCCTTCGCTCGCTATGTGGTTATGCACCGTGATGAATTACAGTTGCCCTTCAAACGTTATCAGATACAACCCGTATGGCGTGCCGACAGACCGCAGAAAGGCCGCTATCGTGAGTTCTATCAGTGTGACGCCGACGTGGTTGGTTCAGACTCTCTGCTCAATGAGGTTGAGTTAATGCAGATTGTAGATACCGTGTTCAGCCGTTTTGGTGTCAGGGTGGTCATTCATATCAACAACCGTAAGATTCTTACCGGTATAGCGGAACTTATCGGTGCCCCGGAGAAAATAGTGGATATTACGGTGGCTATTGATAAGTTAGATAAGATAGGTATAGACAATGTCAACGCTGAACTGATGGCAAATGGCCTGACAGAGGAGGCGGTGACTCGTCTGCAACCAGTGTTGACGATGAGTGGCAGCAATAATCAGAAACTTGACACTCTTTCTGAAATGCTCTCATCGTCAGAGATTGGCATGAAAGGCATCGAGGAGTCGCGCTATATCCTGGATATGCTTGACCGTTCCGACCTTGTCAATGAGGTGGAGCTTGACCTGACGCTCGCACGCGGGTTAAACTATTATACCGGTGCTATCTTTGAGGTGAAAGCCAAGGATGTGCAGATTGGAAGTATAACGGGTGGTGGCAGATACGACAACCTTACTGGTATATTCGGAATGCCCGGTCTTAGTGGAGTAGGCATATCCTTCGGCGCCGACCGTATCTTTGATGTGCTTAACACACTCAATCTATATCCAGAGGAGGCTGTAAACACCACTCAGGTACTGTTTATCAATTTCGGTGACAAGGAGATGGACTATTGCCTGCCTATTGCTAACGGTTTGCGCAGAAAGGGTATCTCTTGTGAGCTGTATCCCGACAAGGCGAAGATGAAGAAACAGATGAGCTACGCCAATAATAAGGGTATTCCTTATGTGGTGCTTGCCGGAGATGATGAAATGTCACAAGGTAAGGTGACGCTTAAGAATATGGTAACAGGCGAACAGACAATGGTATCTTCATCAGAACTGTTTGAGTCAATATAATAACTCAACTTTCGCAAGCTTCAGTTGAGTTAAGTTAAAAGATAAAAGTTGAAAGTTGAAAGAGAATTAGTTAACGTTCCCGTCGTGAAAAACTATATCACTGTAAACTTTAAACTTTCAACATTAAACACAATAAGTTGAGCGAATGCGAAACTTGAATAAAAAATAAATATGAGAAGGATTATTATAGCAGCTGTTGCGGCCATTGTGCTCATGGCATTTGTTCCGCAGAAGAAGACAACGATTTTTATAATCGGTGACTCTACTGCCGCTAAGAAAGACTTGTCAACAGGTTCACCGGAGAGAGGGTGGGGCATGGCTTTGCAGTGTTATTTCGATGATGCTTTCATCACTGTTGACAACCATGCCGTCAACGGACGCTCTTCCCGGTCATTTATCAATGAAGGGCGTTGGGACAAGGTGCTCTCACTGATGAAACCGGGTGATTATGTGATAATACAGTTTGGGCATAATGATGAGAAACCCCAGGAGACGCGTCATACTGATCCGGGTTCCACATTCGATTATAACCTTGCCAAATTTGTACGTGAGACACGTGAGAAGGGAGGCATACCAATACTTATGAACCCCGTGGTGAGAAGAAACTATACCCTTACCCTTCCCAAGGGAGAGGATGAGGCATTGCGTGATACTAAATTTGGTGATGCTCCCAAGACCATTGAGGGTGATACACTGGTTGACACCCACGGACTATATGCTGTTGCGCCACGTGACGTAGCGATGCGCATGAACTGCTATTTCATTGACGCTAATAAGATTACCCACGACCTTGAGACAAGTCTCGGCAAAGAGGGCTCCAAGAAGCTGCACATGTGGTATAAACCTGATGAGCATCCGGGAGTGCCGGGTGGAAGACAAGATAACACTCATTATAATATCTACGGTGCCCACCAGGTGGCAAGTCTTTTTGCTGATGCGTTGTGTGAGGAGATACCTCTGCTTAGCAAGTATCGCACCCATGATAACCCGTGTAAGATGGAGCATTAAACTGTAAACTAACAAGTTGAGCGAATGCGAAACTTATATATTTTATTATTAACTTAAAATACAGGAACATTATGAAGAAGAAATTTATTTGTACCGTTTGTGGATATATCTATGAGGGTACTGAGGCACCGGAGAAGTGTCCGATTTGTAAAGCTCCAGCATCAAAGTTCTCTGAGATGGAGATGGATGATACTCCTACTTTTGCTACAGCCCATATTCTTGGCGCCGCAAGGAAAGAGGGTGCTGATGAAGAGATGATACAAGATCTTGTAAACCATCTCAATGGTGAGTGTGGTGAGGTTGGAATGTATCTCGCTATGAGCCGCCAGGCCGACCGTGAGGGTTATCCGGAGATAGCAGAGGCTTTCAAGCGTTATGCTTTTGAGGAGGCTGATCACGCAAGTAGATTCGCTGAGCTCTTAGGCGACGTCCTGAAGGATACAAAGAGCAATCTCGAGGCTCGTATCGCAGCAGAGAAGGGCGCTTGTGAGGATAAGTTCCATATAGCCAAGAACGCAAAGGCTGCCAATATGGATGCTACTCACGACACCGTTCATGAGATGGCAAAGGACGAGGCACGTCACTGCGCTGGTTTCATGGGGTTGTACAAGAGATATTTCAAGTAGGTTTAATTTGTTAATACTTTAAAGACGCCGGGCTGAGTTTTTTTATGCCCGGCGTCTTTTTTGATTTATTCTTAGTTTACTATGCTAAGCTCGTATGTGTCATAGCATAGTCCGCGACCTCCGAAGCCCTCTTTCTGATATATGAGGTTTTCGTTGAGGATATCGCTGTGAAGTTCTGTGGATTTGCCGAAATCGATGTATCTGCAGTTAGGATAGTTGGAGTGTAAGAGCGTGTCGATGATGGCGTTTACCACACCGAGGCGTTTTCCTTGTGGTGTGGCGGCAATGTACTGTGTGTGTACCACTTGTGGTGTTACATACACCACACATCCGCCGAGCAATATACCCTCCATACGCGCCTCGTATAGTATGATGTTGTCTGGAAACCTGTTGTGCAACAGTTGTATCTCGCTTATGGTGTGTACTGGTTTTACTCCATGGTTCTGCTCCAGGTTGGTGGTGAGAATCTCCCAAAACCCACTGTAGTCATCATTCTTGCATACCGTTACCCCATTGTCATGTGCCACTCTCAGTCCATGACGTCTGTCTTTTTTCCATTTCAGCGGTTTGTCAATACATATTGTTGTGGAGATGTCGCGCTCAAGCAATTTCATGTTGAATATGCGATGCATGGCGTACAGCGGCTCCTCCGTAGGCAACAGGTGGTATATCCATGGTATGGCTTTATATATTATTCTGTCAATGTTATTCTCTTTGACATATTTCTTAATACACTCAAAGACCTCCATTACGTGCACTGTTGTAGCGTCATTGCCTAATATGACACCACCGTATGTGAGCCCCTGGTGTGTATATAGCGTATTGTCGCACAGATTGGCTGGCAGTAGGGCATATAAGGTGTTGTCACGGTAGAACATCAGTGAGTGGTCCTCAAACCTGTCGTTGTGATAGTCCATATATCCGCGCATGAAGAGGAATGTGGCATTTCTGGCGTTGCATATAAAATTATCCCATTCCTCCCTATATGTATTATTATACCTTTTCAGTGTGATCATCTTCACATTAACCTTTTATCTTATAACTTTTTCTTAAATGTGCCTAAACGGTGTGTGGGGTGTTTCTTGTTTTTGGTGTTGATAGAGCGCAATACATACATACCATTGGGTAACCTACTGATATCTATTGTGCTGAGATAACGTGAGTAGGGTAGTATGTATAGTGACTGCCCCTGTTGATTTTCCACCAATAGATGGGTTATGTCTGCCTGTCTGGCTTTTTCTGGCAAGGTGAGCAGGTGTCCGTCATTAGGCAACAGCCCCTCAACGCCATTTGTGGTATATGTGTCCTGTCTCCACTCCTGAGTCCTTGCCGGCTGACTCTCATTGCCATATCTGTCAACAGCCGTTACGGCGTAGTTGAGGCGCGAGGCTCCGCTAAGGGTGATACTTGTTCCCTGAAAACGTGGCACTATGAGGTTGCGCACATCATTGATATCTACAGTTTCGTCGTTGCAGCCGTACACATTATATATAATGGTAGGGGAGTCGTTGTTTGCTCTCGCCTCATTCCAGTGCAGTGTGACGTCATTACCGTTTCGGCTTATTGACAGTCCTTGCGGTACTGATGGTTTGTTGGCGTTAAGCCATGTGGCTGGTGGTATAGCTGCAGGATGAGTGTCAAGGTAGTCGGTAACATAGTCATATAACCCCTTGGTGTTGTCTGTCAGGAAACGGCTTCTGAAATAACAGTGTCCTATTCCCAATTGCCTGCTGACATTTAATTCTCGTGTAATATCCACTAAGGGCCAGTTTCCCTCTCGTCTGTCAAGATACCAAATGCCCAATCCGCTGACTATCGTCCTGCCATAACTGTGCTCCTGCCAGTCTGCAAGAAATGGGTAATAGTTGTCACCACGGAAATACATCATTGGGTACAGCTGGTCCATGAGACCGTCGCGAAGCCATTCCTGTGCCGGTTGGCACACTTTGCTATAGGCGTTCCATCCCTTACTGGAGTATCGGCTGAGGTCACGGTATTTACCTACTGGTGAGCAGCTCATTTTCACCCACGGTTTTCTGCTCTTAACCCTGCGGCTCACTTTCCTGACGATATTGGTTATATATCTTCGCCCGGAGTCACGACTCACAGTTATGTTCCATCCGTCAGGGTAGCGTATGTAGTCTAAGTGTATTCCGTCCACATCATATCGGCTTACGATCTCTTCGCATATATCAGCTATATAGTCACCTGTGGCATCCACTTCCGGGTTGAGATAACTCAACTCACCCACTTTTTTGACAAGATGAGGGTAGCGCGCTCTTATTCTTTTACTTTCCGATGATGTCCATTTACCCGTAGGTATCGATACCACCCAGGCGTGCAGTTCCATACCTCTCTTGTGACATTCGTCGATGGCGAATTGTAACGGGTCGTAGCCGGGATGGCGGTTGTATGTGCCGGTGAGGCATGCGTCCCATGGCTCAATGTCTGACGGATAGATGACAGAAGCCCTGACGCGTGTCTGGATAAGCACGGTGTTGACATTTGCTTTTTGTAGTTGGTTGAGGATTGCTGTCAGTTCACGTTTCTGTCTCTCTATGCCCTCGCTTCCTGTTGCTTTGGCTCTTGGCCAGTCAAGGCCGTTGAGTGTCGTTAACCAAACTGCCCTGACCTCATGTTTTGGCTGTTGGAATGATGTCTGTGCCAATGCCGTAACAACAAGGAAAGAGGCCGTAATGACCGCAATAAGCACTCTATATCTATGTGTCATTAGTGTTTTTTGCTAATAATTATCAATTTTATGCGGCAAAGATATAAATATTTTTTTGATTTTCAAATTAATTGCTTACTTTTGCACTTGATTTCAGACGAGATGCTGTTTTTTACAGCCATCAGAGCATATTTATGATAGGAATTAACTCGTTTTAATAAAAAGATGATATCATTTATTATTTCTCTCGTAGCCCTTTTGGGTGGGTATTTCATTTACGGCAGATACGTTGAGCGTATATTTGGTCCTGACGATAGGCAGACTCCGGCTGTTGCCATGGCAGATGGTGTGGATTATATTAAGCTGCCTAATTGGAAAGTGTTCATGATACAGTTCCTGAATATTGCCGGTACCGGTCCGATATTCGGTGCTATCATGGGTGCCTGGTATGGTCCCTGGGCTTATCTGTGGATAGTGCTTGGCTGTATCTTTGCGGGTAGTGTGCATGACTATTTCATGGGTATGCTGTCTGTGAGACACGGTGGCGCAAGCTTACCGGAAATTATCCGTGAGTATCTTGGCAATAACGCCAAACGTGTGCTTTTGGTATTTACCTGTTTCCTGCTTATCATGGTGGGTGTGGTATTTGTTTATAGCCCTGCTCTGATACTGGGTGATATGTTCCCCAAAACAAGTATGTTTTCAGGCGTTTTGCTGTGGATTATTGTTATTTTCCTGTATTATGTGTTGGCCACGTTAATGCCAATAGACAAGATTATCGGAAAGTTCTATCCCATATTCGCCTTTGCGCTGCTCTTTATGGCTGCAGCCCTTATGATATGTCTGTTTATCAAGATGCCAGCCCTGCCGGAGCTATGGAGCAACCTGCAGGACAGTAATCTCAATAACCCCAAGAGCATCCTTGGTACCGACACGTTCATTCAGAAGAATCCTCTCTTCCCGGCGCTTTTCCTGACTATAGCATGTGGAGCCATCAGTGGTTTCCATGCCACTCAGAGCCCTCTCATGGCCCGTTGCATAGGTTCTGAGAAGATGGGCAGGAAGATTTTCTATGGTTCAATGATTACCGAGGGTGTCGTAGCCCTCATCTGGGCCACTGTATCGGCATATTTCTTCTATTACGGCGGATGGCGCGAGGTGTGCGACCCTGTTGTCGTTAATAACTTCCTTGAGCAAAGTGGTAAACCAGAGGGTAAGAGCCTTGTACAGTATTTCACAGCCCCCCAGGTGGTTGAGATTATATGTTCCGGTTGGCTGGGTACCTTTGGTGCCATAATAGCAATCCTTGGTGTTGTGGCTGCTCCTATTACAAGTGGTGACACGGCTTTACGTAGCGCTCGTCTGATTATTGCCGAGGCATTGGGTATGGAACAGCGTACAATAGTTAAACGCCTTCTCATAGCAATACCAATGTTTATAGCATCTATCCTTCTGTTGGTTTGGCAGATAGAGAATCCCAACGGCTTTAACACTATATGGCAGTATTTCGGTTGGGCTAACCAGACTCTTTCTGTCTTCTCTCTTTGGACAATTACGATCTATCTGACTCAGAGAAAGAAACCGTTTATCATCACGCTGATTCCCGCATTGTTTATGACAATGATTTGCTCAACGTTCCTCTTTGTGAGTCAGCAGGCATTCGGTATGGACTACCGGCTTGGTGTTTGTCTTGGCGTACTTTTAGTGGTCGGGGCATTGGTATTGTTCCTCGTGAAATTTCGCTCCCTTTATGGCTCAGCCAAATGAGAGATTCAGAGATAGAAAAGAAATGTAAATTATTTAAAAATTATATATTATGAAAAAATTATCTTTGCTTTTTGTGATGATGATCATCGCATTGACTGCTAACGCACAGTTTGAGAAAGGTAAGATGTATGCCAACGCATCACTCTCCGGCCTGGACATGAATTACAATGGTAAGAACAAGTTCAATTTTGGCGTAGAGGGTAAGGTTGGTTATCTGATGGCTGATAATCTGATGGTTACGGCATCTACAGCTTACAAGCATAATGGTAGTAAGAGTGTTAGTGATTATGTAGAGGCTGGTGTTGGTGGCAGGTATTACATCGTACAGAACGGCATTTACTTAGGTGCTAACTGTAAGTATATACACGCCTATCACGACTATAATGATGTAATGCCCGGTATAGAAGTAGGCTATGCTTTCTTCATCAGCCGTACCGCAACTATCGAGCCGGCAATATATTACGACCAGAGTTTCAAGAAGCACAGCGACTATAGTACCATTGGTTTCCGTATTGGCTTTGGTCTCTATATCTAATGCAGACATTCTCATCACGACTACTGCAGAAAGCTGTTGACGAGTTCGCCACACTGCCGGGGATAGGTCGTAAGACGGCTCTCCGGCTTGTGTTGCATTTGCTCAAGCGTAGCGAAGAGGATGTTGATGGCTTTACGACTGCCATCGGTGATTTACGTCACAATGTGAAGTATTGTAGCGTTTGTCATAATATCAGCGATACCGACGTGTGTGAAATATGCAGTGACAACCGTCGTAACGTAGGAGAGGTGTGTGTCGTTGAGAATGTGCAGGACGTCTTTGCTGTTGAGAACACACAGCAGTTCCACGGACTATATCATGTGTTGGGAGGTCTTATTTCTCCTATTGAGGGAATAGGCCCTGCCGACATAGAGATAGACTCCCTTGTGGAACGTGTTGAGGGTGGCGATGTGAAAGAGGTGATATTCGCTTTAGCGTCAACGATGGAAGGTGACACCACCAATTACTACATATCACGCCGTCTGAAGCATACAGGTGTTAAGATGAGTGTCATTGCCCGTGGCATAGCCATCGGTGACGAGTTGGAATATGCCGACGAGGTAACCCTTGGCAGAAGCATTATTAACCGGACGCCGATGGAATGATCTGTGTTTTGTGTTTTATGTTTTGTGTTTTTTGTTAGATACTTAGAGTTCGCGTTGACGTATTTAAAGATATGAATGAGGTAATAAAATTATTGAAACTCGTGTTTTATCTCTCTGTTGCCACGGCGCTCCTGATCGTGGTGCTGGGAGAGACTGGTGTGCTGCCAAATGGATTGTGGGCAGCCAATGTGAGCGCCGACTTTGTCGTTACGTCCATGATGGAACTCTCTACTATTATTTTACTCCCTCTTGCGTTGAGGTTGTTTAAGATAAGTATCGTATCCAATGATCTCATACTGCATAAGTCGGTGGCACTGAGAAAATGGGGTATTATCAGGCTTTGCATGATGATTGTACCCCTAATCCTGAATACATTGTTCTATTATTTCTTTATGAGAGCCACATTTGGCTATATGGCGATAATAGTACTTATAGCCATGATGTTCATATACCCGTCAACCTCCCGTTGTAATGCTGAGACAGAAGAGATTGATGACAATTCATAGATTCTGATGAAACTAAGTGTAATAATCGTCAACTATAACGTTAAGTACTATATACACCAGTGTCTGCTCAGCGTGATGAAAGCGACAGAAGGTGTTGACACAGAGATTTTTGTGGTTGATAACCACAGTAAAGATGGCTCTGTGGAATATCTTCGTGGCTTGTTTAAGAAAATCAATGTGGTATCCAGTAACCAGAATTTAGGATTTGCGCGTGCTAATAATGTGGCGATACGTAGGGCTACCGGAGATTATCTCTTGCTCTTAAACCCGGATACTATAGTGGGAGAGAATACCATACGTGAGTCTATTGACTTTATGGACTCTCATCCACAAGCAGGCGCATTAGGGGTAAGGATGCTACATACCGACGGCACTAATGCCCCGGAGTCGCGACGCGGACTGCCCACACCTATGACAGCCTTCTATAAAATGGTGGGATTGTGTAGCCGATATCCTACAAACAAGCGTTTCGGACATTATTACATGGGTTACTTGCCGTGGGATGAGGCAAGTGAGATAGAGGTGATTAGCGGTGCGTATTTCTTTGCCCGTAAGACCGCTGTTGACCAGATTGGCATGCTCGACAAGGATTTCTTTATGTACGGCGAGGACATAGACCTCTCTTACCGTATGCTGAAGGGTGGCTGGCAGAACTGGTATATTCCGTCGGTGATATTGCATTACAAGGGTGAGAGTACACAAAAGTCATCCTTCAAGTATGTACACGTGTTCTACGATGCGATGCTAATATTCTTCCGTAAACACTATGGCCACTTGGCGTTCTGGATCTCTATCCCTGTGAAGACGGCAGTATATTTCAAGGCGTTCTTCGCACTCATCAAGATGCAGTCGCTACGCGTGAAGAAAGCCCTTGGCTTTTTCTCTCCAAAACGTAGTCACGACCTGGAATATCTGTTTATCGGTAGTAGAAAGGCATTAAACAAATGCCGTCAGCTGGCTAATGACAAAGGTCTTACGATGGATTTCTTTGAGGGTAACAATAACACATTACCCAATGGACATCTTGATTTATTGGACCATATATCGCCAGACATACAGACATATATAGTGTACGATACCAACGCCTATACATACGATGAGATTTTCAGCATCTTTGCCCGTGAGCCACATCCAAACGTTCTTATAGGGACATATTCCATCAACACCAATATGATTATAACCGACGAAGAAGTATTGTTATGAGTAGTGATGTGAAGAATGTGACATTACGCCCTCTTGAGCCAGAAGACGTGGATCTTCTCTATACGGTGGAAAATGACAGGGAACAGTGGCGTTTCAGTAGCAGTAACGTGCCATACTCACGCTTTTTCCTCACTAATTATATACTTACCTCAACAGCGGATATATACACAGACAAACAGTTGCGTATGGTGGTTGAGGGCGACGGCAAACCAGTGGGGCTGGTAGATCTCGTCAACTTTGACCCGGATAACAATCGTGCAGAGGTGGGTATTATTGTCTTTGATGATTATCGTGGATGTGGTATTGGTTCAAGGGCACTGTCATTGTTGATAGACTATGCTCACGAGCGGCTTCATCTGTGTCAGTTATATGCATATATCGCCGCAGACAATGAGATGTCTTTAAGGACATTCGGGAAATGCGGTTTTCAACATACCGCAACACTCCAAAGATGGTTCCGAAGAGGAGAAAATTATCTTAATTCCTACTTTTTACAACTTTTTTTGAAAAAAAACCAATAATATTTTGTTGGAATAAAAATTTGTATTACCTTTGCATCCGCAAAAAGGAACAAAGCGTTTTGGTGCGTTAGTTCAGCCTGGTTAGAATGCCTGCCTGTCACGCAGGAGGTCACGGGTTCGAGTCCCGTACGCACCGCAACATTTGTTTTATAATTAGACATATCACAATGTCAGTTTTTGCCAACTCAGCAGGTGCGTTAGTTCAGCCTGGTTAGAATGCCTGCCTGTCACGCAGGAGGTCACGGGTTCGAGTCCCGTAC
>JAGDAU010000100.1 GCA_017959365.1 Prevotella sp.
AAAGTCTAATGTCCATTGTGTAATCTCTTTCTGCTCAGTGTTCTTTGCTTTCCATCTGTTGAAGCTGTTACGTGACGGATTATAGTTTATCTCAACAAAAACCGAACCGTATGGCGGAAGGTTAAGAGCCACCTCCCACAGACCATCTTTGTTTCTCTTGCCAACCTCATAATCGGTAATACCGGTAACAGGATTATAAACATTAACACGCTCACCATCCTTATCACGTAACACTGCCGTAAAAGTGCGGTTATGGTCGGTCTGGTTGGAGATGAAATAGTCATTACGCGACATCAGGTTGTAACCCACATCATTACCTCTCACATGCCAGTAGGCGATACCGTGGGGTAACACGATATCCCGTTGTATGCCATATTGAGACAGGTCCATGTCTTTATATTCGTTGTCTATAACGACAACACCCTTAGCTTTCATCTCTTCTATCTTTGCCTGCATCTCACGTGACAGCGGCAATCGCGATGGGTCCAACGGATTGTTTACAGGTAAAACAAAGACACGATATTCTATCCCAGACGGCATAACGATCCTGCCGTCTTCTATCTTTGCAACATTAAGCAGGGCATCCTTGTTCATCGAGTCATAGTGATAACCCCGTAACGGGTTTATCATATCCTTTAGGTCAAGTATGCCGGCAGAGTGGTTCACGCCAACAGGACTCTCCTCCATTGGCTGCCCTTCATTTATCAAGCGCTGTCTCTGAGCATTTACCAATGTGTCGCCCATCAAACCCGGCAATGTGTAGATAAGCCTGTCAGGCAAGACAGAGCGTGCCGGCATCTCCTCACCGGTGAAGACAGCGATGTCAACCACCGGCACACCAGCCTGCAACCGCTTCTGGCACCTTCTGATATAATCCACAAAAGCCCGCGCCTCGGGATACCATGTCTGGTCACGCTGGAAGAAGAGACCAATACCATCGAGGGTCATACCTGGTTTCCTGTCCATCCAGGGGTTATGGGTGTTCACATGGAAAAACAGCTTATTCATTCCCAAGGCGAAATATCTGTCAAGCAATGGCTTAACCATTGCCGGTGTCTCATTCCATATACCCCTCACCTCAGTGAACCCCTCTGCCTGTACTAACGGTTTGACGTAAACGTGTGAGCCGCTGATGGCATCGAGCATGTCATTGGGATTGTCATGAGTGGGTGAGTTAAGCCAGAACTCCCCCATCGGCAGGTCAGCATATCTGTAATGTTCCATGCCATCGCTTACCATTGTGGGTGCCACACTCTCCGATGACAGCATTAGGTTATGCGCCTCTGCCCTTTCTTTCAATGTCACGAAGAATTTCTCATTTATCAGGTCATTGATGGTCTGACGTATGTCACGCAGGACTGTCTCGCTCTTTTCAGCACTCTCAATGGGCAATCCTATCATCACAGGCAGCCACGGAAGCAGGTCGTACCCCCTACGGCTCTTAAACTCATCAGCGAAGTTCTCACCCCAGTTCTGACAGCCACACTCCCAAGAGTCCACATGCAGGCACTTGACGACATTGGAGTGAGGCAAACTCATAAACGCCCCGAACCAGTTGTCAAGAAGTTTATTTACCGCCTTCGACGAGAACTTATCCACCTCAAGGCCCTTGGCACCTCCCGCCGTAGCATTGGTCTGCCCTGTGGAAGCATGACAGAATCGTATGATGAGCCATCTGCCCTTAGGTAACTTGCTGGTTATTACCCCGTCTCTGACAGTCAGTATCCTTACATCCTTTGCCTTAAAACAGTCGGATGCCGGTATATTATTGTCTCTCCCGGCTATTCGCCACACATTACCTGCTTTACCCTGCCACTGACTGATGCGCGGCTCACCGTGGAAAATGATTTCCTTAACTTTAAGGTTTGGTCTCCACTTGGCAGCATCTAAGTCTTCCGCACCCGGTTCGCTGCCAGAGGGACTCCAAATAAGTTTTATACGTCGTGTCTTGGTTGGTGGAATGGAGAATGTGTAGTTATAACCCGTATTCTGCCACCCCTGACGTGGCGGCTCCATGTCTAACACATCACGGAAAACGCCATCCTGACCCTCTACAGACACATGAAAACGCTGACACTGGATATTATTCCCGGCAGGAACGACCTCTATATTCCTTATCGTCACTTCCTTGCCGAAGTCATAATTCAAGACACAGGATTTATTAGCCCTTACCACACCTTTCTCAACAGTCACATCCTCGCCTGAGAAAGTCATATTTGCAAAGGGTATGACATCGTCAACACCTGTCCTTTCGCTCTTTTTGTCAAGTCTCAACGCCAAGGTGGCTATATCACCATAATAGCCATCTGTGGTATGAGGCGCAGGCATACGCAATCCACGCACATCACCTGTTACCAAGGTGTCGGTATATACCACTTTCTGCATCGATTCCGATGGTGTTATCCATGGTCCGCCGGCAAGGGCGAAGCCATCGCAGATATGAACGCCCATATCAAGGCCTAAGGAGTCTGCCTGCTGCATGGCATAACCCACCATATTCCAGTATTCCGGTGTCAGCTGCTCAGCCTTGCCCTCATACTCCGGGCGGTCTGTCACACCACGTATCGGCATGAGGTAGAACCCACCGAGTCCGACATCCTTCATACCCTGCAGGTCGGCATGTATGCCATCTTTTGACACGGCGCCATACATCCAGTACCAGAATGTCCACGGGCGACTGTCATTCTGTGCCACGCCCTTCAGCGCAGCCACCACCAGCAACGTCAAGATCAATATGTTTCGTCTCATATCTTCGTTTTTAATCACACAGCAATAATACCTAATTATTAATTTCTAATCGCCGCAGGCGACAACTATTAATTCTTAATTAGTAAATTTTAATTTGCTTATACGCCACTCTCTGCCGACGCCACGTATATACACAGTGGAGGCTGCCATCCTTACCCTGTATGATGGCAGGATATGAATACTGGCTTATCGGGCTGTCTTCCAATGTCACCAAATGACGCCAGTTGATGCCGTCGTCGCTGATGGCTATGCTCACAGGAGTACGTGGTCCTTTCTTGGTTCCCTTTATCGTCTCGAAATCGTTGTATATCAACACATGACGGCCGTCACGCAATGTCACGGCATCCGTACCCG
Source organism: Prevotella sp. (assembly GCA_017959365.1). GTDB lineage: Bacteria > Bacteroidota > Bacteroidia > Bacteroidales > Bacteroidaceae > Prevotella. The sequence goes on from JAGDAU010000100.1 coordinate 3,103, forward strand.
ACTGATTATTTGGCACGTCAGTCAGCGTCACCTTGCTCCATGTGTCACCGTTGTCGCTGCTGTACGATGTGGCGAGCTTACCGTTGCGGGTGCGCATAAGCACCTGCAGGCGACCATCCTTGAGTTTGAGTATTGAGGGCTGAATACAGTCGATAGGTTTTATGTCTTCTGGATTTTCAGTACGTGGAGCGAGTTCTGCCTCCACCGGTCCCACATATTTCCATTCTTTCGTCTTTGTATCATATATCTCAACATGGAATTTCCATCCGTTAGGCTCTGTGCTGGAACCACATATCAGCCTGTCGCCTATCTGTTCCGGCTTATTCTTGACAGGTCCGATGAAGCCCTTGGGCAACGGCTCACGCTCACTCCATGTCTTACCACCGTCACGTGAACTCACAAGCCATCCCGTCCAGTCTGCCACATTTAACCCGACCTTATAGAAAAGAAGGATCTCACCATCAGGCATGGTGAAGAGCACCGGATTCCAGCATGCCTTACGTCGGCAGTTGGCGATATCCCACCCTTTACGCGGTATGATAGGTCCTGCGGTAGCCAACGTGAGCGAGTCGTTCATTCCCGCCAGTTCCGCATCGGGAGTACCCAGCTCAAAGACACCATCGCCGGCAAGTATCGGCTCCGACCACTTATCAGCACCCTTCGGTTTGCGGCTAACCCATATGCACACATCAGGATTACGCTCATGCTTTCCACCGAAATATGCAGCCACAAGGTCACCATTCTTCAGTTCTGTTATCGTTGAGGCATGACACTGCGGGAAGGAGGCGAAATCATACAGGAACTCATCCTTTACTATAAGGTCTGATGTGGCAGGTATATCACAGCTGAAATGATATGTGCCGCTACCCACCTTTTTGACAGTACCGTCAGGCAGACAGACATCAGCGGTAGTGTTACAAGGTATCTCCACATCCCACTCCACATGTGTGAGGTTTTTCTTCCAGTTACTTACAATCTTTCCGTATGGCGACTCGTAAGAGCATTGGGTGGAGAAGCAGTCTTGTATCTCAAATGCCGGACGCAGGATGATATGTTTGTATGCCGGCTCATCATGACGGATACCACCAAGGTATTGGTAACACCATGTCAGCAGATCGCCGAGGAGCATCACGTGGTTGCCGCTATTCATCGCCGGGTCTGCCTTGTCACCGTTCCACAGTTCCCATATCGTGGTGGCTCCGTTCTCAGCCATATATCCCCACGACGGGTAAGAGGCGTTGGTGGCAAGCAGATACGCCACATCAGCAAAGCCGTTGTCAGACAGCCCACGCAGCAGCCATGAGATACCAATCAGTCCACACGTCACATGACCCTTGCCTTCATCAATGATTTTTTTCACTACGTTCTTCACAACATCATCCTTGCAATCCTCTGGCACAATGCCGAAAGATAACGCAAGCAGATTTGCCGTAACCGTGTTGTTTCCATAAAAGACGCTGTCCGGGTATAATACATGACCGGGACGTGGTGACGTGCCACGGTTGACTTTAAGGAAGTGACGGTTGAAGTCTGACGTCATCGTCTGATAGCGGTCTTTCCATCTCAATGCCTCATCGGTCTTATTTTGTAAAGTAGCGAATTTCTCCATCAACCTCATCACGCCGATGGTATACGCCGTAGATATCAGGCTGCCGTCGGTGATACGGGTGGAGTCCTTACTGTGTATGAGTTCCAATTTCTCTGGCGGTACACACCAGTCGCCATATTTGTCACGTGTCACAATGCCGTCTCTGGTATATTCCTCTGTTATGTGGTTTATCCATTTTTCTATGGTGGCGTATGAGTTGACAATAGGCTCTTTATTACCAAATTGCTCATACAGCATATCACATCCAAACGGCAGGGCCGCCGGCCACGTCACAATATCAGAGAAGTAGTTCCAAAAGGACGGTGCCACATCAGGAATGCACCCATCGGAACGCTGTGAAAGACATATATCCTCCATCCATTTGCTATAGAGGCGTTCATTATTGAAGAGGAAGCTCTCTCCCAGCGACCCTATCGTCCTGTCGCCAAGCCACGGCTGCCGCTCGTTACGCTGAGGGCAGTCAACAGGCATTCCCTTGTAGTTGGACTTCACGCCCCACCATGCGTTACGGATAACTTTATTAAGTATAGTGTCAGATGTCTCAATATTACCTATCGACTTCATCTCATCGCCCACCACGATAGCGGCGAAATCGGCTGTTGTGGCATTGGCAAGCCCTATCACCTCTATGTATCTGAAACCATGATAGACGAATGTGGAATGCCACATACTACCGTCTTCGCTGCCATTACACACATAAATATCTGTTGACTTGGCGTTGCGGAGGTTAGCGACATACAACTCATCAGGAGATGTGAGTTTCTCTGCATAGCGTATGATGATGCTATCGCCACTGTTTCCACGTACCCTTACACATGCCATCCCTGCCATATTCTGGCCAAAGTCAACAATGTATGTTCCTTTAGGTGTCTGGTGAACATCCTTGGGTTGAATGGTCTGTTCCACAACCATGGGCGGTGTCATCTGTGCTTGAAGCGCACCATCCGGCAATGCCACCCGCTGCGCCTTCTGCCACTTACTATCATCGTATCCAAAGGTGGTCCATGCCCCTAAGTCTTGACGGCTGTCATACTCCTCACCATCGTATTCGTTATTAGACCTTATGGGACCATCTGTGCAGAGCCGCCACTTGTTGTTTGTGGACCACACTTTCGTCTTACCATCATCGGTCTCGATGATGATATTGACGCGGCATTTGGGAAAACCGAAGACGGGAGTCTTATATGCTTTCTCCTGACGCATAGGGAAGAAACGGCCGTTGCCGAGGATAATACCCACGGCATTGTTCTCTCCAATCATATCGGTCACATCGTATGCCCTGTAGTGTATCTTCTTACGATAGTCTGTGGGGGCTGGTGTAAGCATTTCGTTTTGCCCCACCCTCTTGCCATTGAGGTAGAACTCATATAATCCCACTCCTGCAACGTATGCGGTAGCACGCCTCACGTGCCCTTTTACAGTCAGCTCATCCCGCAGGTAACGGGCTGCAAGACGTGTGTACATTCCTGCCTGCTCACCCTCCTGGAGTCCTTCTATGCCAATCCACTGACCACTCCATTTCGACTCACTCAGCAGGCCTATGCTGAAAGTGGCTATCTCCGACCACTCGCTGCTGCCTTTGTTGGTGCGTATCCTCACCTTCCAATATGCCTGCTGATTGCTTGTCAGCGGCTTGCCGCTATAGGCTATCCACAACTGGCTGTCACTGCTGACCATGCCAGATGACCATAGGTCAGGGCTGCCATTCAGACTTTCCTTCGAAGATGCTACACATATCTCATAACCCGTCTGCACCACATCCTTGGCATCGCTCTCTATAGTCCACGAGAAACGTGGCTGACAGGTAGCGATACCAACAGGATTAACCAGATTCTCAACTCTCAGGTCTGTCACCCTCACCTTGGCAAATGAAGCCACGGCAACGATGAGAAACAACAGAACAACGGTCTTTCTCATTTATGCTATCAGTTTTTTATAATTTTCACGCTATTAACATTTCCATCTGCATCGGTGGTGCGCATGATATATGTCTGGTGTGACAACATTGTGCTCACCTTACTTCCGTCAACGTTGAAGAACTCACGACGGACAATGGGACTGGGGTCAGACAACAGAGGTCTGATGGCGGTATCGGCATCTTTATTAGAAAAAACTATACCGAAACGTTGGGTAAAGGTAGTCTCACCATCGTTGACTGTGACATCAACATTATATGCACCCTTAGAATTGGGCTGAACAGCACTGACCTTCAGCAGGGAGCCATCCATGCTTGCGGTATAAATGCCGTTTAACATCAGGTTAACAGAGTATTCAGGTGTAACGGACTTACCGTTTTGACCATAGAAACCGGCAAAGTAGGGTTTTACGTCAAGTGTAGCACTACCATTTGACGGCATCATCATGTACGGATGGGCTATAAAGTCCAGATAGTCCTCAAGCAGGGTATATCCATCACCATCAGGGTCATCGTTGTTGTTTGCGGTATTGGGGTCGCTGCCAATGCAGGTCTCCCACCAATTGGGCATGCCATCCTGGTCGGTATCCCAGTCAGCGGCACGCTGCTCCTCTGGATAAGCCTCCCATCCGTTGCCATCAGCATGCTCTGTAATATCAGCCTCGTTATCTATCTCGCCCTTAATGCCCGATTTAGAACCTTTGTAGGTCCACGTTCCGTCGAGGGTCTCGCGGATGTTACGGATGTGATGTTCATCGCGTACAGGCATGGTAGCACCGCTATAGCTGGTCACAATCTTCATGGCATCCTTAGCCGTGTGGATGGTGGCGTATGAGGGGAAGAAAGGCTCATCTACAAAAGTATTATAATGGTATTCATCGGTACGTGTGTTGGGGTCAGTGGCACCGTTGGAAAGGGTGTACTGATAGGTGTCCTTATACTTGTCGGGACTCAACGTATGGTCTTTGTTCTCAAGGATGTTACCGTGGATATATGCCTGCCACGTACTCTCGATATGTCCGATGTTCTCATAGTCCTGACTAAAGAGTACCTTCCTACGGGTGTCGGCACCCATCTTGTAGTAGTTGGCCACAAAGTTAACTTTATGACAGCCTCCGTCAGTGGTGCGTCCGTACCAGTTGTAACATACGTTATTGAAGATGTCCATTTGTCCAATGGCACGGTTCTGACCATCCATGCCACCACCTAATGACCAGTTACGGCCATTACAGTTGACAAGCAGGTTATGGTGCCACGAACCTGTACGTCCGTCGATGGTGGCAGCATAGCCATGGTTGGTGCCGTCGGAATAGTTCTTATGACCGGCAATACCAAGCGCCTCGCTGATAACATTATACTGGAATGAAATATTCTGTGCACCACGCCCCGAAACAGTCTCGTCAGTACCCCAGGCTGCCGTACAGTGGTCCACAATGGCATGATTGGCGCCCGACATACCCATGGCATTACCCGTATTCTCACCATACGTGCCCAAACCGCGCTTAAAACGGATGTGACGTACGATAGCATCGGAGGAGATATTGATGTCGGAGGCACGCAGACAGATTCCTTTGCCGGGAGCAGTCTGGCCAGCCAGAGTAAAGTATGGTTTTGGGAATAACTTGACAAAACTGAGGTCGATGATACCAGAGACATCGAAGACGATGGTGCGCGGACCTTCAATATCCATCAGTCCATAGACCAGAGAACCTGGCGTGTGGTCGCTATTCAGGTTGGTAACGTGATAAACCACTCCGCCACGGCCACCGATAGCGTAACGGCCATAGCCCTCAGCGCCTGGGAACGCCAAGTGACAAGGCTTACACGTCCACGTCTTGCCGCGATAGACATTGCCGTTACTGTCC
>JAGDAU010000101.1 GCA_017959365.1 Prevotella sp.
ATAGCACTGGTGAGTTCCTGACGACGCAACTGTCCATAACCAATCACTACCACCTCGTTGATTCTGTTGGAACCATCAATCAACTGAATATCTATTGGCTCTGAAGAGTCATACACATCCACCTCCTGTGTGCGATAGCCTACAGACTGCACCGATAGAGTAAGAGGCAGTTGAACATTTGTTGTCAGTGTAAAATTACCGTCAATATCTGTCACCGTACCCAGCTCCTTGCTCGACTTTGGGACTATCGTTGCACCGATAATCGTCTCGCCGGTGCGGGCATCCACCACATTACCAGTGATGGTTGTCTGTGCCGCTGTCGACAGCACCGCTGCCACAGCCAACAAAAGGGTAAACAATCTTTTTTTCATACACAAAATCTCCTCTAAAGGGGGACCGACACGAGGTCAGTCCCTCTCCTACATAAATAAATATCCTTAAAACTAATGGCTAAATCTCTTTCCTACTTCTGCGCCAGACTGTTATTATCGGTGAGTCTGAGGCTTACCGCGAGTTCCTTCTGTGACAACTGTAACAGTCCGAACTCATGGACATAACCGACACCATTTTCCAATATCCAACGAACAAAACGGCGCTGGCTATCATTGTTACGATCATACTCCACTCCCACATTGCCAACGGGAATCTCGGAGAACTCCTGACCTTCCAGCAGGGCAATAATCTTGTCAAGGTCTCCCTCGTCGAGTGTCTGCCTTCCCTGACGGTCAACCTCCAAAGGCAACAGGGCAAGACCGTTACGGACATGACGGCTACTGAGGTCGAAAATATTAGGAAGGGAGTTCACGGTGACACCCAGTGGATCGCGACCGATAGCGATAGTAAGGAAGCTGTCATCTCCGACAATCTTCTTTCCCTTGTAGCTTGCATCATCCTGTTTGAAATACGATGCGTAAGTGTGCGATGCCGACTGCGTGTTGTTGCCTGTATACACATGTACTGGCAATTCCTTCTTCTTTGAACCCTCGTCCTCCTCGTCAAACTCGTCCTTAACAAAGAACAGGCTCTTTAGTTTCTTGGCATTGAGACGATGCTGCCCGATTAAATGCAACGCTTCTGAATCGGCTGTCGTCACTGGCAATACTGCATAACGTGCGAATGGTATTGCATCGTCGGTGGTTGTGAATAGAATACTGTTGTTATCCTTTGATTTCCCTGAAACAAACTGGAAATCTGTTGTACCGTCGGTCTTCTTATACTCTGTTATACATTTCTCTACCAACGGGCGTACAAAATTTGGTACTTTAAGAGTTACTGTGTTTTTCTGTGCAAAAGTTGTAATACTAGCTTGCAATCCTATAATCAGTGCTGATATAAATACTAATCTTCTCATGGTCTTTTGGTTTCTTACGTGTGTATATATAATGTATGTTCAATTCTCTTGGGGCATAGGCTGCGTCCATCATCATGCGACAACAGCAGCACGATTGCATTCGTTTCATCGTCATCATGGCTCTAAACTTTTTAATTATTAATGTTCTTTATTCTTAATTTTTCACGATGCAAAGGTACGGCGATTCTCACCTTCTCACAATCGCCCGTTTGTGGCATTTAGCATACCAAACGTTTGGTATATTGGAATAATTTTCTTTTACATTTATAAAATCATACCACTCAAAAGATATTTTATACCAAAAATATGGTATTTATAGGTATATTTCCCAAATGTTCACTTAAAATTGGAGCATAAAACTAAAAGTCCTAACTTTGCACCCATGAAAAAATATATCATAGCTGACAACCAAGAACTGACGGGTTATGCTCTGCAGAGCCTGCTAAAGCAAAACGATGACAACGAAGTGTATCGTGCCACCGACAAGGCTGGCCTGTTGCAACTTCTTAAGCTTCACGAAGATGCAGTGGTGGTACTTGACTATACGTTGTTCGACTTCAACGATGTGGAGAGTCTGCTTATCACCAGTGAGCGTTTTGCCATGACATCGTGGGTGTTAATCAGCGACGAACTTACGACAGAATTTTTACAAAAGACCATATATACCTCTCACTCATTCAGCGTGGTGTTCAAGGATGAACCGATGGGCACCATACGGGAAGCTATCAATGCAGCATCGTGCAACAAGCGATACATCAGTCAGCAGGCTATGGAGATAATACTCGCACAGAGCTTAGAACCAGAGATTCCCAATGTGCTCACCGCTACGGAGATGGAGGTGGTGAAGGCTATCGCACTGGGTAAGACTACCAAGGAGATTGCAGTCGAGAGGTCACTGAGCGTCCACACCGTCAATACGCATCGAAAAAACATCTTTCGCAAACTGGACATCAACACCGCACACGAACTGGTGAGGTACGCCCTGCGTGCTGGATGGATTGATGCCAGTGAATTCTATATATAGCTCTGAGTAAGGTCGGCTGATAGCTATTGATGGCTATTACTCAGTGCCTGTTTGATATCTTCCAACAGGTCTTCCTTATCCTCAAGTCCCACACTGATCCTGACTGTGGTGTCGGGTACCGACATCTCTTGGCACTGTTCTGCCGTGAACAATCCAAAGATAGTTGAGGCAGGATGTATCGCCAAGGTCTTGCGGTCAAAGAGATTGGTAGCTCGGCGTATCACCTGCAGTGAGTCGATGAAGGCAAAGGCTGCCTCCTTGCTTTCCAGGTCTATCGTAAACACAGCTCCAGGGAGCTCGCCAAACTGTCGTAGGGAAAGCTCATAGAACGGGTTGTCCTTTAGGCCTGTATAGTTGACTCGTTGTATCTGTGGTAGCTCGGAGCATTGCTCTGCCAACCACAATGTGGTCTCCGACTGGCGGCGATATCGTATGTCGAGGGTGTCGAGTCCCAACGTCTCCATATAGGCAACCTGCGGTGTCATCAGCCCACCGAGATTGGTTATGAGCTCTGTTTTCACTCGGGCAGTAAATGCCAGACGCTTACCTACTTTCTTGGTACGGGCAAGCAAAGCTGGCGACGGCGACTGTGTCC
>JAGDAU010000102.1 GCA_017959365.1 Prevotella sp.
CAGAAGGCAAACACAAGTATGGCAAGACCGATACCTGATATGGCTCCTAATGCGAGTGAGCCGTAGCGTGACCCTACCCATAACGCTCCTAACACTATCAGGAGCTGTAAAATCATAAGTAACATAGGTATTAAATTTATAGTTTATAGTTTTTAGTTATTCATTAGATTTATGGTGCAAATTTATAAAACACATTTGAAAAAACAAAATTTTTTCGACATTTATTGTGTTTTGTGTTTTATGTTTTGTGTTTTATGTTTTGTGTTTTACGTTTTGTGTTTTGTGTTTTACGTTTTGTGTTTGTGTTTTATGTTTTGTGTTTTGCGTTAGATAGTTTTCGGGATACCGGAATGTCGGAATACCGGAATACCGATTTCTCATCTAACAACTCGTCAACTTGTCAACTTGTCAACTTGTCAACTTGTCTTCAGCAGTCTTGTCAGCCGGACCAAGGCTATCATAACAGCACCGATAACGATATACGACAAGACGACCTGCAGTTTCGAGGGCGACAGACCGTCTATGCACACACCCGGCAGTGACGCCATCCAAGAGAGAAAGGCATTCATGCAACTGACCAAAAAGCCTGTTAATGCAGTAAGCAGTGCTGCGAGGCTCTTGACTGGTGATGACAGCAGGATTAGCAAGGTAGCGTACAAGACAATCGTGGCAAGTGGGATGACAATGAAATTGGCAAACATGCCATAACAGCTCACACGGCCGAAATAATATGCTATCAGCGGCATAGTGCCCATTTGTGCTGCGAGCGATACACAAAACATCTGCCACAGCCAACGTATCAACTTATGGCAGAACAGCCACTTCTCATTGATAAGGTTGTAAACGGGTTTATATAGTATGAGTATTGCCGCTACAGCAGAGAATGACATCTGAAAACCTGTGTCAAAGATATTCTGTGGATTAACAATGAGCATTATGATAGCCGTAAAAGCCAGAGTGTTGAGCGACACCTTGTTACGACCAAGCAATGACACCATGCCATACACTGTGAGCATAACAGCGGAGCGTACCACAGAGGGTGAAAGCCCTACGAGCAGAGCGTAAGCCCATATTGACATGATGATGGTTAGCTGGGTAAGCATCTTCCATTTACGCCTTGGCATAATGAATGTCAGCAGCGAGAAGATAATACCGAGGTGTAGCCCTGAGAGGGCAAGCACATGCGACGCGCCGGTTATGGAGAAATCGTCTTTAGTGTCGGCGTTAAGCAGTGATTTGTCACCCAGGGTCATCGCCGCCATAACCGCCACATCCTGACCTACGCTGTCCTGAATGAGCGTTCTCACCAGTCTGTCACGCAATCTCAGAAATGTGAGCCTCGTGCGTTGCAGACGGCTTATGCCGCTAAGGTCAGCAGCCGTCTTCTTCCAGTTACGGTAATAGATGAATGTCTGCCCCCTGTAGCCATGCCTGCGCAACCATGTGGCATAGTCAAAAGTGGCACCCGGGTAGTTGACGGGAGATGTCACCTCTGATTCCGCCACGATGCCGTCACCCACGGCAAGGCGTTTATAGAGGTTCTGTATGGTATCTCTCAGGAGAGCCACCTTGACAAGGCTTCCTGTTGCCTCGCCCTTGGTCATCAGCATGTCGAAGCGCACAACCTTGCCATGCTCCACAGGCGATGACATCAACACACCCTCATACATCATCTCACCTTTTGGAAAAACCACCCTACCCTTGTCATTAGATATTCCTATCACTGTTGCCCCAAGCAGCAGCGCCGACAGCAGTATCAGAAGGCTCTGCATGCGTTTCCAACGCATGGTTAGCAACACAATTACCGTGACAGCCGCAAAAGCTATGCCCCATTGCAGCGTCATCACCTTCTGACCGGCGGCATCTCCCATCACGATGCCCGCAATAATCATTATCGCTATAGGTAGCAGTGGATATAATCTCATACCATTCTTTTTCCGGTCACAAAATTACATGTTTTTCTCAAAATGCAGCCAACAAATCTGGTTTTTTATTGTAAAGCAAGAGGGAAAAGGCAATTTTAAGGATATAAAAATTGTTAATTTTGTTAATTTTCTCAAATTGGCAGTGTATTCATTTCCTCACCACTGTAATAATGTGTACCTTTGCAGTCCGATTATTTTCGGGTGAACTTAGAGCCCGAGGGATAGGAGTGTTAATAGTGGCGCCTTTGGCCGGGCGACATGGTTAGTGAATCGCCTGTCCGCAAAGAGAAAAATTGTTTTTTAGTAGTAAAATTTAAAAAATTAGAATGGACACTTTAAGTTACAAGACTATCTCCGCCAACAGGGAGACAGTAAACAAAGAGTGGGTTGTCATCGACGCGACAGACCAGGTGGTTGGTCGCCTTTGCTCAAAGGTAGCAAAGCTCATTCGCGGTAAGTACAAGCCCAATTTCACACCCCACGTAGATTGTGGTGACAATGTTATTATTATCAATGCCGACAAGGTTGTTTTCACCGGCAAGAAAGAGACCGACAAGGTGTACACACGTTACACCGGCTACCCAGGTGGTCAGAGGTTTAATACTCCTGCTGAGTTGCGCAAGCGTCCGGACGGTGCAGAGCGCATCATCCGTCATGCTGTCAAGGGTATGCTGCCAAAGGGTCCCCTTGGCCGTAGGCTCATCACCAACCTTTACATATTCAATGGCACCGAGCACAACATGCAGGCTCAGAAGCCAAAGGCAATAGATATTAACCAGTATAAATAAGGATAAGAGATGGAAGTAATAAATACTATTGGTCGCCGTAAGAGCTCTGTAGCTCGCATTTATCTCTCAGAGGGAACAGGCAAGATCATTATCAACAAGAAAGAGTTAGAGGAGTATTTCCCATCAGCTATCCTGCAGTATGTGGTTAAGCAGCCGCTTCAGCTGCTTGAGGCAGAGGGAAAGTATGATATTAAGGTAAACGTGTATGGTGGCGGTTTCACCGGTCAGAGCCAGGCTCTGCGTCTGGGTATCGCACGCGCACTCGTTAAGGTTAACGCCGAGGACAAGAAAGTCCTGAAAGACGCTGGTTTCCTCACACGCGACTCACGTGCTGTTGAGCGTAAGAAGCCGGGTCAGCCGAAGGCACGCGCACGCTTCCAGTTCAGTAAGCGTTAATATCATTATATGTTTAGTATCTAAACTCACAAGACCCTGGATTGAGTTTTATGTTTTATGTTTTGAGTTTTATGTTTTGCGTTAAATAGTTTTGACTCTCAACAGCAAAACTAATCAACTCTCAACTTTAAACATTAAACTAAAATAAAGGTTACTTGTGGGCTGATTCTAACGAAAGAATTTAAAAGAAAGTAAACAATTTAAAAAACAAAAGACAATGTCAAGAACTAATTTTGACCAATTACTCCAGGCAGGTTGTCACTTTGGACACCTCCGCCGCAAATGGAACCCCGCTATGGCTCCTTATATCTTTATGGAGCGCAACGGTATCCACATTATCGACTTACACAAGACTGTAGCTAAAATCGACGAGGCTGCTGAGGCTCTCAAGAACATCGCTAAGCAGGGAAAGAAAATCCTGTTCGTCGCTACTAAAAAACAGGCTAAGGACGTCGTAGCCGAAAAGGCCACTTCAGTAAATATGCCATACGTTAACGAGCGTTGGCCGGGCGGTATGCTCACCAACTTCCCAACCATCCGTAAGGCAGTGAAGAAAATGACGAACATCGGTAAGCTCATGGCTGACGGTACTTACAGCAACCTCTCTAAGAGGGAACTGCTCCAGATTACCCGTCAGAAGGCTAAGCTTGAGAAGAACCTCGGTTCTATCGCAGACCTCAACCGTCTGCCAAGCGCTCTCTTCGTTGTTGACGTACTCAAGGAGAACATCGCTGTGCGTGAGGCTAACCGCCTTGGCATTCCAGTGTTCGCTATCGTTGACACCAACTCTGATCCCAACAACATCGACTTTGTCATCCCCGCTAATGATGACGCCAAGGACAGCATAGAGACAATCCTCAATGCTTGCTGCGAGGCTATCAACGAGGGTGTTGCAGAGCGTAAGGTTGAGAAGGCTGACGAGAAGGCTGCCGCTGAGCAGGAAGAGGAAGCAGAGGATGCTAAGCCACGTCGCGCACGTCGCACACGTAAGAACGAGGAGACCCCGGCAGAGGAAGTGACTGTAGCAGAAGAGGCTCCAGCAGAGGCTCCAGCTGCTGAGGAAGAGGCTCCCGCCGCTGAGTAATGTGAGTTTTAGTTTCAATTTTAATTATCACGTTTTAAGATTTTAGAAAAAATGGCTATTTCAATAGAAGAGATCAAGAAACTGCGTGCAATGACAGGTGCTGGTCTGGCTGATGTCAAGAAGGCTCTCACAGAGGCTGAGGGTGACTTCGACAAGGCTAAGGAGCTGCTCCGTGAGAGAGGTCTGGCTATCGCTGCCAAGCGTTCTGACCGTGAGACATCCAACGGTTGCGTACTCGTTAAGGTTGACGGCAATTTCGCTGCCACTATCGCACTGAAGTGTGAGACAGACTTCGTTGCCAACGGTGCTGACTTTATCGCCCTCACACAGGCTATCCTTGATGCTGCCGTTGCAGCAAAGTGCAAGACCCTGGACGAGGTTAAGGAGCTTGTTCTGGCTGACGGTCAGAAGGTTCAGGATGCTGTCACACAGCGTTCTGGCATCACCGGTGAGAAGATGGAGCTTGACGGCTATCTCACCCTTGAGGGCGACAACGTGGAAGTCTACGACCACATGGGCAAGCACACACTGTGCACACTTGTTCAGACCAACAAGACCAACGCTGACGCCGGTCACAAGGTTGCCATGCAGGTGGCTGCCATGAAGCCGGTGGCTCTCGACGCTGCAAGCGTAGAGCAGAAGATTCTTGACGAGGAGTATAAGACCGCCGTTGAGAAGACTAAGCTGGAGCAGGAATAGAAATATGTTGACTCTGTACTTAAGAAGGCTGGCATCAACCCCAACCTCGTTGACTCAGAGGATCATATTGAGAGCAATATGGCTAAGGGCTGGCTCACACAGGAGCAGGCTGACGAGGCTCGCCAGTTGAAGGAGAAGGCTGCCGCTGAGAAGGCTGCTACTCTCAACATGAACATGATTGAGAATATCGCCAAGGGTCGTGTGGCTAAGTTCCTGAAAGAGAACTGCCTGGTAGATCAGGAGTTCCAGTTCGGTGATGGCGACAAGATTAATGTTGCAGATTGGCTGAAGAAGCAGGATGCCGACCTTAAGGTTGTTGCCTTCCGTCGCTTCACTCTCGTTTCTGAGTAAGCAAAAGCGTTTCTTGCTAACTATAGGGGAGCCTGAGGAGTGTCACTCCTCAGGCTCCCTTCATTATCCATGTTTCGCATTCGCTCAACTTATTTTTTTAATGTTGAATGTTTAAAGTTTAAAGTTTAAAGTGATATAGTTTGTCTCAACGGGAACGGGACCGTTAACGGGAACTCTGCGCCGCATGGCACTCCCCTCCCATTTCAGGGGAGGGGTAAGGGGTGAGGTCAATATTCAGCAACAAATCTAATTCTTTTTTCTTTCAACAGTTATCTTTTAACAATTCAAGTAATTCACTTTCAACTTTTATCTTTTATCTTTCAACTCAACTCAACTGAAGCTTGCGAAAGTTGAGTTACTATTAATACTATTACCACTATGAAAATATTCGCCGTGGGCATGAATTACCCACTACACAATAAAGAGCTCCACGGAGCGTTATATATATCAGAGGAGCCCGTGATATTCACTAAGGCGGACTCAGCGTTGCTGAAAGACGGCAAACCTTTCTTCGTACCCGACTTCATGGGTCGGATAGACTATGAGGCGGAGTTAGTTGTCAGGATTTGTCGTTTAGGCAAGGGCATACCGGAGCGGTACGCCCATCGTTACTATGATGCCATCACGGTGGGAGTTGACTTCACCGCCCGCGAACTCCAGAGTAAGTTGCGCCATGAGGGTAAGCCCTGGGACTTATGTAAGGGTTTCGACGGTTCCGCAGTGATTGGCTCATGGGTTGACAAGAATGAGTTTGCCGACATGACCGACATCTCGTTCCGTTTAGAGAAAGACGGTACGACGGTGCAGGAGGGTAACAGCCGCGACATGATATTCAACATCGACAGACTGATTGCGTATATCAGCCGTTTCTTTACCCTGAAGACTGGCGATTTGCTCTACACCGGCACGCCGGCTGGCGTTGGTCCCGTGATGCCGGAGAACCACATCACCGGTTATCTCGAGGGTCGTAAGGTATTGGAATTTAACTGCAAGTGACTCAACTTTAGCAAGCTTAAGTTGAGTTAAGAAGTTGACGAGTTGACGAGTTGACGAGTTGACAAGTTATTAGCTCGGCATTCCGGAATATCGGAATCCCGAAAACTATTTAACATAAAACACAAAACATAAAACAATAAGTTGAGCGAATGCGAAACTTGAACAAATAACAATAATAATGATAAAGAGAGCGTGTCTTCTTATATTGCTGACGACCTTATGTCTGCTCAAGGTGTCAGCCCAGCGGCAGCGGTTCTTTAACCTCACCTCCCAGGAGGTGAAGATAGACTCCGTGTTGCCCGTCTTCACCCATGTTTTTGCGTTGGGAGACAACTATGCCGACTCCACATATACCGTGTCGATACTCTACCCGGAGTATGTGGATATGAGCAAGTCAGAGATAGAGGCATATAAGAGCATCACGTCTGACACGCTTCCCACCTCACCCGATATAGAGCAGCGTATCGTGGTAGAGCGCAAGCGCGGCAGTTTAGAGGTTTGTTTCACCCCTCTCGTCATCCAGAACGGACGTCCGCGTATCTTAGTGTCGTTTATGCTTGATGTCAAGGCGCGCGCCAAGAGCAAGACACTGCGACGCGCCGCAGCCGCCAGACGTGCCTCGGCAGCCGACAGATATGCTGCCCACTCCATACTGGCGGAGGGCCGCTGGGTAAAGATACGTGTCCCGGAGACAGGTGTCTATCAGCTCACAAGCAGCCTCATCAGCTCCGCCGGCTTCAGCAATCCGTCAAAGGTGAAAATATATGGCTATGGCGGTCTGCTCCAGAATGAGAAACTTGTTCCCGAGGAACTGATAGCCACTGACGACCTCAAGGAGGTGCCCACCTGTGAGGTTAACGGCAGACGCCTCTTCTTTGCCAAGGGCACGGTGACATGGAAGGATATGGAGTCAACGGAGCGCATCCGTAACCCCTACTCCGACTACGGCTATTATTTCCTTACGGAGAGCGATGACGAGCCGCTGACAGTTGACAGTGCTGAGTTTGTGTCGTCCTTCTATCCGTCTGTTGATGACAATCATTTCCTGCATGAGAAAGACGAGATAGAATGGTATATAGGCGGTCGTAACCTCTTTGAGGAACGTTCTATCGCCGAGGGCGAGTCTGTGGGCTACCCCATTGTTGTGGCTAACGGCACCAACAACGGAATGGTGCGCGTGGTGGTAACAGCGTGCATCAACAACAGCGCTGTTGGCATAAGCTATAAAAACGAACTTATGGGTAAGTTGGCATTCACCGTCGGTCCCCATGAGTATGCCGCGTCTAAGACCTTTGAGTTCAGGTGTGAGGACATGCACACCGGCGATACCATCACCGTAGAGAACCTCAGCGGCGGTCCGGCGCGGTTAGACTATATCAGCATTGCCTACGACACCCCCATTCCAGCTCCCAACCTCAGTAAGGACAATTTCCCTGTCCCGGAGTATGTATATGGCATCACCAACCAAGACCTCCACGGCGACGGACAGTATGACATGATTATTATCGTGCCTGCCACCCAGAAGCTGACTAGCCAGGCAAACCGTCTGAAGCAGTTCCACGAGGAACATGACGGCATGAGGGTGAGGGTGGTGCCTGCCGATGAGCTGTACAACGAGTTCTCAAGCGGCACACCCGACATCAACGCCTACCGCCGTTACCTAAAGATGATGTACGACAGGGCTGAGACAGAGGCAGACATGCCGAAATACGTGATTTTCTTCGGCGATGGCTCATGGGACAACCGTATGAGAACATCATTATGGAAAGGTGTGTCACCCGACGACTATCTGCTGTGCTATGGTTCCGAGAACTCCTTCAGCACCACCGAGTGTTATGTTGATGATGGCTTTATATGCCTCCTTGACGATGGTGAGGGTGCCGACCCCCTGACAAGGGACAAGTTAGACATGTCTGTGGGACGCTTCCCCGTTGTGGAGGAGCATGAGGCAAAGGTGATGGTTGACAAGGTGATCTCATACGTCACCAACAAGAACGCCGGCACATGGGAGAACACCATAATGTTTATGGGTGACGACGGCAACGGCAACCTCCACATGCGCGACTGCGACGCCGCGGCAGAGGATATCACTTTCCGCTATCCCGGATATATCATCAAGAAAGTGATGTGGGACGCCTACAAGCGTGAGAATACATCCACCGGCACCTCATATCCCGAGGTGGAGACAATAGTAAAGCAACAACAGGCAAACGGAGCCCTCATCATGGACTATTGCGGCCATGCCGCCGAGACGACGATATCTCATGAGAAGGTGCTCTCCATAACGGATTTCCGCGCCTTCAAGAATACCAACCTGCCACTGTGGGTTACAGCCTGCTGTGACATCATGCCTTTCGACAGCCGTCTTGAGACAATCGGCGAGACAGCGGTGACAAGTGAGAAAGGAGGCGCCATCGCCTTCTTCGGCACCACACGCACCGTTTACGCCAACTACAATAAGTATATCAACATGTCTTACCTGAAGCATGTGCTGAGCACCGTCAACGGCAAACCGACCACCATCGGTGAGGCACAGCGGTTAGCAAAGAACGAGATGATAACCTCCGGACGTGACCGCACATGCAACAAACTGCAGTACTCCCTGCTCGGCGACCCCGCCATAGCCCTCAACATGCCCACCCTTACCGCTGTCATCGATGAGATCAACGGCATACAGACCGCCACACTGCCCTCCGACGAGCTGATACAGCTGAAGTCCGGTCAGACAGTGAAAATCAAGGGACGCATCGTCAATGACGGCGGTACGGACACATCATATAACGGCAGGGTAACAGCCACCGTGAGAGACGCCAAGGAGATTATAACATGCCGCATGAACGACACCAGTGACAAAGACATGACTGAGCCGTTCACCTTCTACGACTACCAGAAACAGGTGTACAACGGCACCGACAGCGTGAGGGCGGGACAGTTTGAACTGGTCTTCGCCGTGCCTAAGGACATCAGTTACTCCAATAATAACGCCATCGTCAATCTATGGGCTGTTGACAATAACGGTGTCATTGCCAACGGCTGTTACAAGGAGTTCTGCCTCAACGGCTCCGTTGACGTTGTCAACGACTCTATCGGACCCTCCATATACTGCTACCTCAACTCCCCCTCATTCGTTGACGGTGGTAATGTCAACACCACGCCGTTCTTTGTGGCAGAAGTGACCGACAAGGATGGCATCAACGCCTCCGGCAGCGGCATCGGCCATGACCTGGAGCTGATAATAGATGGTGATATGAACCGTACATATATCCTCAACGATAACTTCAGCTATGACTTCGGCACTTACACCAGCGGCACGACGTTCTATACCATACCAGAGCTGTCGGTGGGTGCCCACCAGCTTAAGTTCCGCGCCTGGGATATCCTCAACAACTCATCGTCGGCGACACTGCACTTCAATGTCGTGACAGGTCTGGCTCCGGAGCTCTTCTCCGTCAGCTGCACCTCCAACCCCGCCACCACATCCACCACCTTCATCCTCAACCACAACCGTCAGGGCAGTGATGTTGACGTTATGATAGAAGTCTTTGACCTCAGCGGCCGCATCCTTTGGAAGCACTCAGAGACCGGCGTGTCAACCACCGCGGCATATACCGTTGACTGGGATCTCACCGTAGATGGCGGTCAGCGTCTGCAGACAGGTGTCTATCTCTATAGGGCCAGTGTCTCCACGGATGGCAGTCCGAGAGCATCCAAAGCGAAGAAACTCATTATCATAAGCAATAAATAATCACATACTGCGTTATATGTTAAAAATACGATATATACAGATGAATAAGACAATAAGACTCCTTTTGGCGGCAGCCCTCACGATGCTTTCCGCACAGTCATTCGCACAAGACAAGAGGGATATGTTCAACCCCGTCAACACCTCGGTAACCTCACAGACGATAGCCCCTGACGCCCGTGCCGCAGGTATGGGTGACGTGGGTGCGGCTACAGACCCGGACGTGAACTCACAATACTGGAACCCGGCGAAATATCCTTTTAACATCAGCCGCGCCGGAGTGTCACTTAACTATACCCCGTGGCTCCGCAAACTGGTGAGCGATATGGACCTGGCATACTTGGCAGGATACTACCGCATCGGCGACTACAGCGCCGTATCCGGCTCACTGCGCTATTTCTCCCTCGGTGAGGTGCAGACAGGCGGTAGCGTGGATGGCAGCGCTGATATGACCATCAAGCCATACGAGATGTCTCTCGATGTTGGTTACTCACTGATGCTCAGCGAGCAGTTCTCTCTCGGTGCCGCAGTGAGGTGGATCTACAGTGACCTCACCTACGACTATACCGACGACACCAGCCCAGGCTCCGCCTTCGCTGCCGACATAGCATGCTATTACCAGAACTATCTCAATATCGGCAACCGTGAGTGCCAGCTCGGCTTAGGTCTTAACATCTCTAATATAGGTAGTAAGATATCCTTCGGTGGTGATGACAACAGTGAGTTCATACCTACCAATATGCGTCTCGGAGCATCATTGATGGTACCGGTGGACGAGTATAACCGCTTCACCATCGCTGCTGACGCTAACAAGCTGCTCGTACCCACCTATCCCAAGCAGGAGGAGGGCGAGACAACCGAGGACTATCAGGAGCGTGTACAGAAAGACTATTATGACGTATCGTCAATAAGTGGTATCTTCAAGAGTTTCAATGACGCCCCCAACGGATTTAAGGAGGAGCTTCAGGAGATTTCATGGAGTGTGGGTGGAGAGTATATCTACCACGACCAGTTCTCTGTTCGCGCCGGTTATCACCATGAGAGCGAGAACAAGGGTAACCGTAAGTATTTCACTGTTGGCGCAGGCTTTAAGATGAGTGTCTTTTCCCTTGATGCCGGCTATGTTATTGCCACAGCCAAGAGTAATCCTCTTGACCAGACACTGCGCTTCACCCTTACCTTCGACATGGATGGCATAAAAGACCTGTTTAAGAAAAGGTAATAGAGACAATTGAATATTGAATATTGAATATTGAAAATTGAAAATTTAGAGATCAGCAGGCGCCTTATTCTATCGGTATTCCGATATTCCGGCATTCCGGTATTTCGATGGCGCCGAAATCTATTCAACATAAAACACAAAACATAAAACACAAAACATAATGCCAAGGGTAGGAATGGGATATGATGTCCACCAGTTGGTGGAGGGGCGTGACTTATGGCTCGGCGGCATACGCATAGACCATGAGAAAGGTCTGTTAGGCCATAGCGACGCCGACGTTCTTATCCACGCCATCTGCGACGCCCTGCTCGGTGCCGCCAATATGCGCGACATAGGGTATCACTTCCCCGACACCTCTGATGAGACGCTTAACATGGATAGCAAGGTTATCCTTGCCAAGACAATACAGCTGATAGCCACCAAAGGCTACCACGTGGTGAATATAGACGCCACGGTATGCGCTGAGCGTCCTAAGCTGAACCCGCATATCCCTGCCATGCAGGAGTGCCTCGCCCAGGTGATAGGCACCGACCCCGACAACGTCTCCATCAAGGCGACAACCACTGAGCGCCTTGGTTTCACCGGCCGTCAGGAGGGCATCTCCGCCTACGCCGTCTGCCTTATAGAATAAAAAACAAGTTTCGCATTAGCGAAACTTGTTTTTTATTCTATAAGGCAGACGGCGTAGGCGGAGATGCCCTCCTGA
>JAGDAU010000103.1 GCA_017959365.1 Prevotella sp.
AGGTTACAGGCGAGACATACACACTTGAATATGTCACAGGACACATGGACGAGGATGGAGACCTCATAAAAAGCACTACCCAACTACAACTGAAAGATGACAAGTTTCAGAGTTTCTATGTGCCCAGCAACAGCGACCTGTTAGACGTATTCCTATGCAGTGGAGACAAGAAACTGCGATTGGACAAGAGCAAGCTGCATACCGGCATAGACATTAACGACCAGTTGAGCTACATGGAACTTTCCAGCACCTTCAACCTCGACAAACATGAGGGCAGAGAGATGATGAGTTTCAATTGGCTCGGCACAGGTTTATACGAAAAATACGACACGCTGTATATCTCGCTCTTCAATGAGAAAGGTAAGCAGATGCGCAACGTCACAATACATCCAGAGCGCGTGGACAATGACGGCACACGCATCTATGACCCCGCTGTCAAATATTTTGGCTATGACACAAAGACCAAACAGCACAAGATTGTGACTATGAGCAACCCGGCATACGTAGAGATCATTGCCAATGGTTATTTACCGATGCTGTATAAATACCCCGGAGCCGTTGATGACGAGGGAGTGGTTAATTTCGAGAACTGCCAGGTGGCACTCACCATGCGCATAGGTAACATTGGAGATGGCATCACCATCAGTGACCAGCACTTTCTAAACCTTAATGACGAGAAGAGTATCATCGTACGTGGCGGTATAGACCACCGCCTGTGCTCCATCGATGCCATCGACTTGGGTGGCAAGGTTGAGGCTGACACCATATCCTATATGGATGACTGTGGCAATAATTTCCCTAAATTGTTAAACAACAAGGTTGTGGAACATTATGCAGAGTTTGAGACATCATTCTCCAAAACCAAGGGTGGCACAGCACCTGACTGTGAACTTATCGCCACAGATATCGCCACAGGCTTGGACACAAGAGCGACACAGCAAACAGTTGACGCCGTCTTAGCATCTGAATTTAAGTCATTCACATACGACTATTTTTTCACGCGATTCAATCTTGATGGTGTCATCAAGAAGGGCACAGTGGCAAAACTTACACTGAAGGCGGGCAACACGACATATAATCAATTCCCATTCCTACGGAATATGGACTTCGTACGCGATGAAGTGGCGGAAGATGCCGAGGAAGAGGTTAACGATAAGTATGTAGGCGACAATCAGACAGAAAACGACAAAGAGAATGGCTCACGCGGCTTTGCCGATGCCGGATACGACTTGAAAGTGCCCGTCAATCTCAAGTTTTCATTTAAACCCGTATCTGTCAGCACATCATTCCAGTACAACATCCGTAAGAACCTTTACGCACTGAAGATTAACCTTACAATGAACCGTGACGAGGAGCGTCCCGGTGAAGACAAGAAATACAGCGATGCGCGAAAGGAGTTAAAAGAGCTTGAGAAATACGAGAGTTTCAAATTAGGTGATAATTCGCGCGCCAATTTCGTTGGTGGTGAAAAAGAATTTGATGACTGGATATACGACGAGATTGACGATATATTCGACATCTCAAGCAAACACATAGGAAAGGGATGGTTTGGAGGTGCCAAACTGGCATTCAAGATGCCACCCTATGACTTCAAGCGCTTCCAGGTTACTGAGGCGCTGGGTACCATTGGCTATGGCATAGGTATGCGATGGGATGCGGCTGAGAACGAGCGTTTCGGCAAACTGGCAAGTGTCTTAGATAAATGTTCAGACTTCATGGCTCTCTCTGCCAGTTTTGAGGCCTCCATGCAGACGGACTTCGGAATAAAATCATTCCAGGATGGAGCTTCGGAAAGTATGTCAAGTACAAATATGGGGTACACCTTCCAGTTTAGCGCCAAACTGGCTGCCGGGGCAACCATGGAGCTTTATACCCCGGAGAAAATCGGTAATTTCAAACTCGCAAGCGTATTCAATGCACAAGCTGGTCTGCGTCTCGGCGGAAAACTGGGATTCCGTTTCGGTGTAGAGGGTCCGTTCGACAGTTATGTGCCTGGTATTGGAGCATCACTCATCGGAGTTGTCATAGGACAGGCATACGCCAACATCAAGACTCCCATTTTCACATGGGGTGCCAGCGCCGGTTTCCAGCTCGGAGGAAGAGTACTCATACCCGACAACGACCACAACCCGTTCCACAACGATTTCCCGTACTGGCTCAAGGATGACGATGAGGCCAGACCAATGGGCCTCGCCTACCGCCCTATACCGGCACCGGCAGCATCTGAGCTGTGTGGCGAGGCAATCATCAATGACGTTGCGCTCGATGCCAACCCGGAATTCGCCAACGAGCATGATGTGGTGTACAATGACTTAGGCGATGCCTCCGACTATAATGACGACAAGATAATCGTTGCCACTGTTGCTGACAACGTGGTTACGAGCAAAGAAGCTGTCTCTGTCAACGGTATGACAGCATCAAACCACAAATACTCAAAACGCGGTAACAGTGAGATTATTGTATTTGAACAGATTTCAAAGACGATAGACAATAATGAGATCACTGAGGATAATGCCTTAAGCAAAAGTAATGAGATACAACAGGCCACACGTATCTGTGCTGCCATGAGAAACGGCACAGGCAATTGGTCCCTCTCTGACATTACAAACGATGACGGCTATGCAGACCTGAAGCCAATGGTGGCAATGCAAGAAGACGGTCATGCATCCGTCATCTATCAGCATGGCAAGTTTGGACTCATAGACCCGAGCGTATCCGCTGACACCCTGTCAAATATAGAGTATAAGGGCGCCTTGATGCTCCGCACCTTCGACGGCACAGCATGGAGCGAGCCAACACAGCTCTTCGACTTCAATCTTGACCGCAATCACATGATACAGCAATATGACCTGTTGATGCGTGGTGACACAACCCTTGTGGCTGCCATACTGCTCACAGCGGGCGGAGAGCCAGAGATGCGCTATGCCTCAAAGCATATCAGCAGTAATACCGTCACATATAATGACGAGGCATTGAATGCACTTTGCTTCCACATGAAGCGTGTGGGTAAGCATGCTATCATGGCCATGATATACAATGGCTCCGACTCTATAAGTGACGTCTATGTGAAGACCATCACCATGACCGGTAATGGCGACGGCAGTCAGGGCAATGACCTCGGTGTGGGTTACAGCCAACCGGGAAAGATAAAGATTATCACTGACAGCAATTCTGACGACACAGACAATTTTGCCATTTTGTTTACGCAGATGAGTAATGTATATCGTGGTGACGAGGGTGAGAAGAAATTTGCCAAGAAATCCACTATGATGCTCAATGCGTCGCGTATCTTTATATCCAACACTCTGCAGATTACCGATCCTATAACCCTTGGTTCGGAAATGGTGGATAATATTGACGGAAAAGAACGAAACCTGATAATAACCGGTTTTGACGGATTTCTTGACGATGCGAAAATCGCGGCTGTCTATACCCTTGCTGATGTTGAGGAGAATGGCGCCGTGATCATGCGCAACGAGAAATATTTCCGCAACAGCTGTGAGTGGGATGTGTCTTACGGCAGTCAGGCTCTGCTTGGCAGTAGCACTCTGCCCGTCACTATTACTATCAAGAACACCGGTACATCAGCCATCAACGGTGTCACTGCTGTCATCAACGGTAAAGACTTCCCCATAGAAGGCGCATACGTAAAACCGTACGACGAGCAGTTGTATGTAGTACAATATCCTATAGACGACGACTTCGATGGCTATATAACCAGTCAGGTGGCTGTGGAATATCTAAACACGTTTAGGGCACAGGCTCACCCACGCAACAAGGCAATGAGTTTCCGCCGTCAGATAAGTGAGAAACGAAAGGAGCGTGTAACACTGGAGGACATCGAATGTAATGTTGTGAGTCATAGCATAGAGGATGGCAAGAACGTATTTGTGGTAGAGGTCATCGACCACGCCATTCTGCACCCATCGATGTTGGCTTTGGTGGGAATATTCCCGAATTCGAATGGCTTGGATTGTTTATCCGGACCCAATACCATCGCAGGGGTCATGGCTAATGATTTCGAAACCATTGGCGGTGTGCGCAAGACATACGTCACATTGGAGTTGGAAAACGTCACCGAGCCGTTACAAGCTTATATCACATGCCACTTATTAGACCTTAGTGCTTGGGAAAACGGCGTGGAGTCAATGTCAGCAGCTGTTAACAACTTACGTGAAAATGATAATCCTACGCTGGTAAACCTGTTCCCCACAGCAGACCCGACGGGTATAGTACGCATACCTGTGAGCGAAGACCCCCAGGGACATAAGGTAGTGATAAGGAAGCAGACTGATGGCGTAATCATAGAGGGGCTCTCTGAAGGAAATACAGTAAAACTGTTTAACACTGAAGGAATCTGTGTGTTTAAGAAAGTTACTGCCACATCATCACAATTCGTGCCACTCTCACGCCACGATGTCTATCTGCTTAGCACTGAAGAGGAGAATTTCAAGTTCAGGTTTTAGGTTGTGAGGTTATTTAGTTTATTAGATTGAGATAATAAATATAATGAATATGAGAAATATTATTTTATCAAGCATAATATACTTTATAGGGCTGATATACCCTATTAGAAGTCTCGCTGATGGTGAGGTGCCAGTGGAGTTTACCGGTCCGACATGGTATGACTATCGCGATACGAGCTTCAGCATCGAAGGCAAGGGAACATTGGATAATCCAATCGTTATAAACACCGCTGAGGAGCTGGCCCAATTCGCTTATTATGTCAACACATGTGAGGTAAGAACTTACGTGGACTCTTTAGGGAACAAAATCGTTGTCTTGGGAAATGACATCGATCTGAGCAAGACCGTAGAGGGCAAGCGGGTGCAGTGGATCCCTATCGGATATACCAGTCGCGGTATGCGTCCGGCGAATTTCGTCTTCTTAGGTGTGAATGTAAAGGAGATGGATATAAACAATCTGACTTCAGCAAAGCCACACACCATATCCGGCTTGTATATCAACATAGACAAGACAGCAGCCAGCAATATATCAAAAACCAGCCCCAGCAGTCTATGCTATGGTCTTTTTGCCAGTAACTCAGCTATGGTGGGATACCTTAACATCAAGGACGCTGATATCTCCATAGACGCCTCAGCGACGTCGGAGAATATTAATATCTTTGCCGGACTGCTTAACGGTCAACAGTCAAGTACTAAAAGGAATATCACCGAGTCTGACTCGCAATCTGACAAGATAACTGTTGCCAATGCCATTGACGGCATATCAGCAGAGGGAAACATCACTGTAACAGGAAAAGGTGCTATAGAATATGTGGGAGGCATAACAGGCATCAACTCCCAATCCGTGGGTATCACCCATTCTTGCTTCAAGGGAAATATCAACACCACCAATTGTAAGAAAGTGGGCGGCATTGCCGGATCACTGGAGGGTGTGTCGATTACTGACTGTGCCACAGACGCAAAAATACGGAGCAATTCCACCATTGAAAATTTCAATCCATGTGTTGGTGGTATCGTGGGCTATCAGTCAGACAACAGCAACTTGCATACTATTGAGTCATGTGTCTCTATGGGCAGCATAAAATGCTCCGGAACAAGCACCCACATCGTTGGTGGCATCTGTGGCTTTTTAGGCTCCAACACCTCAATGTATGGCTGCTCAAGTACAATGCTTATCAAGTCTCTGGGCTATGTCGGTGGCTTCGCCGGACAGATGTCAAACAGTGCCGGCGACGGCGAATATAGTAGAATTGAATACTGCTCTTTCGCAGGTCATGTTGACGGCACACCAACGGACACCGATGATTTGGAAAGAGTGACATACCGC
This sequence comes from Prevotella sp., assembly GCA_017959365.1. Lineage (GTDB taxonomy): Bacteria > Bacteroidota > Bacteroidia > Bacteroidales > Bacteroidaceae > Prevotella. The sequence continues at coordinate 5,794 of JAGDAU010000103.1, forward strand.
CACACATCACAACCCTTCGACAGCTATATAGGCGGGTTCTGTGGCAATATGCAATGGAATGACTCATACGAGCATATCAGATATTGCCTGTTTCTGGGCAGTATGATGAATGAGACATACATATACAACTATCATAACAGTGTCACTGTTGGTACAGTGGGAGAAGGTGGAAACATTGCCTCCAACGTGACTAATTGCTATTATGACAGCAGGATGTATTCCGGGAAAGTGATACCCGGAATAGATTTCGAAGAACGCAACACCGTTATCAGACCTCTGCCAACAGAAGACCTCATTTCCGGTAACTCAGACAAACTGTCTGTCATTCCAATAGACAACTCCGCCGCTTACGGATTTACATTTGAGAAAGATAAATATCCCGTGGCCTACAGCAACAACGTCTTGTATGCGTACAAAAACCTCCAAACAGAGAACGATAATTCCGGTTTCGGGGCACTGGCAAAACGATTGTTCAACTGGGATGATATGAACAAGGCCAATACGGTATATCTTGCCGGAGCAAACCTCTGTGCTACACCTATAAGATTTGTCAAAGGTGACTGTGCTGATGATTTTGTCGCTACGCTTTCCGCACCCAACACATCAAAGAGTTGGAAGGAGAATGAGTCTGGTAGAAATATCGTCTTCAAGTCCGAGTGCCTGTTCCCTGAGGTAACTAATATAACCGTTAAGGACAAGACCGCCACAGCATACGACGCCGGTCATTGCGCATTGACATTAAAAGGCAGTGTAAATACCCGCACCACCGTCTTCGACCGCCCCGTACCATTAGGTGGCTTTAAGATTATCGGATTGAATATCACCTTAAATGAAGACTGGTATGGTTCGGACTATGAGGCCCAAGGATATGCTGCCGGTACTGGCTCTGCCGCAGACCCGTATCTCATTAAGAATGTAGGTCAGCTGCTTCATGCGATAAGAACCAACCAAGAGGGTGAGTTCTATAAGCAATTGTGTGACCTTACTATCTGCAAAGGACGTGACGATAACGACGACCATCTCATAACCATGGGATTATTACAGTCTATTACAAAGCCCGCAACGCGTTATGAGCCGTCTGCCGTATGGTATGGATACCAAAATGAATGGAAGGCCAATTATAACGGCGACGGACATTATGTGAGGGGGCTGTACCTTCAGGATGTGGAATTACCGTCAGGATCAGAGGTTAGACACTATTCTCTCTTCGGAAACGTTGCAGAGAATGGATCTATCAATAATCTTGGAGTTGTTGACACATGGATAGAAACAGAACACACCCCTTCCGCCAACACAAATTACGGCATCATCGCAGGCGAGGTATATGGCTCTATCACCAACTGCATAGCACAAGGCTTCAATGCTTCTGGCAAGCCGTGTGGCGGCATCTGCTCTTACGTCAAGCAGAATGGTGTCATAGAAGACTGCATTTCTGCCGTGTTCCCATATTCCACTACCTTTGATTTATTCACTCCCTTTGTCGCTTACGACAACACCTTAAATAAAGGAACCGTGCGGAACTGTCTGTCAATTACCCCTACTATGTTCTCATCAGCAGACAAGAAAATTTCCGATGTCAGCAGTATTCAAGACTGCTATTGGCTTAAAGGTTACGAGCCAGCCAACACCGGTTACACATTGGAGGAGATAGGAACAGAACTGAGTAAGCGCAACAGATGGACATGGACCCGCAACTATTTACCCATGCTGAAGTCTTTTGCACATACCGACATGGGCAAACTGATGATGGTACCTGTGCGCACTGACAAAAATTACAATTTCGACACAGCAGCCAATACCGCAAACAACTACCTGCTTGGTTTTACCAAGATGCTGGAGTTTGAGCCGGGGTCAGCCACATGGTCAAACGCACTCGGAACGGAGTATATCGAGTCTGACAGTGACTTAGGTGCTGTTACACCTATCAAGACAATGGTTGCAAACCCCTACGTTGAGATTATTACACCCATGGAATTTCTCGGAGCATCTCTCGGAAAGGCATTCTACTTCATACCTCTCAGGACAACGGCAGACGAGAGCACTATCCAGCCGGGTATAACATTTGTAGATCCGCATGCGGAGGCTGCATGTGTGGCTGCTTTCGATGGCAATGACGGAAGCACCAAAGACGGAAGGCTGTCATTGAAGGAGCTGGGCAGCGTAACCAACGAACAGACATTAAATGCCTTCCATGGCTCAAATGAAGGTCTGCAGATAGTGAATTTCCCTGAGTTCCGCTTCTTTAAGGGCATCACGACGCTCACAACACAGCTCAGCGGACTGAGCGAGTTGGAGGAGGTACGACTGCCGTACAACCTGCAAACCATAGGTGGAGACAACAATTTCACGGGCATGGGATCACTACCATTCGGAATGACCAAGATAAAGACCATCACACTGCCCGGCAAACTGACGACGGTAGAGCCGGGAGCCTTTGACGGTTCAAGTATTGAGAACATTGACGTTGACCCGTTTAACGCCACATTGGTGTCACGTGACGGAATCCTCTTTGACAAGTATAATTCATTGGTGGCTTTTCCTAACGGACGAGCCGGCGAGGAAATCGTCATACCGGGTGTAATAGAAGAAATAAAGCCCGGAGCGGTATATAATATCACTGGTCTGGAAAAAGTCTATTTCGACACCGATGACTACACCACCGTGGCAGATCTGAACGAGAATGGCATCTATACCTTAAACGGCAGCCTCGTGGATGTATTCATCAGCGACGCCACATACGGCAGTCTGCTGTATAATGAATACATCGATGATGAGTCATGGGAGGAATATGCTGATCAGGACAAGCTGCACTACTATTACCCACTGAAGATTAGCAGTGCCAAGGCTGGAACAATGTATATCGGATTCGACACCGAACTGCCCGAAACACTCGAGCCATACATCGTTACCCTTACCTCAAAAGACGACAAACTCGCATACCTTAAGCAGACTGAGAGGGAAATACCCAACCGCTCACCTATCGTCGTCTTCGCCTCCGAAGAGGGAACATACCGGCTTTACCCATTGGATAGGGATCTGGAACCATGGAAAATGTACAACAACCTGCTTAACGGCGTAGGAAAAGATGGACTGGCTGTCACACAAGGCGACTCTGACAGAGGCAGTATCCTCACCTTGGGAAGAAACAGGAAAGGAGAACTGGGATTCTTCTACTACCGGTCTGACGATAAGATACCGCCATACCGCGCATACCTTACTTACGAGTGGGTGACCAATTCTAATCCGTACCTCATGTTCGCATACGAGGAAGATATAGAAACGGACATCAGCCATACATTAAGCTCTATGATATATGATGGCAACGAGGCTGTCTATGATCTGCAAGGCAGAAAGGTGGCTGACGGATCACCATATTCACCAGCACAGAGACTGAAGAAAGGTATATATATTTACAATGGTAAAAAGATAATTATCAAATAGTATTACCTCACTACTATCCAATAAAAGTTGGTAAATCAGTCTTTGAAATAATTGAAGTTTATTCTATTAAGTAGGTTTTTTTAAATGAAACGGATTTGAATTTGTATCTTTGCAGCCCAATTAACGGACTGCCATGAATAAAGACAAATATTATCAAAAAGCAAAATAAGCAAAATAAGTGTAACCGATACACTTATTTTGCTTTTGTTGTTTTTATTCAATAAAACATCATAATTAACAACTGAATAACAAGTTACGGAACGTAAACGTTTTCGTCGATTTTTCAACAAAATGTTATCAAAACACCACATAAATATATTAATTTTGCAGAGACAAAACAATACTACTACTTATTACAAACAATTTATTAAAACAAATCATTATGAAAAAAATGTACCTATGCAGTCTTTTGACCGCCGTATTGGCATTATTCTGTTTACAGGCTAATGCAGACTCAACAGTGACCTTGTCAGCATCTAACAAAAACATGACAGGAACAACAAGCAACATCACCGTAACACTGGGTGGTTCTGCTACAACCAGCAGCAACCAGATTAAACTTGTTAAGAGTAAGACCTCAACGTTTACCGTAACATACGGTAAGACCGACAAGGTGATAACAAAAATCGTTTTCACATGGAGTAAGGCTCCAACAAGTGGTGTTTTCTCCGCTAACTATGGAAGCATGTCTTCATACCCTACCACTTATACAGCGCCAAGCGGTGGTATTAAGTCGGTACGTTTCACAAGCAACGGAGGCTCTGAGTCTAAGCTGAAACAGATGGTCATCACACTGTCAAGCAGTTCTTCAAGCTCTTCCAGCAGCTCAAGTTCTTCAAGTTCATCAAGCAGTTCAAGTTCTTCAAGCTCATCAAGCAGTTCAAGTTCTTCAAGTTCATCAAGCTCTTCCGGTAAACTGAACGCATACGACAAGAATGCTCCTGTAGGCTGGGCTACTGTTGGCGGTACTGTGACAGGCAGTAGTGACAAGAACGCCGTTACCGTGACTTCCATGAGCGACCTCATCTCCGCTATGTCTGGCACAGCACAGAAGACCATATACATCAAGGGTACCATCAACGTCAGCGGATTGCAGAGTGTAAAGGACGCACAGAACAAGACTATATACGGTCTCCCCGGCAGCGTACTCTACAACGGCACACACTCAAGCACTGTCTCACAGAGCGGTATACTGATGCTCAAGAATTGTAAGAACATCATTATCCGTAACGTCACATTCAAGAGTGCAGGAGCATACGACATCGACGGCAATGACAACCTCTGCCTGCAGGGCTGCGACTATATATGGATTGACCACTGCGACTTCCAGGATGGTGTTGACGGAAACCTCGACGCTAACAACGGCTCTGACCACATCGCCGTCACATGGTGCCGCTTCCGTTATCTTATCAAGCCATGGGCTGGTGGCTCAGGCGGTTCTGACGACCATCGTAACACATGCCTCTGGGGTGGCAGCGACAGCAAGACAAGCGACAAAGGTAAACTGCGCACTACATTCGCTAACTGCTGGTTTGACGAAGGTTGTCATGAGCGCAACCCACGCATACGCTACGGACAGGTACACATTGTTAACTGCTATTTCTCTTACACTGGCTCTAACTACTGTATCGGTGCAGGATACGCCTCCAACATCTACGCAGAGAAGAATGTGTTTGTAAGCGGTATAAAGAATCCATGGAAGTGCTATGCCACTAAGAGCGGATATACAGACTATAACATCGTGATGACAGGTAACAGCGGAGCATCTGACGTGCAGAAGAAGTCGGGCAGCAACAGCTACTTCAATCCCTACAGCAACTACAGCTACTCTCCAATGGATGCGTCAAAGGTTGTAAGCGCCGTTACAGCAAGCAATGGTGCCGGAGCCACACTGACCATCGTTGCCGGCAGCGGTGTGCAGAAGGCAAAGGCTAACAACACTGCAACTGTTAACAACAGTGGCATCAGCAGCTCCATTACAAGAGGTGAAATCATTGAGACACAATACTACGGCCTTAACGGCGAGTTGCTGGCACAGCCTCAGAAAGGTATCAATATCGTCCGCACCGTTAACAGCAACGGCACAATAGAGACCAAAAAGGTAATTGTAAAATAATTGACATAAACAACAGACAAACTACTTAAGACTAAAAGTGAAGGGGAACCTGCGACAGGTTCCCCTTTTTTAATGTCCAAAACGGTCATTAGGATATTTGTCTGATTTTGGGTTAAAAGTCGAAAGCCTTGCTTAACAATTCAATGTTAGTAATTCTCCGCTCTCAGCTCAAAGTAGCTTTGAGGATGGTCGCACACGGGACATACCTCAGGAGCATCCTTGCCAACAACAATGTGACCACAGTTGCGACACTGCCAGATAGCATCACCGTCACGTGAGAATACAACCTTATCCTCTATGTTCTGCAACAGTTTGCGGTAACGCTCCTCATGATGTTTCTCTATTGCTGCCACGCCACGGAATTTCTCTGCTATCTCGGTGAAGCCCTCTTCTTCTGCCTCACGTGCCATACGGTCATACATATCAGTCCACTCAAAATTCTCACCCTCAGCGGCAGCACGCAAGTTGTCGGTGGTATCCTTTATCTTACCTCCCTCAAGCAACTTAAACCACATCTTGGCATGCTCCTTCTCATTATTGGCTGTCTCCTCGAAGATAGCGGCTATCTGTACATAACCGTCTTTCTTTGCCTTTGAAGCCCAATAGCTGTACTTGTTACGTGCCTGACTCTCACCAGCAAATGCCTCTTGCAGGTTTTTCTCTGTCTTTGTTCCTTTCAATTCTTTCATAATGCTTTTTATTTAAATATATTTATTAAACTAAAAATGTCACCTCACCCGCTATACTCACCTGCATCATCTCCCTTATACGCTGACTGTCGTGATACAGAGCCTGTAGGAACATCAGTTTGGTAACAGCTGCCTCTACGGTGGAGTCACGACCAGAAACTACGCCAGCCTGCTCCAACTGATAACCACTGTCATACCGACCCATCTCAACAGCACCACTCACACACTGACTGACATTAACAATCACCACTCCACGCAGGCTCGCATCCTTGAGCAGACTGAAAAGTGCCGGAGACTGAGGAGCATTGCCACTGCCATACGACCGCAGCACGATACTTCGCAGAACAGGTGAGTCAAGCACATGCCGGATGATGCCTTCTTGTATTCCGGGAAAGAGACTCAATACTATCACATTGCTATCCATATCAAAATGAGGTAACATTGGACGGTTGTAGTCAGGAAGCATGATATGGTGATCATGAAACGTAAAATTCACACCCGCATCACAGAGATGGGGATAGTTATAGCTCTCAAAAGCAGCAAAGCCATCAGCAGTACTCTTTGTAGACCGGTTGCCACGCAACAGCCTGCCGCCAAAACAGATACATACCTCAGGTACACGTGGGGTACCATCAGCATTATGAGCAGCAGCGAGTTCTATGCTGGTTAGCAAGTTTTCCTTACCATCTGTACGCAACTGGCCTATTGGTAACTGACTACCCGTAAGGATAACCGGTTTTGTGAGATTCTCAAGCATATACGACAAGGCGGAAGCTGTGTATGCCATGGTATCGGTACCGTGTATGACAACAAAGCCGTCATAATTGGCATAACGGGAAGAGATAATCTCCACTATGCTCCGCCAATGGGCAGGGGTCATATCACTTGAGTCAATGGCAGGACTGAACACATGTACATCAACATCAGTGCCCACAAGTCTCAACTCCGGCAAGTTATCAATCAGATGACTGAAGTCCAACGGCTCCAGTGCTCCAGTATCGGTATTACGCCCCATGCCGATAGTGCCTCCGGTGTATATCAGCAATACCTTATTGTGGCGTTTATATGGAATTGTGCTCATTCTTTGAGTGCATTAAACGGGTTAACGCTATCGTTTACGTGAAATTTTATGCAAATATAATTTAAAAAATTTACATATCCAAAATTTTTGAATTATATTTGCACTTAGAATTTTATTAACACAAAATCTAAATCAAAAAATGAAAAAATTCATGGATGAAAATTTCCTGCTTGACACCGCTACGGCGCAGGATCTTTTCCACAATCATGCGGCTAAAATGCCCATCATCGACTATCATTGTCACCTTATTCCTGAGATGGTTGCCACAGACCATAAGTTCAAAAGCATTACTGAGCTCTGGCTTGGTGGAGACCACTATAAGTGGAGAGCAATGAGGACAAACGGTGTGGATGAGCGTTTCTGCACAGGAAAGGACACTTCTGACTGGGAGAAGTTTGAGAAATGGGCTGAGACTGTGCCCTACACTTTCCGCAACCCATTGTATCACTGGACACACCTTGAGCTGAAGACCGCTTTCGGCATTGACAAACTGCTCAGCCCAAAGACAGCACGTGAGATATTCGATGAGTGCAACGAAAAACTGCAGCAGCCAGAGTACACCGCTCGCGGATTTATGAGAAGATATAATGTAGAGTGTGTTTGTACTACTGATGATCCCATCGATGACCTGCGTTTCCATAAGCAGACAAAAGAGAGCGGATTTGAGATTAAGATGATTCCGGCATGGCGTCCTGACAAAGCTATGAACATCGAGAAGCCTGAGTTTGCCGACTACGTTAAGAAACTGGCAGAAGTAGCCGATGTCGACATCACTTCATTTAAGGACATGGTGAAGGCTCTCCAGGTGCGTCACGATTTCTTTACAGCCAATGGATGCAAACTCTCCGACCATGGTATTGAGGAGTTTTATGATGAGCCATACACAGAGTCTCAGATTGAGATCATCTTCGAGAAGGCTATGCGCGGACAACAGCTCTCACAACTTGAGATACGCCAGTACAAGAACGCATTCCTCACAGTATGCGCTGAGATGGACTATGACGCTGACTGGACACAGCAGTTCCACTATGGAGCCATCCGCGACAACAACACGCTGATGTACGACCATCTTGGCCCTGACACCGGTTTCGACAGCATCGGTGAGTTTAATACCGCACAGGCTATGAGCCACTTCCTCAATAAGTTGAACATGGAGGGCAAACTAACCCGTACCATTCTCTACACCCTCAACCCATGCGCTAATGAGGTGATAGCTACTATGCTGGGTAACTTCCAGGACGGCAGCTGCCCCGGTAAGATACAGTTTGGTTCTGGTTGGTGGTTCAACGATCAGTTGGATGGAATGACACGCCAGATGAACGCTCTCAGTGTGCTTGGTCTGCTGAGCCGTTTCGTTGGTATGCTCACCGACTCACGCTCATTCCTCTCTTATCCGCGTCATGAGTACTTCCGTCGTCTGCTTTGCAACATTCTTGGCAATGATGTAGAGCGTGGTCTTATACCTTGCGACATGGAGGCCCTTTCAAGGATGGTTGAGGACATCAGCTACAATAACGCACGCAACTATTTCAAATTCTACTAAACATAGAATTGGGTATTTAACCACGGATTACACGAATGTTGGTTTATTTGTGTAATTCGTGGTTTATTTTTACATAAGCTGTTGGTTTTTAATAAAAGCATTTTCGTGGCATGAAAAAATCCCACATAATTGTTCCACAAGGTCTGAGAGAGGTTTTGCTACACGCATGCTGCGCACCCTGCTCGTCGGCCATCGTAGAATGGTTGATGAATCACGACATACGCCCCGTGATATTCTACTACAACCCCAACATCTTTCCACAAGAGGAATATCTGATAAGGAAAAATGAAAGCAAACGGCATGCCGACAGCCTCGGCATAGAATGGATTGACGGTGACTATAATCATGAGGCATGGCTCGCACAAGTTAGCGGACTGGAACAAGAGCCAGAACGAGGTCATCGTTGCGATGTCTGTTTCTATCACCGCCTTCTTGTATCCGCAAGGAAAACCAAAGAATTAGGGATGCGGTTCTTTACGACGACCCTCTGTTCTTCGCGTTGGAAGAGCATAGAACAGATAACCAATGCAGGACTGAAGGCTCAGACGGAAGTACCGGGAACGGTCTTCTGGGCTCAGAACTGGCGAAAAGACGGACTCTACGAGCGCCGTAACCAGCTGCTTAAAGAATATAGTTTCTACAATCAGCAATATTGCGGATGCGAGTACAGCATGAGACGCAATACCGCTCATGACGATAATGCGTCAACTACTCTTCACTGTCAAGTCGACCCTCCCAAAGATACTTGCGCGTCTCATTTACTATGACACCGCTCAGCAATAACAACGACAGAAGGTTGGGTATTGCCATCATGGCATTCATACAGTCGGCAAAATTCCAGACAGCAATAAGACTGGCTATACTACCTATAAAAACAACCAGAATGTACAAGACACGGTAAAGACGTATCCACTTCTTTCCGCTAAGATATTCCACGGCTTTCTCACCATAGTAAGACCACCCAAGTATTGTACTGAAAGCAAATGTCACAAGACCAAAAGTCAGCAAAGGCGTGCCTACGTAAGGTATCTTACTGAATGCCTGTTTGGTAAGGGCTGCACCATCATCATAACTGATGTCTGGATAAGCTATTATACTGCTCACGATAACCAATCCCGTAAGGGCACAGATAACAACGGTGTCCCAAAAGGTACCACTTGACGACACCAATGCCTGACGTACCGGATTGCGGGTCTGGGCGGCAGCGGCAACAATAGGTGCGCTACCCATACCCGACTCGTTGGAAAACAGTCCGCGAGCTATTCCGTAACGAGCTGCCGTCATAACCGTAGAGCCGACAAAACCACCACCGGCAGCCTCTGGAGAAAAGGCACTGCTCACAATGAGTTTTATGGCTGGCCATATAAACGCATAATTCTCACACAGTATATATATACATCCTAATGAGTAAAACAGCGCCATAAACGGAACAAGGGCGCCACACACCTTGGCGATACTCTTTACACCACCTAATACAACTGCTCCTGTAAGTACACTTATAATAATACCTGACACAAAGGTGGGAATATCGTATGACTCACGGGCTATTGTAGAGATAGCATTTGCCTGAACGGTATTACCTATACCGAAAGAGGCACAGGCTGTAAAGACAGCAAAGAGAACCGCTGCCCACTTCCAACCAAGACCATACTCTAAGGCATACATCGGACCACCTATCATTTTGCCGTCAGATGTCTGCTTACGGTATTTAATAGCGAGCAAGCCCTCAGCATATTTGGTAGATATACCAAAAACACCTGTCAGCCAACACCATAGCACAGCTCCCGGACCTCCAAGAGCTATTGCTGTGGCAACACCGACAATATTGCCAGTACCAATTGTAGCGGCAAGAGCTGTTGCTAAAGCCCCAAACTGGCTGACATCACCTATGGAGCCCTTGTCGGGTGTCACTGACAAGCGTATAGCCTTAAAAATGTGGCGCTGGGGGAAACGCAGCCGTATAGTTAGAAAGAGGTGTGTGCCGAGCAACAATATTATCATCGGCCAACCCCATAGAAACGAACTCACTACCTCAAAAAAATCAGCTATAGCACCCATTGAATCTTTAATATTTAGAGTTTTATTCTTAATTTGTCATATCCCATAGACCGGAACAGATTCTCCATTTCACTACGGGCATTATCCTCTGCGATCCGCATATTCTCTTTTGTCATACATCTGGCTTTCATTCGCTGATATGCCCGTTGATAAAGGCTCTCGTAATCAGCGTCCGTCCAGTCACCACTCTGAAAGAATGGCTGAGTCATCGCCTCATCAATGAAGTCCTTGTCAAGGAGAGTTATCTTTGGCAATGTGATGATAAGGCTGTCGTCTTTCATCTCTATCCATCGTGGATCAGCTTGGGTAAGATCCACACCAAGACGCAACTTGCCATTATATATGCGTATCAGTTCCTCATCCTTAAATATGCCATGTTTCACAGTATCTACCATCTCCTCATCCTCAATAGTAAGAAACTCCCACTGTCCTATCTGGCGTATCTCTGTCACTATGGTTGGCGATATTGTTGTCTTCGGAGCCGTCTGCGCAGTCTCTATGCTGTTGCCGGTGCCAAGCCACACAAGCAAAGCCACGACAGCCAAGCCACAGATCACAAGGAGCAGAATGAGTCTGCCTAAGTGACGGAATATCTTATCTATTATGTCTTCAGCCATTCTTCTCTGTTTTCTGCTCTATCAGTTTGTTAATATCTGTCTTATCAATATCCTTACGGAACGTAACAGTTATACTATCTTCAGCAAAGCCCAACTGTCGTATCATCGGGATAAGCACACGGGCAGTATTGACACGCACCTGTTCAATCATATCCTTGTTTACCTTGCTGCGAAGGATTGACTCACGCCCCTGACGCTCAAGAGCCATCAGCTCTTCATCTGAATACTCAGAACGTAGTATTGAGACATTACGCCTTACACCCTTATGGTCTATTCTCGTTGACGTGAGCGCAAAGCGGGGGTCGGGTAACGTAACCTCTATCCTGCCACCATTGCGGCGGATGTTTTTCTCTGTGAAATTACCGAAGTCAACGTATGACTTCACTGTGGCATCCATGGGTATTGCCACCTTACGGTCTGTGAAAGGCAGTACGATGTCATAATCCTTGCGCATAATACTACCCTTCAGTCGTGCTGTATCTTTGGAAGTGATAATCTTATGGATACGGTATTCAGTGGTGTAAAGCCTGGAGCATCCCTGCATGCGTGTCACCATAAGCGACATTGTGTCAATAGGCTCTTCACTTTCTATCAGAACCTCACCACTCTTGTCATCACTCTTACACCCTTGCAATGACAAGACAAAACAAAGCAGAATGAAATATATAATCTCTTTCACGCTGCAAAGTTACGGAAAATCGATGGCAGAACAAAATAAATCACATTTATTTTTTATGCCGAGATGGAGTAACTTATCGAAAGTTACGGAAAATCGAGGGCAGAACAAAATA
>JAGDAU010000104.1 GCA_017959365.1 Prevotella sp.
TCACACTCATAATCGCGCACCTGCATGCGCGTCTCAAAGATATATTTCATTTTCTATGTCCTTTTAAATATTCAAAACCAAAGCGGCAACGCAGGCAGTCGCGCTTGTCGCAGTATTCTTTCTTCAACTGTATAAGAGCCTGGCTGTCGCCGGCATTACTGACGCTCAGGCCACACTGCTGCCACATCCTGACAATGTTATTGTTCTCAGGCTTCAACTCCTCCAATAGTTCAAAAGCCCTGTCGCAGTACTCATCCTTCTGTGTATGCCTGCCGTAGGCAAAGAGCATAGGTACGGCAGTGTTTATTATCAGCAGGTCGAGAGACGCGGTCGAGAGGCGTTTCGTCATCTTGTCGCTCTCCACACCGAAACCGTAATGAGTCTCCCAATATGGCGTCACGCCTACTTTCAACAACTGGCGTATCTCCTTTGCAGTAGTGCAGTCGGTGAGTGAACTCAGCTGACTCTGATGAGAACAGTACAGATTAGCAAGCTGGCTGAGCCGCACCTGCGGAAAGCTCTGCGGTCGTGTACGCAGAAAACGCCACAGCTTATAGTTAATGGGGTGTAAAGAAAACTTATGCCTCAGATACAAATACTCGTTACGTAACCGAGCAAAATAACCATCGTTGAGAGCCGCCGCCTGATGACGCTCTGGTATAGCCTCCATCTCAAGGAGACCAGCCTGGCCCATGAAGATTGCCTCTATCTGAAAGACATCATCCCTATGGTGGGCTATCACGTTAAGGGGTATGGTCTTTGCCCAAGCCTCAAAAGCATCACCGTTGATACCAAAGCCGTAGTTTCGGGCAAGGGTAGTAAAATAGGCGGCTTCCCAATCCTCACCCGACAGCCTTGCTCTCTCACGTATCGCTACCGTCTTCTGTTCCAACCGCTCTACCTGCAATGCACTCATCCAGCTATGCGTCAAAAGTGCCGATAGGTCAGGGATTATCTCGTAGCATGGCGGATACTGCTCCGTGGAAAGCAACATACTGTAGTTGGCAGCAACCTCCTCCGGCACACTCACCACCAACTGGGGTAACCGGCGTCCGTTATTTGTTGTTACGATGGCATCAGCCTTACCCACCACATGCAGCACTACATTGTCGTAGGCGCTATCCTTGTCATGTCGGTGCTGGTACCAGTCACTTGCCTTGTCGTGTATCTCTACATTGCCTATCCACAGCTGACCGTCCACTTTTACTTTAGAGTTGAAGAAGTCCGGGCCGGCATTATAGTTATGCAGCCCAGGGTCTATCACCTCCACAGTCTGTCCATCAGTGGTCTGTAGTACGCCCGTGGGATATAGCTTATGCTTCCAGCAGTAATGCAGTAACTGTTCCATTATGTGATACATGTTATATAAAGTGCAAAGTTAATGCAAAAAAACATCATTTTTCCCGATTTCTTAAAAAAAATCATAATAAAGCGATGTATTTCTCAATATTTTATTTTTTTACATTAACTTTGCAAGTCAAAATAAAGTTTAGAGTTAATAACCCCGTAGGCACTCCCCTACCCTTTAAGGGGAGGGGCAGGGGTGGGGTAAATAAAATACAAGAAATATGAAGATAGCATTGATTGGTTATGGCAAAATGGGCAAGATGATTGAGCAGATAGCCCTGAGCCGAGGACACGAGATAGTAAGCATCATAGACATTAACAACCAGCAGGACTTCGAGAGCGAAGCGTTCGCGTCTGCTGATGTAGCAATAGAATTTACAAGTCCCACCGCCGCCTACGGCAACTATCTTAAGGCATTCGCCAAAGATGTCAAGGTGGTCAGCGGCTCCACAGGATGGATGAAGGAGCATGGCGATGACGTACGTCGCTTGTGCGGCGAGGAGGGCAAGACACTCTTCTGGGCTTCCAACTTCTCTGTTGGAGTAGCTGTTTTCTCCGCTGTCAATAAGTTCTTGGCTAAGATTATGAACCGATTCCCTGACTATGAGCCAACGATGGAGGAGGTTCACCATATCCATAAGCTCGACCATCCAAGCGGCACAGCCATCACACTGGCAGAGCAGGTGGTAGAAGAAATAGACCGTATCAACGAATGGACCGTGGGAGAGGTACATAACCCCGACGGCACCGTTACCGGCTCAAGAGACAACGACGCCACACAATTGCGTATCGACAGCTACCGTGAGGGTGAGGTGCCCGGCATCCACACCATCAGATATGACAGCGAGGCTGATGAGATAACCATCACCCATAACGCCCACAACCGTCGTGGCTTTGCCCTCGGCGCGGTATTGGCGGCAGAATACACTGCTGCACACAACGGCCTGCTCACCATTTCCGATATGTTTAATTTTGAGTAATCACTATTGCATTATTAGCACTATTATCACTATTATCACTATTATTATGATAGACAAAAGTAAGGCTAACATCAATATGAAACGGCAATGGACAAAGTTTATCATTGTCCTGGTACTATACCTTCTGTTCCTTTACTGGGTGAAAAGCTGGTGGGGACTGATTGTGGTACCATTCATCTACGACGCATATATCACTAAGAAGATTAAATGGCAGTGGTGGAAAGACGCCGAGGGACCAACACGTATGGTGATGAGCTGGGTTGACGCCATAGTATTTGCCCTTGTGGCAGTATATTTCATCAACCTCTTCTTCTTTCAGAACTACGTCATACCAAGCAGCTCGTTGGAGAAGTCACTGCTCACCGGCGACTACCTTTTCGTGTCGAAGGTAAGCTATGGCCCGCGCATACCGCAGACACCACTCACCATGCCACTCACACAGCACACCATGCCACTCATCGGCACCAAGTCATACATTGAGTGGCCACACTGGGACTACCGTCGCGTGAAAGGTTTCGGCAATGTAGAGCTCAACGACATCGTGGTGTTCAACTACCCTGCCGGCGACACCATCGTCAGCGACCTGCGCTATCAGGCTGCCGACTACTATCAGATGTGCTACGGATTAGGTCAGCAGATATACAGGGAGTCAACACCTGACGGCCTTAGCTACGACACTCTGAGAACCCAAGACGCCAACGTCCAGAGAGACTATTTCCAACATACATACAATCTCGGAAGAGCATATATCGCACAACATCCGGAGGAATACGGAGAGATAGACTCACGACCCACCGACCGACGCGAGAACTACGTTATGCGCTGCGTCGGTCTGCCGGGACAGACACTGCAGATAAAAGACCATATCATATACCTTGACGGCAAACCAAACAAAGAGCCAGACAATGTACAGTACACTTACAAAGTAAAACTGAAGAACATCAATGCAGCCTCTCTGCTTGATGACCAATATGACGAACTGCGCAAAGACCTCGGTATCACAGAGGAAGACATACAGTCACTGACGCAAAACGGCTATATGCCAATGACTAAGAAAGCCGTTGAGGGCCTAAAGGCAAGAAAAGACATCGTTGAGTCTGTTGAACTCAACACCCAGGCGTTTATCGGTGATATATACCCGCTGAACAAATACACCGGCTGGACACGCGACAACTACGGTCCGATATGGATACCGCAGAAGGGTAAGTCCATAGACCTTACCCTTGACAACCTGCCCATCTATGAGCGTCCCATACGTGTGTATGAGGGTAATCAGCTGGAGGTGAAAGACGGCAAGATATTCATCAACGGCAAACAGACCAACAAATACACATTCAAGATGGATTACTACTGGATGATGGGCGACAACCGTCACAACTCTGCCGACTCACGCTACTGGGGATTCGTACCCGAAGACCATATTGTAGGTAAGCCGATATTCATCTGGTGGAGCTCCGACCCAGACCGCCATGGCTTCAAAGGCATCCGTTGGAGCAGGCTCTTCAACTGGGTGGATAACATTAAGTGAGTTTTGTGTTTTATGTTTTGTGTGTTGCGTTAATTAGTTTTCGTAATATCGATAGGTCGTAATGTCGAAATAAAAAGCAACCAAACAATGAACATCCTCTTAGGGTCGGCATATTTCCCACCGGTGCAGTGGTTCTGGCATCTTAACAGGGCTGACCGCTCTTGGGTGGAACATTGCGACAGTTTCCAAAAACAGACATATCGTAACCGTTGTGTCATAGCGACCACAGCAGGTACACAGACTCTCACCGTGCCCGTTGAGCACGGTGAGAGCCGGTTAGGGCGCGACACAAGAGTCAGCAACCACGGCAACTGGCAACACCTCCACTGGCAAGCCCTGCAGAGCGCATACGGCGAGTCACCGTTTTTTGATTTCCTCGCCGATGACCTGCACCCTTTCTTCCTTCGTGACTACAAATACCTCTACGACCTCAACATGGATATTATCCAAACCCTCTGTGAACTGATTGACATCCACCCCACCATATCCCTCACCACAGAATATATGAAGCCAGAGTGCCAGCAGGACTCAGCACCCCATCATCAGCCAGGGTGCCCGGCGATTTTGTCGCCGGGGTCAGCACCCCTTTTAGATCTACGCTTATCCATACATCCTAAGCACCCTGCCCCGGATCCCCTCTTTCGCCCTACCCCTTACTATCAGGTCTATAGCCACAAGCACGGCTTCCAAGCCAACCTCTCAATTCTTGACCTCCTGCTCAACATGGGACGCGAGACGGTGATGTACCTGTAAAATGAAAAAAAATCAAGAAAATTTGCAGTATTATCAAAATAATGTGTAACTTTGCACGATTTATTTTTAGATGGTAGTTAACACAAGAAGAAGTTTTTTTAGATGAACGTAATTACAAAGACCGTTTCATTGCCTGATGGAAGAACCATCAGCATTGAAACCGGGAAGGTAGCGAAGCAGGCTGACGGCTCCGTCATGTTGCGCATGGGCAACACAGTGCTGCTCGCAACCGTATGTGCCGCTAAGGATGCGGTTCCCGGAACAGATTTTATGCCATTGCAAGTTGACTACAGAGAGCAGTATGCCGCAGCAGGAAGATTTCCAGGTGGTTTCACAAAACGTGAGGGTAAGCCCAGTGACAACGAGATCCTTACCTCAAGGCTCGTTGACCGTGTGCTCCGTCCGCTCTTCCCATCCAACTATCATGCTGAGGTATTTGTGAATGTTATGCTGCTCAGTGCCGATGGCGTTGACCAGCCGGACGCACTGGCAGGATTTGCTGCCTCTGCGGCTCTTGCATGCTCAGATATTCCTTTTGAGTGTCCTATCAGTGAGGTGCGTGTAGCACGCGTAAACGGAGAGTATGTCATCAACCCGACATTCCAGCAGATGAAAGATGCCGACATGGACATCATGGTTGGCGCATCAGCTGAGAACATTATGATGGTTGAGGGCGAGATGGACGAGGTGAGCGAGCAGGATCTGCTCGGAGCACTGAAGGCCGCCATGGACGCTATACGTCCGATGTGCGAGCTCCAGACAGAGCTCTCCAAGGAGCTTGGCGTTGACGTGAAGCGTGAGTACGACCACGAGGTTAACGACGAGGAGCTGCGTGAGCAGGTGGGCAAAGAGTGCTACCAGAAGGCTTACGATGTTACCAAGCAGGCCCTTGAGAAGCACGCACGTGCTGAGGCATTCGATAAGATTATCACCGATTTCCTTGAGGCTTACGATGCAGCTCACACCGACCTCACCACTGAGGAGCTGGAGGAGAAGCACGTAATGGCTGAGAGATACTATCATGACGTGGAGCGTGACGCTATGCGTCGCTGCATCCTTGACGAGGGTGTGCGCCTTGACGGTCGTAAGACCGACGAGATACGTCCTATCTGGTGTGAGGTGAGTCCACTGCCAATGCCTCATGGAAGCAGTATCTTCACACGTGGTGAAACACAGTCGCTCTCAACATGTACGTTGGGAACCAAACTCGATGAGAAACTTGTGGATGATGTGTTAGACAAGAGCTATATGAAGTTCCTGCTACATTACAACTTCCCACCATTCTGCACGGGTGAGGCAAAGGCTCAGCGTGGCGTGGGTCGTCGTGAGATTGGCCACGGTCATCTCGCATGGCGCGCCCTGAAGGGTCAGATACCCGCAGACTTCCCCTATACAGTGCGTTTAGTGTCACAGATACTTGAGAGTAACGGCTCATCATCAATGGCTACAGTATGTGCCGGCACACTGGCTCTGATGGATGCCGGTGTACCTATGAAGAAGCCCGTAAGCGGTATTGCCATGGGTCTTATCAAAAATCCTGGTGAGGAGAAATACGCTGTCTTGAGCGATATCCTCGGCGATGAGGACCACCTTGGCGACATGGACTTCAAGACCACTGGTACAAAGGACGGTCTGACAGCCACACAGATGGACATCAAGTGCGACGGTCTCAGTTTTGAGATCCTCGAGAAAGCCCTTATGCAGGCAAAGGCAGGCAGAGAGCACATCCTTGGCAAGTTAACAGAGACCATCAGCGAGCCGCGTCCGGACCTCAAGCCTCATGTACCACGTATCGAGGCATTTGAGATTCCCAAGGACTTCATCGGTGCCGTTATCGGTCCGGGTGGTAAGATTATCCAGCAGATGCAGGAGGATACCGGAGCCACCATTACCATCGACGAGGAAGACGGTGTTGGTAAGGTGCAGGTCAGCGCTCCTGACAAGGAGTCTATTGATGCCGCTATCCGCAAGATCAAGGCTATCGTTGCCGTACCCGAGGTTGGTGAGGTGTATGACGGAACTGTCCGCTCTGTGATGCCCTACGGTTGCTTCGTAGAGATTATGCCGGGCAAGGACGGTCTGCTCCATATCAGCGAGATAGACTGGAAACGTCTTGAGACCGTTGAGGAAGCTGGTATCAAGGAGGGAGACAAGATTACCGTCAAACTATTAGAGATAGACTCTAAGACAGGTAAGTATAAACTCTCTCACAAGGTACTCATACCAAAGCCAGAGGGATATGTCGAGCGTGAGCGTCGCCCGAGAGGTGAGCGCCAGGAGCGTGGCGAGCGCCGTCAACGTGGTGAGCGCAATGACCGCGGCGACCGCCGTCCACGTGGTGAGCATCATGATCGTGGCGAGCGCAACGACCGTTTCGAGCGTCGCAACAACAACGAGGAGTATCACGACCCTTACACACAGCGTGAGCCAAAAGACTTCAACGACAGTCTTGACCACGGCACAGACATCGACTAATCATTGTAAGATTACTCAACTTTCGCAAGCTCAGTTGAGTTGTGTTGAAAGTTGAAAGTTGAAAGTTGAAAGAGAAGCGGAGCATAATGCCCCGCTTCTCTTTCTTTAGAATTCTATTAGCACTATCATCACTATTAGCACTATTGCCACTATAAAGATTCACCCTCTGTTCCTCGGATGACACCTAAGCACCTCTGCCCTGAGCATTGAGATATCAATATGTGTGTAAATCTCTGTTGTGGAAATGCTCTCATGACCTAAGAGGTCTTGTATCACGCGCAAGTCTGCACCGCCCTCAAGTAATGCCGTGGCAAATGAGTGGCGCAGCGTATGAGGACTTATGGTCTTCGTTATGCCGGCGTCACGGGCAAGTCCCTTAAGCATTATAAGAATCATGGTGCGGGTGAGATGAGAGCCACGACGGTTCAGAAAAACATAATCCTCCTCGCCACGCTTGATATTCTGCATCTGGTTACGGTCAATAAACCACCATTGCAACTCCTCTATGGCACTGCGTGATATAGGTATTAGCCGCTCTTTATTACCTTTTCCCGTCACACGTACGTAACGCTCCTCCAAATACAGTTCCGACAACTTCAGGTTTACCAACTCACTTACCCTCAGTCCACAACTGAACATCGTCTCTATAATTGCCTTATTTCTATGTCCCTCCCATTTGCTAAGATCTATAGCATCCTCTATGGCATCCACCTCCTCAGTAGTGAGCACCGTGGGCAGATGAAACCCTAAGTTTGGGGTATCAAGCAGTTGAGTGGGGTCACGGTCGATATACTCCTCCTGTTTGAGAAAACCGAAATAAGAGCGCATACTGCTAATCACGCGCGACTTACTACGCGCCGACAGGCCTTGGTCTGTAAGGTATCCAAGGAAAGCCTCCAAATCACTCAGGGTGGCTGTGCGCACGTCACGTCCTTGCTCTTCCATATAAGCAGAGAGGCGCAGGATATCGCTATGGTATGCCTCAATGGTATTAGGGATATATCCCCGCTGAAGACGCAGGAAACGGATATACTCCTTCATCATCTAAAGCATCGACTCTATTTCTTTCTCAATATCACTTATCTGGACATCACGCTTCTGTAACGTATTGTTGCGGTCTATAAGGAAGAAGGTAGGCACCGACTGGACATTATAACGCTCGGCAGAACCGCCGTTGGGATCATATACACATATCCAAGGCAATGCCTCCGTCTGAGTCTGCCAGAAATGCTTCTGCTGATCAAGGGAAACCTGATAAATCTCCAAGCCACGGTCGTGGTACTTGTTGTACAACTCCCGCAGTGAAAGGATGCGCTCTGTAGAGCCATTAGAGGCAAAAGCATGGAAGTCGAGCATCACAACCTTACCCTTCAGCTCCGTCAACCTGCGCACAACGCCCATATTGTCGGGCAGGGCTATCTCCAGAATGCCAGTATCAACCACCTTGTCTGCCTGAACAACGATTTTCTTCTGCTGATTCTGCAGGATGCGCTGGTCCTTCATATTATGGATGGCTATGTTGTGCAAGTTCTCACCACGCGAAGAGCCGGGGAAGTAAGTGTCCCAGCTTGTGGCAACCGCACCATACACCTTTATGTCCTCTGGGTTGGTCTGAGGGTTAAAGACATACTGTGGCATGCCATTGGTGAAGATATACTGGAAGAGAGCAAAATAAGCGAACGACTTCATAGGATACTTATAGATATAATTGTCGCGAACCTCTTTCTTATATGCCGCAATCATGTTAGCCACGCTGTCTTGCTGGACCTTTGCGTCAAGGGCATTGTTTGTCTCCACAGCATTGATAGCCTGCTGTAGAGTCTGCTGCTTAATGGCAAGCTCACGCAGAGTCTCATTATCCTTACTGCCGGCAATGGTGTAGTCTGAGGACATTGTGGGGTATTTGGCTGTGATGGTAATGGTCTCTGTACTGTCTGCCGCCACGTTGATAATCTGACCGGCTATGCGAAGACGATAGAACTCAGGGGCATCAGCAGCGTCAGCGCAGAACGCAAAAGCTCCCTTATCATCAAGTTTCACAGAGTCAAGCGTCACTGCTCCATCAAGACCCAGGTTCTCAAAATACAGCATAGAGTCCTTTGCCTCACTGATAGTACCATCCACATGGAATTTCCCTTTCGTACATGCCGTCAGAAGCATTGCGGCAGCCACAAAACCAATAATAAGTATCTTTTTCATCTGTTAAAATTTTCTGCAAAAGTACTGCTTTTTATCCTTTTGACAAAAAATATTGCCGCAATATTGTGTTAAGACGGCAAAAATCACTAACTTTGCGGCGTAAAAAACTAATCTATTATGAAAAGAGTATTCTTACTGCTTGTCGCAATGCTTACAGGCATCAGCCTGCCGGCTGAAGAACCGCAGCACTACAGCGAGTGGATGACATCATCGGAGATGAAACGCACGCCACACCCGTACAACCTGAACTTCTCGTCCTGGTGGCCACAATGGAGCTATCAGGTGGGAACAGAGATTGATGCCATGCTTGATGTCTATAAGACCTACAACAATAACAACGTTTATAAATACCTTGCTGAATATCCAAAACAGATGATTAATAACAAGGGGGAGATAAGCGGATACAGCTATAATGACTTCAATCTCGACAACGTACGCACGGCACACTTCCTGATGCGATGGTATCAGATGGAGCCACAGGAGAAAGACCTAACGGCACTGCAGACACTCTTCCGACAACTTGAGAACCAGCCGCGCACTCAAAGTGGGGTATGGTGGCATAAGGCTATCTATGCAAACCAGGTGTGGTTAGACGGTATATTCATGGGACTGCCGTTCTACACCCTCGCCGCCCCAACTCTGCGGCCGGGAGAGGAGCAGACATACTATAATGACGCCGTTGACCAGATAAGCAAGACCGACGGATATACATACGACGAGGAGACAAGACTCTGGAAACACGCATGGGACGAGACACACTCCATATTCTGGGCTGACCCTAAGACAGGACTGAGCCAGCATACATGGGGAAGGGCTTTGGGATGGTTCAGCATGGCTATGGTCGAGGTACTCGACGCCCTACCGGAGGACTATGAGCGACGCGCTGAGGTGATAGAGATTTTCCAAGCCGTGATGCAGTCGGTAGTGGAGTATCAGGATGCGGAGAGCGGAGTGTGGTATGACGTTATGGACGTGGATGACCCTCGCAACTATCTTGAGGCCACATGCTCGTCTATGTTCGCCTACTGTCTGCTGAAAGGCATACGCATGGGGTATCTCGACAACAGCTACATGGATGCGGCGATAAAGGCATACAAAGGGGTGGTGAAAGAGTTTGTGGTGGAAAACAGCGACGGCACCATAAGCCTGACAAAATGCTGCGAGGTAAGCGGCTTAGGCCCGGAAAACAAGCCGCAGCGCGACGGCAGCTTTGAGTATTACATGAGTGAGAACGTAAGGGATAATGACCCCAAGGGCATAGGACCGTTTATATGGGCATCACTCGAGGCAGAGCGTTTAGGTTTCACAGTGCAGAACCTGTTTGACCAATCCACTACAGACATACGCGCCATTGAGCAATCTGACAATTTACAATCTGACGATTTACGATTTGACAATTGGTATGACCTGAGCGGCAGAAAAATAAACAGCAGCACAGCTGCCAGTGTGCGCAGCGGTTTGCCTGCCGTGACCAGTGGCATTTATATCCACAACGGCCGCAAGATAATAATCAGGAGATAAAAAAACATATAAAAATTGGTATAATAAAAATAAATACGCTACCTTTGCACCGTCAATCGACGGTCGACGGTGATTTTAATCAATAAATACAAACAACTTCATCTTCGGCACCGCCAACACAAAGACAGAAGGCGAAATGCAATAGAAGGAAACACAGATTAACGATAAAATGAACGCAAACGGACAGACATACAGCAAAACTATTGCAGACTACCTTAAGGGACAGCCTGTAACTAAGGCATGGCTATTCGGTTCTTTTGCAAGAGGCGAAGAGACTCCTGGCAGTGACATAGATATACTTATCACGCCAGATAAAACGCAGCATTTCAGCCTCTTCACACTTGGCGGTATGTATGAAGACCTCAAAGAATTATTAGGCAGGGAAGTTGACATCATAACAGAAGGTGGACTCCTCCCATTTGCTAAAGAATCAGCAAACAGAGATAAGATATTGATATATGAGAGAAAGTAGCAAAGATCCCAAAAGGCTTAAAGACATTTTAGAAGCAATAGACACTATTTTCAAATATGTAGGTGACGATGACTTTTCATCTTTTATAGCTGACCAGATGAGGTATCATGCTGTGGTGTATAATATAATGATTATTGGAGAAACTGCGAATTTGCTTACAATGGATTTCCGATTAACACATCCGTTAACACCGTGGAAACAAATTACAGGCATGCGCAACTTTCTAATACACGGATACCATCAGGTTGAAAAAGATATTGTATGGAATGTAATAGATAAAGACCTACATTTACTAAGACCATTGATTGTTGACTACATAAAAGAGACAGAGGAAGAAAACCAATAGTGTCACTTTGACACCAAAAACACACAAAATATGCAATTTCTCTCAAAATTGCAGATTTTTTATATTAAAGTGATTAAAAAATTTTGCGTTTTGATATTTTTTATTAACTTTGCCAATTATTTTTGAAAAACGCCCCCCAATACTTACAACAATAAATATACAAATAATATTAACCATAAATTATTAAGACATGAGAAAAACCAACTTAATTTTCGCACTATTGCTGTCGCTGATGGGCGTGACACAAATTAGTGCTCAACAAGCTTTGCCATACGAATATGGCTTTGAAGAGTCTTCTCCAACTGGATGGACACTAACAAGTTGCCATAGTAATTCTAACAATTACCAATCAGGGACCAGTGGCTCGTATAATGGTAATTATGTTTTTCGTTTTTACTGGAACACTAATCCCCCCCAGTATCTTATCACACCTGAATTGGCAGCTTCTTCTAATACCATCAACGTATCATTCTGGTATAAAGCATACGGTAGTAATTACGAAGAATCATTTAAAGTCGGCTATTCTACAACAGATAACCAGACAACATCTTTCACATGGGAAGATGAAGTAAAAACGAATAGTACCGCATGGACTGAATATAACACAACATTCCCTGCCGGAACAAAATATGTGTGCATAGCATACACAGCAAATGATAAATATTATTTATATATTGATGACTTTAAGGTTGAAGAAAATGTAA
>JAGDAU010000105.1 GCA_017959365.1 Prevotella sp.
CTATTCCAACGGGAACGTTAACGGGAACGGGACCTTTTTTCAACGGGAACGTTAACGGGAACGGGAACTATTTAACATAAAACATAAAACATTAAACAAATCCTACCTGCGGCTGGTGATATGGTAGCAACGCTGGCGTGACTCAAACTTAATGTATATCTTACCCTCGTTACGCATGGCGTCAAGTACCTCGCCCAAAATGTCTGCCATCGTCTGTGATGATGGCACCTGACCCTCGTTGCTGATACGATTGAAACGGTGATAACTGAGGTCGAAGGTGGTGGCATGGCAGTGTGTTGAGACGGCAGCGGCATTGCTGTTGACACGGCTCAGCCGTCGCTGGTCATCCTTGGTGCGAAACATGCTGGTGCAGATGATACGGTGGGGTTGATAGCCCTGTTGAACGAGTCGCGTCTGAAACCTGTAACCTATCTCCATGATAATGTCTGTGGCTCTCTTGGTCAGATAGGGTTGTGAGTGGGTCATTGGGTCGAGTAACAGAAATCTGTTAGAAAAGACGTGAGTCAGCTTAGACAAATATGGCTGGGCCTGTTCTCTGTTCTCAAATGGCTCTATGCCAACTTTCCTTGCTGCCTCCAGCTGTGTGGTGTTGACATCCGGGAAGCGGTAAACCTCGCGTATCGCAACACTTCCGTCGCGGGTAAAACCGGCGTCAGCATAGACAGCCGCGTCACCATGCCAGGCAAGGTTCTCTGGCGGCTCGCTTGTGCGGTTGGTTGGCAACTCATAACGTGTTACGGGTCTTGCCGGTATGGCTGGTGGGGAAATGAGGTCTGGGTTTACCGCTACATGGTGGTAAACCTGCTGTGTCTTACAGCTGGTGAGCAGGAGTGCTGAGAAAGTGAAAAATAATAAGTATAGGTTACGCATTGTTTTTGTTTTTATGTTATTCCGGCGGGAAAACCGCGCGGGCATTCTGGCTGTTAATCCCGACACCATAAGCGCCGGGCAGCGTGGCGATTAAATTGATACTGTCATACCCTCATCGCTGAGGATAGTGTCCGGGAATACGGTGAGAGCCTGGTCGAGCAGGACGGTCTCGTCTGTATAACGGGCAGAGTAGTGACCGAGCATTAACTTTCGCACTTTGGCATTGAGTGCTGTCGTGGCAGCCTCACGCGCTGTGGAGTGATAGTATTTAGCCGCATTGGCCTTGCGGTCGTCACCGTATGTGCTCTCATGATACAGCAGGTCAACACCCTCCACCATCTGTGCCAGTTCCGGGAAGTAGCGGGTGTCGCTACAGTAGGCATAACGTCTCACCGGGTCTGGTGGTAATGTGAGGCGGTCGTTGGGTATAATGGTGCCGTCGGGGGCAGTATAGTCAAGTCCGCAGCGTAGATTGTCAAATTGACAGAAGGGTATTGCGTATCTGTCGCAAGCGTCACGTATGATATGTCGTCTTCCAGTCTTCTCGCTGAAGAGAAAACCACAGCATGGCAGGCGGTGCTGCAGCGGTATGCTCTCAATGGCGCATCCGTGGTCTTCGTATATAACCGCCTTTTTAGTGGTGTCCACAGCATGGAACGTGACGCTGAAGGACGGTTCATGACAGAATGCCTCGAGCATGTGGTTGAGTATTATCTCTAATTGTGCCGGTCCGTAGATATGCAGTGGCGCTGTACGATCAAGCAGGCTGAAGGTGGTGATCAGTCCGGGCAGTCCGAGGCAATGGTCGGCATGCATGTGGCTGATAAAGATGCTGTTTATCTTGCCGAACGCGATATGTGACTTACGTAATGTCAGCTGTGCGCCTTCAGAACAATCAACCATAAACATCTTACCCCTCATCTCCACTATCTGACATGACGGATTATGTTTGATAGTGGGCAGTGCGCTGCCACAGCCTAAGATATGAACGTTGAATTGCTCCATTTGCACAGATTATTGACGTTTGAATGCCACCTTACCGTTGTTACCCTCAAGATATAGGGTGTCTATACCTAACTCCTGTATCTTAAATGTGTCGGCGTTGAGTATCAGCTTACCATTGAACACTCTCCATTTGGCATTTGGGTTAGACTCATGCTGTATGGCATATATGAGAGATCCGTCAGGACGTATCTCGAATGTCTTGTCCATGCTGCTCCACTTGCCATATAGGGTAGTGAGATTTATGACGCTTGTAGCAATAGTATCCCCGCTTTCTCCTGCCTTGATGATCAGTGCGAGTCTGTCGCCAGCCTCAATGCCACCTTTTACGGGGTCTTCGTCTGTTGAGTCATCCTTGTAGTACTGGTGTGACACGCCATCGTCGGTTATCAGCTCGATGGATGACGCAGCCGACTGCTCTCCGCATTTTCCATATACGGTAGAGTCTGTCTCAGTCTCGGGTGTGGTGTTTATTGTCACCACATTCTTTCCTTTCTTGTCATCGCAGCCGCAGACAGCAATAAAAGCCACGATAAGTAATGGTAGTATTTTTTTCATATTGAGTTTTGTTTTATTTTTCAATTTTCTTAGCTTCTTGCCATAGGTCTTCCATCTCTTGCAGTGACATCTCTGTGAGCGGACGGCCGGATTTGATGGAGTGTTGCTCCACATATCCAAAGCGGCGTATGAATTTGTTGTTTGTCTGCTCGAGGGCGTTGTCAGGATTAAGGTGATAGAGACGTGCCGCATTGATAACACTGAAGAGGAAGTCACCCAACTCAGCGGTGCTGCGCTCCTTGTCGTCCTTCTCCAACTCAGCCTTAAGCTCATCTAACTCTTCCTGCACCTTCTGCCATACATCCTCGCGGTGCTCCCAGTCAAATCCCACATTTCGCGCCTTGTCTTGTATGCGGTAGGCCTTGATGACTGACGGCAGTGCTGCGGGTACTCCGCTCAACACCGTTTTGTTGCCGTCTTTCTCTTTCTGCTTTATCAGTTCCCAGTTTTGGAGCACCTCTTCGGCATTGTCAGCCTTGGCGTCGCCATAGATGTGCGGATGGCGGAATATCAGTTTGTCTGCCTCACGGTTGCATACGTCGGCAATATCGAAGTCGCCTGTCTCGCTTCCTATCTTGGAATAGAACACCACATGTTCCATCACATCTCCTAACTCCTTGCAAATCTCCTTTTTGTCGTCCTTGATGAGTGCCTCACAGAGTTCGTAAGCTTCTTCTATGGTGTTTGGCCGAAGGCTCTCATTGGTCTGTTTCCTGTCCCACGGACACTTCACCCTCAACTCGTCAATGACATCGAGCAGTCTTCCGAAAGCCTCTAACTTTTCTTCTCTTGTATGCATCTGATAATGTGATAAAAATAATTTTGTGCAAAAGTACGACATTTTAATTAAAAATTAGTAATTTTGCAGCGATTTTTTCAGAAATAAGCGAAAAGTATGGAATTAGCAACAAAGTACAACCCCCAAGAGGTAGAGTCAAAATGGTATCAATACTGGTTGGATAACAAACTGTTCAGCAGCCGTCCTGACGGTCGTGAGCCCTATACTGTGGTCATACCGCCACCCAATGTGACGGGTGTGCTGCACATGGGTCACATGCTGAACAATACAATACAGGATATCCTCGTGCGCCGTGCGCGTATGGAGGGTAAGAACGCGTTGTGGGTGCCTGGCACAGATCATGCCAGCATAGCAACAGAGGCTAAAGTGGTTAAGAAACTTGCCGCAGAGGGTATTAAGAAACGTGACCTCACCAGGGAGCAGTTCCTTGAGCATGCCTGGGCGTGGACACATGAGCATGGTGGTATAATCCTTAAGCAGTTACGCCGTTTGGGCGCTTCCTGCGACTGGGACCGCACAGCGTTTACCATGGATGAGAAACGTAGCGAGAGCGTGCTGAAGGTGTTTGTGGACCTGTATGACAAGGGACTTATATACCGTGGTCTGAGGATGGTGAACTGGGATCCCAAGGCACTTACCGCACTCAGTAATGAGGAGGTGATCTACCGTGAGGAGAACAGCAAGCTGTATTATCTGAAATATTATGTCAGCGGGCTGACACAGTTGGATGATGAGGCAGCCCTGACAGAGCAGGGTAATGTGATACACCATGACGAGAAGGGTTATTATGCCGTGGTAGCTACCACGCGCCCAGAGACAATCATGGGTGATACCGCAATGTGTGTTAACCCCAAAGACCCGAAGAACCAGTGGCTCAGGGGCAGGAAGGTGATTGTGCCACTTGTTGACAGGGAAATACCCGTCATAGAAGACAGATATGTGGAGATTGAGTTTGGTACAGGTTGTCTGAAGGTGACCCCGGCTCATGACCCCAATGACTATATGCTCGGCAACAAACACAACCTGGAGTCAATAGATATTTTCAATGCTGACGGCACCATCAGCGAGGAGAGCCCCATTTATGTGGGCATGGACCGTATGGAGGTAAGGAAGGTTATCGCCAAAGACCTTGCCGCTGCCGGACTGATGGAGAAGGTTGAGGACTATGTCAATAAGGTGGGGTATTCAGAGCGTAACGCAGACGTCGCCGTTGAGCCGCGCCTATGTAAGCAGTGGTTCCTCAAGATGAAACACTTTGCTGACATCGCTCTGCCGCCGGTGATGAACGATGAACTGAAATTCTACCCTGCCAAATATAAGAACACATACAAGAACTGGCTTGAGAACATCCAGGACTGGTGTATCTCACGTCAGTTATGGTGGGGTCATCGTATTCCAGCGTATTTCCTGCCCACAGCAGAGGGTGAGGAGGAGAAGTTTGTCGTGGCACTGACAGAGGAGGATGCCCTTGCCAAGGCCCGTAAGATGGAGGGATATGAGAATATCACCGCAGCAGAGTTGACACGTGACGAGGATGCCCTTGACACCTGGTTCTCATCATGGCTTTGGCCGATAAGCCTCTTCGATGGTATCAACAACCCAGACAATGAGGAGATCAACTACTACTATCCGACAAGTGACCTTGTGACTGGTCCGGACATTATCTTCTTCTGGGTGGCAAGAATGATTATGGCAGGTTACGAGTATCGTAAAGATATGCCATTCAGGAATGTCTATTTCACGGGTATCGTGAGAGATAAGTTAGGCCGTAAGATGAGTAAGAGCCTCGGCAACTCACCTGATCCGATAGAGCTGATTGACCAGTATGGTGCCGACGGCGTGAGGATGGGTATGATGCTCTCAGCACCCGCGGGTAATGACATCTTGTTTGACACTGCCCTCTGTGAGCAGGGACGTAACTTCTGCAATAAGATATGGAATGCCTTCCGTCTTGTTAAGGGATGGCAGGTGGATGGTCAGTTAGAGCAGCCGGAGGAGAATAAGATTGCTATACAGTGGTTTGACGCTAAGATGAAGCAGACAGCGGCAGAGTTAGATGACCTGTTTAGCAAGTATCGCATATCAGAGGCATTGATGGTGGTCTATAAACTCTTCTGGGATGAGTTCTCAAGCTGGTATCTTGAGATGGTTAAGCCGGCATATCTGAAACCCATTGACAAGGCATCGTATGACGCCACACTTGGTTTCTTTGACGCACTGCTTAAGATGCTGCATCCGTTTATGCCGTTTATCACAGAGGAACTGTGGCAGCATATCATCGACCGCAAGGAGGGTGACAGCATTATGAGAGAACGGCTTGTCATGGGTGTCGCCACGGATGATGACAACAAGCTGTGTGCCGACATAGAGCGTGTGAAGGCCGTCATTGCCGGTGTCAGGACGATACGCAATCAGCGTAACATAGCACAGAGGGAGCAGCTCGGGCTGATTGCCATCGGCATTAATACCCTTGAGAAATATGACAGCGTGGTATGCAAGATGGCAAACCTCAGCAGTCTGACGACGGAAGAGGCTAAACCAGCTAATGCCGGATCATTTATGGTTGACATTAATGAGTATGCTGTACCATTAGGCAACATGATAGATGTTGAGGCAGAGCTGAAGAAGCTGAATGCCCAGCTGGAGCATCTGGAAGGCTTCCTTGCCGGAGTGAGAAAGAAACTGAGCAACGAGAAATTCGTGGCTCACGCACCGGAGAATGTCGTTGCCATGGAACGCAAGAAGGAGGCAGACAGTTTAGAAAAGATAGCTGCGTTGAAAGCAGCAATAAAGGAGCTCAATTGAGCTCCTTTATATTTTTAAACTTGTTCCATATCTCATCCTTACGATAACGGGATATTTGGTTACGTGGCACATAAAGCGTAACCGTAGATGTGTCAATGCCATCAAATGTCTTGGCGCTGACCTTGGCGGGATGCTTACGAAGAATACGCAGAGCCTTGATGCCGGATCCCGCGAATACAGCGTCACCAAATTCATAAACCGTATTTGGGATGGTAATCTCGTTGAGTGACTTACAATCCGCAAAGGCTTTTGTGCCTATGATATTTATTCCTTTATTCAGTTTGACGTTCTTCAGGTTGATACAGTTAGCGAAGGCATAACCGCTAATCCTGTTGACGCTGCCGGGGATGTCAAATGTCGTAAGAGAGGGACAGTTGGCGAAGGCATTAGAGTCTATCACCTTAACCCTGTTTGTCAGGGTCACTTTGTTAAGGTTGGTGCAGTTGCCGAAAGCCCACGGGCTGATAATGCGTATTGAGGCGGGTATAGTGATGGACTTCAAAGCCGTGCAACGTGAGAAAGCCATAGCACCGATAGTGCGTGTCTTGGCTGGCAACTGTATGCTCTCGATGGTGGTGTTGTTTTCGAAGGCATGACTGGCGATATCCCTTACATAATATCTTTCCGTGCCGTTTGTCACGGTGTCAGGTAAAACAATCACCTTTTCTTTTGTTAAGTTATAGGATTCCAGCGTAGCACGATTGTTACGCTTCTTGTTGATGACAGCTTTTTCGTATGACAGACCCTGTACGGAATACTTCAGACCTTTGTAAGTGAATGTCTGTGCGTTTGCGCAGATACAGGTTGTCAGTACGCAGAGTGATAGAATGATTCTGTTCATAATTAAATATTTTATTCTATTGGTGTTACTTCTGGTTTGGTGGTTTCACTTCCGATCGGAGCCGTGTTAGGGGTACTTTCCTTTGGTGTGGTGGTATTATCCCTCGCGGGTGAACCGCTCGGCACCTTGGCTTGGTCATGGTCTTCTGTAGCCTGTTGATTGGTGTTTGAGGACTCCGCTGATGGCTCATCGGTCTTTTCAGACTTTGAGTCTTGCTTCTCAGACTTCTGCTCATAGCTCGGCATGGATGTTGGGGCCTGTTGCTGTTGTTCGGTAGGCTGGGCGGTCTCTTGCGTCGCTGTAGTTGTTGAGTCGGTCTTTTCTGCCTGCTGGGTGCTGTCACTGTCAATAATAGCTGTTGAGTCAGAGCTTGATGCCTCAGCGGAAGACTGGTAACAGCTCTTTATTGTCCAAATCAACAGGGCGCCAATAAGACATGCGATGATGGTAATCCAGAAGGCTTTGCTGGGAGAAGACTTTTCCGGTTCAGCCTCAACAACCTTCTCAACCTGAGCCACCACTGGTTCAACGTTAGCCATCTCTGGTTTAACGTGGGTCTCATCTGGTTCAACGTTAGCCTCCTCTGGTTTATCGTTAGCATCTTCTGGCTCAATGTTATCCACAACTTGTTCAACGCCAGCCTCCTCTGGTTTTGCGTTAGCCTCTTCTTTCTCAACCGTAGTACTGACTATCCGCGAGGCTTTGTTCCCGTTAACGTTCCCGGTCCCGTTTACTTTCCCGTTCACATAGTAAATCGTGCCGTTTTCCTCGAAAGCGTCGGTGATGGTGCCATCATTAAAGCCTTTGCGTATTATATCAAGGAAATTATCCCGCCAGTCGTTTATTTGTTCTTCGTCTTCAACATCGGTGACAATGAACTTGCGATCTACTTGCCGTTCCTGCACGCCACGTACAAAGAGCTCATGCACCTGAAATGATGTGTTCATCAGTGTGTGACGAACATTGTAAACTATACTATTGTCAGTGTATGAGATGACATCAATAACTCTCAGTTTGCCCTGTTGCAGAAGCGAACCTGCCTTCAGTGGCGAATATGGTTTGTTGTTGGTCATTATATGTTTCTACTTGATTAGTCTATAAAATGAAAGGCAATGCCGCAAAATAGTTTTTATTACTTACCTTTGCTCATCAGCCATGCGTCTGGGTAAGTGACGCGTATCTTATCGCGCAGCATGACGGCTTCATCCCTGCTGTCTGTTGTCGCTGCCACGACGCGGTACATCTTAATGCCAGCATTGTATCCTAATGATGCATTAAGCCCAGAGGCAACAAGACTTTCATACTGTTTGCGGGCGTTAGCCTCAGTGATAAAACTGCCTGTCACCACAGAGAATGTCTTCAGACTGTCTCCCTTCAGAATATTTACCTCCTCCTTGCGTATATGCACCCTTGGGACCTTGCTTTCTTCCACGGGCATGTCATCAGTGATGATAGCCGATATCTCAGGCTCTGTCACCCTGATATATATGCTGTCTCCCACATTCTCCTGAGCCTTTACGGTAATACTCAGTATTGTCAGAATAATGGTTATTTGTATCCTTCCCATAAGTGTTCTTGTCATGATACTGAAAAATGTTTTGTGTCACGGCATTTTGCCTCACACAATATAAATTTCTGCAAAGTAAAAAAAAAGATTTGTAATTCCCAAAGAATACCACAAAAAAATGAGCAAAATGTGAATTTTGCTCTCTGAGACGTGGCTGTGGTCAGCCATTATGTTATGCTTCTATCATATGTGCTGCCAGTCCGTCTGCTAGTTTTTTTATTTTCCATCATTGGTAATTCCATTCAATATCATTATAGCCTTCGTAGCGTCCAAATCGTTAAGACCAATTCTCGGATCAGTGAGGACCAAATGATTCTGTTGTCCAGAAAGAAAACAGTCAATGTCATCAATGATGACATACTGACTGACATCTTCTCCAAATCTTCTCATCCACTCATCAATCTCACGCCCACGCAAGTTGTAATCCTCAATTCCATCTATGTCTATGCTCAGCTGCAATTCATCGCTGATGGTATTCGGCGTTATGCCAATTACTTCGCCGGGCAAATTTCTCGTCTCCCACATTTCCTGCATCCCGTCAAGCCCGAAACATTTCCATGATGACGATATGACAATATCAGCCTCTGTTTCTTCTACAATTTTTGCGAGGTTGGAGACAGCTGTAGGGTCAAACTCATAACCGAAACGGTCCTTTGGAGCGTTTTTGGTCATTTCCGTGTGCCATCGTTCAGAGTTCAGTACCCCATCAATATCTAAAAAGATAATCTTCTGCATAATAGATAAGTTTGATTTCAGATTTGTCTATCTTTATTCTTTTTATTTTGAAGTGGGTAGGTATTTCTTTTTCAACCATAGTTGGAAGAAACGGTCGTAGATATAGTGGACGTTGTCAGTACTGGTGATGA
>JAGDAU010000106.1 GCA_017959365.1 Prevotella sp.
CGTAACTTTGGATAACTTACTCCATCTCGGCATAAAAAATAAATAGAATTTATTTTGTTCTGCTCTCGATTTTACGTATCTTTGCAAGTTGGTTGGCTAACTATTGTAGTCAGCCATTTGCCTATATCGGGTAAGTGTAAAATAAATATCAAGTGTAATGAACTATTCAATAGAAAAAATCACGACACTTATAGGTGCCAGAAGGTATGGAGAGACAGAGTCGCAGATAGCGTTTCTTTTAACAGACAGTCGCTCTCTGAGTTTTGCGGAGCAGACACTCTTCTTTGCTATCAAGACAGAGAGGAATGACGGTCATAAGTATGTCCCGGAGTTATATGACAGAGGAGTAAGAAATTTTGTTGTCAGTTATCTGCCTGATGACTTTAATGTCTATCCTGATGCCAATTTCCTGAAGGTAAATGATACAGTGAGAGCCTTACAGCGACTTGCGGAGCGTCATCGTGAGGAGTTTGACATTCCTGTAGTGGGTATCACGGGCAGTAATGGTAAGACAATCGTTAAGGAATGGTTGTATCAGATGCTTCTTCCTCAGATGATGGTAACACGTTCGCCACGCAGCTATAACTCACAGATAGGTGTGCCCCTGTCTGTATGGCTTATCAACGAGAGGAGTAAGGCTGCCATCTTTGAGGCTGGTATCAGTAAGCCGGGAGAGATGGATGCATTGCGCGGTATCATACAGCCAACGATAGGTGTGTTGACGATGCTCGGACCTGCTCACCAGGAGTTTTTTGAAAGTATGGAACAGAAGTGTCGCGAGAAGATACGTCTTTTCCATGACACAAAGGCTATTGTCTATTGTCTCGACAATAAGCTGATTGATAGCACCATAGCCTCTTACCCGTATAAAGGAGAGAAACTAACATGGTCCAAGTGTGACACCAATGCGGCGTTCTATGTCATTGACGTAAAAAAGAGTCTTAGCGATACGACAATCTGTTACCGTTATAAAGGTTTGGAGGCTGACTATACTATACCCTACATCGATGACGCCTCAATAGACAATTCTATCACAGTGGCTGTCTTGGCATTGTATCTTGGTGTCAGTAGCGCCGACCTGAAGGCACGTATGGCGGTATTGCAACCGGTTGCCATGCGTCTTGAGGTGAAAGTGGGTCAGCGAGGATGTACGCTTATCAACGACTCTTATAATTCAGATGTCAACTCGCTTGATATAGCCCTTGACTTCATGAATCGTCGCCCGGACCATAAGGGTCGTCGCCGCACGGTTATTCTGAGTGATATCTATCAGAGCGGCATGCAGACATCCGACCTGTATCATGAGGTAAACCGCCAGTTGGTGAGTAGGGGAGTGGAGAAATTCATTGGAATAGGTGAGGAACTAACAGCCAATAAGGATATAATAAACATAGAAGACAAGTTTTTCTTCACAACCACAGCCGACTTCCTTGCCAGCAGTGTGTTTTCCGACCTTCACGATGAGGTGATACTCATTAAGGGCGCCAGGCATTTCGAGTTTGACAAGATAACAGACCTGATGGTGCAGAAAGTGCATGAGACAACGCTTGAGGTAAACCTCAACGCCATTATTGACAACCTTAATTACTATCGCTCATTTATGAAACCAGATACCAAACTGGTGTGTATGATAAAGGCCGATGGATATGGGGCAGGTGCTGTTGAGATAGCTAAGACATTGCAAGACCATCGTGTGGACTATCTTGCGGTGGCTGTGGCAGATGAGGGTGTTACGCTGCGTAATAACGGTATTACCGCAAATGTCATGATTATGAATCCCGAGATGACCGCCTTTAAGACAATGTTTGACTATGACTTAGAGCCAGAGGTCTATTCCTTCCGCTTACTCAATGCCCTTATCAAGGCAGCCCGTAAGGAGGGCATAACAGGATGGCCGGTACATATCAAACTTGATACGGGTATGTGTCGTCTGGGCTTTAATCCAGACACTGACATGGCACAACTGATTGATATTCTGCAACATCAGAATGCCCTGATGCCACGTTCGGTGTTCTCTCATTTTGTCGGCTCTGATGTTGACGGTTTTGATGACTTCTCACGCAGGCAGTTTGAGCGCTTCGACCGCGCCAGTCGGATGTTACAGGAGGCATTCCCGCATAAGATACTCCGACATATCGATAATAGCGCCGGCATAGAGCACTTCCCCGAGCGTCAGCTTGATATGTGCCGTCTTGGACTTGGGTTATATGGCGTAAATCCGCGTACCAATAAGATAATACATAATGTCAGTTCTCTGAAGACCACCATATTGCAGATACGCAATGTGGCAAAGGGTGAGAGCATAGGATATAGCCGTCGCACCATGCTGGAGCGTGACAGTCGGATAGCAGCAATACCTATAGGTTATGCTGATGGTTTGGACCGTCACCTTGGTAACCGTGCCGGTTATTGTCTTGTGAATGGTGAGAAAGCCCCATATATGGGTAATATATGTATGGATGTAGCAATGATAGATGTCACAGACATAGATTGTCAGGAGGGTGACCGTGTGGAGATCTTCGGCGACAACCTGCCCGTGACCGTCTTGAGCGATCTGCTCGGCACTATTCCCTACGAGATTCTTACGGGTATATCAAACAGGGTTAAACGCGTGTACTTCCAAGACTAAAAGGCTGTCATTATTTGAAAAAGGACAAATTATTAAAGTTTGGATAAAAAAAAGACATTTATATTTCCTTTTTATACAAATATTTAGTAATTTTGTCCGCAGAATGCCGTTTTGTCAACTGAAACAAATCAAACAAAGTAAAATATTATGCAAGAAGTATTCAGTTATATCATCAGTTTGGGAGCAAGCGTGATGATGCCAGTGTTATTCACAATCATTGGATTGTGTATTGGTATGAAGTTTGGTAAGTCCCTCAAGAGCGGACTCTATGTCGGTGTCGGTTTTGTTGGTCTGGGCATTGTGACAGCCCTGTTGACAACTAATTTCGACAGTCCGCTGAAGACGATATCCGAAATCTATCATCTGCAGTTGAAGGTCTTTGACATGGGATGGCCGGCAGCGGCGGCTGTGGCTTACGGTACAGCAGTAGGAGCGCTTATCATTCCTATATGTTTAGGCGTTAATCTGCTGATGCTGCTTACCAAGACCACTCGTACTATAAACATTGACCTCTGGAATTACTGGCACTTCGCTTTTATCGGTGCTGTTGCATATTTCGTGATGGACCAGAGCCTGCTGTGGGGTTATTTCGCAGCCATAGTGTGTTATATTATAACTCTGGTTATGGCAGACCTGACGGCAGAGAAATTCCAGAAGCATTATGATCTGCAGGGAATATCTATCCCACAGCCATTCTGCCAGAGTTTCACTGTTTTCGCTGTTGGCATTAACTGGCTTCTTGACCGCATACCAGGTTTCTCAAAACTCGATATTGACGCAGAGGGACTGAAGAAGAAATTCGGTGTGTTGGGTGAGCCTCTTGTTCTCGGTGTTATTGTAGGAGTCCTGATAGGTATAGCCGCTCAGTTAGATGTTAAGAAGGTTCTCTTCCTGGGTGTTACCATGGGTGCCGTGATGGAGCTTATACCACGTATAACATCACTGTTTATCGATGGTCTGAAACCAATTGCAGAGAAGACACAAGAAGTGGCAAAGAAACGTTTCGGTGGAATGAAGGTGTACATCGGTATGTCGCCGGCTCTCGTTATCGGACATCCCACCACATTGGTATGCTCTGTTATACTTATTCCCGTTATCCTGGCTATCGCTGTATTCTTGCCTGGTAACCAGTTCCTGCCATTGGCGTCATTGGCTGGTATGTTCTATCTTTTCCCCCTTATACTGCCTTACACTAAAGGTAATGTGGTGAAGAGCCTTATAATCGGTCTTGTAGCACTTGTGGTAGGACTGTATTTCGTAACCGACATGGCTTCATCATTCACCCTTGCCGCTAACGAGGTGTATAAGACAGACCCAACAGCTTCTGCCGCAAAAATACCAGATGGTTTTGATGGTGGAGCCCTTGACTTCGCCTCTTCACTCTTTGGTTATGTTATCTATGCCTGCGTGAAGTATCTGAAATGGATCGGCATGGGTGTCCTCACAATAATTACCATTGCTATGATGATATGGAACCGCATGCGCATCGTTCGCGATGAGAAAAATAAATAACTTGTCAACTAAACAATTTATAATATGAAGAAATTAATTATTTTATCTTTAGCAATTATGGGAGTAATGAATGTTAACGCTCAACAGAACATGAGTTTCCAGAAAGCTTGTCATCCAGCAGACGTAAAGCACTATGACACACAGACGTTGCGTGAACGTTTCGTTATGGAGAAAGTGATGGCTGCCGATGAGATAAACCTTACGTACTCTATGTACGACCGTTTTATCTTTGGTGGTGCAATGCCTGTTACTCATGACCTTAAATTAGAGACACATCCGGAGTTGCGTGCAGACTATTTTATGCGCAATCGTGAGTTAGGTATCATCAACACTGGTGGCGACGGTGTCGTAATAGTTGACGGACAGGAGTATCCCCTCGGTTATAGCGAGGCTCTCTACGTAGGTCGTGGATGGCTTGGCAAGGATAAGGACGGCAAGGATATCGATACCAATAAGGAGATTATTTTCCGCTCTAAGAACCCGCAGAAGCCTGCTAAGTTCTACCTTAACTCCGCTACGGATCATAAGCACTATAAGACCCAGTGGGTGACACTCGACGGACGTAAGAATGGAAAGGTACAGAGCCTCAAGGCTACCATCGTAGGTACACCGGAGAAGCCACTCGGTACCAAGGCAGAGTCAAACCTGCGTACCATCAACCAGCTTATCGTCAATACTGCCCTGGAGGAGGGTCCCTGTCAGTTGCAGATGGGTCTGACACAGCTTCAGGAGGGTAGTGTATGGAACACTATGCCACCTCACACCCACGGACGTCGCATCGAGGCGTACTATTATTTCAATGTACCAGAAGATCAGACGGTATGCCACGTGATGGGTGAGCCGCAGGAGAGCCGTGTGGTATGGCTGCACAATGAGCAGGCTATCATGTCACCGGAGTGGAGCATCCATGCAGCATCTGCAACATATTATTATACATTTATCTGGGGTATGGCAGGTGAGAACCTCAACTATAATGACAAAGATAATATCCCCGTCATAGACCTTAAGTAAATTAAGAGTTAATAATTTAGAATTAAGAGTTGTCAGCTACGCAGCGATAATTTTTAAATATTAATTTTTAAATATTAATTTAATACATAATATATTATGAGTTCTATCAAAGTTGCAAAAATGTCCAACTTCCGTTGGGTTATCTGTGGACTGCTGTTTTTAGCTACCACGGTAAACTACATGGACCGTCAGGTGTTGTCACTGACGTGGAAAGACTTCATTGCTCCAGAGTTCCACTGGAGTGATGCCGACTATGGTACCATAACAGGTGCTTTCTCTATCTTCTATGCCATCGCAAACCTCTTCGCAGGTAAGTTCATCGACTGGATGGGTACAAAGAAGGGTTATCTTATTGCTATCTTCGTATGGTCAACAGGTGCCGTGCTTCATGCCGGTTGCGGATGGGTGGCTATGCAGGCCGAGGGTTATGAGTCTATAGCCGCTCTGCGTGCCGTTCAGGCTGGTAGCGATGCTGCTGTTGCTATTGCTACTATATCAGTGTGGCTCTTCCTCGCTTGTCGTCTGGTTCTTGCCCTTGGTGAGGCTGGTAACTTCCCTGCAGCCATTAAGGTTACCGCAGAGTACTTCCCGAAGAAAGACCGTGCTTTCTCCACGTCAATATTCAATAGCGGCGCTTCAGTAGGTGCTCTTGCTGCTCCTGCTACTATTCCTCTCCTTGCCCGTGCATGGGGATGGGAGATGGCGTTTATCATCATCGGTGCCCTCGGGTATGTCTGGATGGGTCTGTGGATGTGGCTCTATGACAAACCTGCAAAGAACAAGCGTGTTAACCAGGCTGAGCTCAACTATATCGAGCAGGATAACGATATTGCCGAGGTTCAGAACAAGCAGGAGGCGAAGGATGAGAAGACCATTCCTTTCTGGGAGTGCTTCAAGTACAAGCAGACATGGTCGTTTATCGTCGGTAAGTTTATGACCGATGGTGTGTGGTGGTTCTTCCTCTTCTGGGCTCCGGCATATTTCTCAGACCAGTATGGTTACACCAGTGACTCTACAATGGGTATCATTCTTATCTTTGTATTGTATGCTATATGTACCATCCTGTCTATCGGCGGTGGCTATCTGCCTCCCTATTTTGTTGATAAGAAGGGTATGAATCCGTATATCGGCCGTATGCGTGCAATGCTTATCTTCGCATGCTTCCCAGTGCTTGGCCTGTTTGCACAGCCTCTCGGAGCATACAGCGCATGGTGGCCCGCCATATTGATTGGTTTGCTTGGTGCCGGTCATCAGGCTTGGTCTGCCAACCTGTTCTCAACCATTGGTGATATGTTCCCGAAATCTACCATAGGTACCATCACCGGTATCGGTTCAATGGCAGGTGGTGTCGGTTCGTTCCTCATCAACAAGGGTTCCGGAAACTTCTTCACCTGGGCAGAGGGTCAGGGTGAGGCATTCAGCTTCTTCGGCTTCGACGGCAAGCCCGCAGCATACATGATAGTGTTCTGTATCTGTGCTGTCGCTTATCTCATCGGCTGGTGTATAATGAAAGCCCTTGTTCCTAAGTACAAGCCTATCGTGGTTGAGTAATATAATAAGACAGAAATTTATATCACAGATATTTTAATTTCAACTCAATAT
Organism: Prevotella sp.; assembly: GCA_017959365.1. Taxonomy (GTDB): domain Bacteria; phylum Bacteroidota; class Bacteroidia; order Bacteroidales; family Bacteroidaceae; genus Prevotella. The sequence goes on from JAGDAU010000106.1 coordinate 6,755, forward strand.
AAAAATGGAAACGGTCAGCGACCGTTTCCATTTTTTATATAACTATTGAAAATATTGAGCTATACGCCAATATGTTTTCCTCGAATGACAATCAGACAATCTTAAACCTGATGCGGAAGGTCATGGTCTGCTGATCCCAGTTGGTGCCGAGCAGTTCAAAGCGGCCTATCTGAGATGTTGACCTTACATGTTTGCCGATGCATGGACATACATCATAGTCACCAATTCTGACAAGGCGTATCTTCTCAGAGGCGTCAGATGGCAGACGGTCAAGGGTTACACCTTCCGGCAGGTTGTCACGGTCAACGAGCTCAAAGGTCACCGGCATGTCTTCCTCGATAAGCCGGTTCATCTCTCGCTCTATCTCACGCTCATCCTTGCGGTCAGGCTTACGGTCCACCACATAGCTTATCTTGCTTTTCTTTCGCTCGATATGTGCGTTACGTGACCGCTCACATCCGAACATCCTTATCTTCAGTTGATTGAGGAGATGTTCCGCCGTATGTGCCGGCGGAAACTCCTCCTTGTTATGGTCGTTGAAAATATAATCTTCCATCAAATGTAAATCGTCAAATAGTAAATTTCAATATTCTTCCACTGTGGGGTGGTATTGAAACGTGAATGGCGCTGTCTGAGCGTAGGGCAGTGGTATATGTGTCGCCCGAGAGCAGGTCAATAGCCTCTGTCTCTTTCTCTGCAATATTCAGATAATCAAAGGCGTGACTTGGAATGACAATATCACACTCAGCCTGTTCCTCATCAAAGTTTGTCACCACCAGCAGTAAGTCATTATCAGCCTTGCGCAGGAAAGCATATTGCTTAGCACTTATATGCTGGTTCATATACATCAGGTCAAAAAACTCTCCCTCCTTCAGGGCTTTCTCGTCATTAGCTAACTGGAGGATGAATTTATAGATCTGTTCCATTGTCCGCTCGTCGGAAGTCATCTTATCGCGGTCAAAGAATCCCCTGCGTATGCTACCCACCGACCAGTAGTCGAAGATTGTAGTACGTCCGTCAACACCGCTGAAGCCCTCTTCATCCATTCCCGGCTCTCCGAACTCCTGTCCGCAGTAGATCATAAACGGGTTTGTATGCATACATACACTGACGATGAGCGCCGGTATTGCTTTGTATGGGTCAGCGGCGAAGAAATCGCTTGCTATCCTCTGCTCATCGTGATTTTCGAGGAAGTAGAGCATGTGCTCGCGAATATCGTTTGTTGACTGCCACTGCCATGTTATATCACCGGCGTTACGAAGTCCGCAAATAATATGTCTCAGCGTGTCATACATGCCGACTTTATCGTATAGCAGATCAAAACCCGATGCAAGATATGTGCGATATAACGAGGGGTTATATACCTCGCCAATGAACAGCATCTCAGGATACTTGTATTTCACTTTGTCTGTTGCCCATGTCCAGAAGGCAGGTGGCACCATCTCTGCCATGTCGCAACGGAAAGCATCAACGCCCTTGCCGGCCCAGAAGAGCAGTATGGTTGTCATCTTGTCCCATGTGTCGGGTATTGGGTCGAAGTGGGTGCTGCGTCCACCAGCATCGCAGTAGTCGATACCGTAGTTCAGCTTTACTGTCTCATACCAGTCGTTACGGCTTGGACGGTTGCTAAACTGGTCGTTGCCAGTGGCTTTGGCAGGTTGTTCCTGATAAGTCTGTTCCTTGCCTTGCGTTATATCGCTCAGGTCCAAAGCATTTCCCCAGCAATAATAGAAGTTGTTGTCCGTTGAGAAGTGCAACGAGGTGTTATCTTTCTCGCCAATGTCTTCCACCTCCTCTGGTTTGCATATCGACTTGTATTGCCGTGCAACGTGATTAGGAACAAAATCAATAACAACTTTCAGCCCTGCGTTGTGTGCCCGTGTCACCAGATCCTCAAACTCCTTCATTCTGTTCTCCGGTTCAACGGCCAAGTCGGGATCAATGTCATAATAGTCGGCAATGGCGTATGGTGAACCGGCCTTTCCTTTTACCACCTCTGCATTCTGCATTGGTATGCCGTATGCGGAGTAGTCGGTCTGTGTAGCATGACGTATCACTCCTGTGAGCCATATATGTGTTGCTCCTAAGTCTCTGATACGTCCTAATGCCTTGTTGTCAAGGTCATTGAACTTTCCAGTGCCGTTCTCTTCCTTTGTACCGTTTTTTATGCAGTTCTCATTCTTGTTGCCAAAGAGACGTGGCAACACCTGATAAATTATGGTTTTCTCCATACCTGCTCCGTTTTTTACTGCTGGTTGTCGTAATAGCTACTTTGACGCTGCTCATATAGAGAGCGACGGTAAGTGCTGAACATCTTGATGCAATTCTCAAGTGCTGTCTCAAGTGCGTTTTCATCACTTTCCATGATGTAGCCTAAGTCTTTTGCCAGAGTAAGCAGGTATGTGCTTTTGTCAATATTGCTTTGTGCGGCTGCAACAAATTTCTTTTTTTCTTCTTTGTTAGGACGGTTATAAGCGATAGTGATATTAGTGGCTATGTCAATTGCAGCCTTACGTATCTCCTTGCCTAACTCGTTGTTTTCGCCATTGGGAAAGACAGTAGCGTCTTTGTATGTTTGCAGCACGTATTCATGAGCGCGCTGCCATGTGAGGAAGTCTTGTAATCCAGTTGCTAACATGATTATTAAGTTTTTAAGGGTTAAAAAGGGGCTTGACCATGATGATACACAGGTCAAGCTCCATATAAATGGTTGTTTAGTTTATTCCGTGAGCTGCCACATTGCGGTCGATGCGGGCTATCATACCCTGTAATGCCTTGCCAGGACCGCATTCTGTGAAGTCGTCAGCGCCATCGGCAATCATATTCTGAACACACTGTGTCCAGCGTACGCTGCTTGTAAGCTGTGCTATTAGGTTTGCCTTTATCTCCTCTGCCTCAGTATGTGGCTTGCCGTCAACATTCTGGTAAACGGGACACTGTGGTGTGTGGAACTCAGTGCTTACAATGGCAGCCTCTAATTTGTCTTTTGCCGGCTGCATGAGAGGGGAGTGGAATGCTCCACCAACCTTAAGCGGCAGTGCGCGCTTAGCGCCAGCCTCCTTAAGCATTTCACATGCTTTGTTAATACCCTCCACACTACCGGAGATAACCAATTGTCCGGGGCAGTTGTAATTAGCGGGAACTACGATGTCGCCACCGTCATTGACAGTTGCGCATATCTCCTCGATTTTCTCGTCGGGCAGACCGATAACGGCTGCCATCGTGCCTGGAGCCACATCACAAGCCTCTTGCATAGCCATGGCACGTGCATAGACCAGACGCAGACCATCCTCAAAGCTCAGGGCTTTAGCAGCGACAAGAGCAGAGAACTCTCCCAGGGAGTGTCCTGCTGTCATCTCCGGCTTAAAGTCATCGCCCATGCAGAGTGCGGATATCACACTGTGGAGAAATACTGCCGGTTGTGTCACGCGGGTCTGACGCAGATCCTCGTCTGTGCCATTGAACATGATGTCTGTGATGTCAAAACCTAAGATATCATTGGCTTTGTCAAATAGCTCTTTTGCTAATGCGTTGCTCTCATACAGGTCTTTGCCCATACCGGCAAACTGTGCTCCCTGACCGGGAAAAACAAATGCTTTCATTTCTTATTAACGTAGTCTTTTTGAATATGTTAGTTATTCCTTAAAAAATCCCAACCACGTAGAGCGGTCGGGATTTCTATAGTTGATGTGCTTTACAGTGCAAGAATTGATTCTTTCTTAACCACGGTATTACTCTGCTGCGGGAGCCTCTTCTGCCTCCTCTGCATCAGCCTCAGCTTCTTCAGCCTCTGCCTCTTCAGCTGCGGCAGCAGCCTCAGCAGCCTCTTTGGCAGCGATGCGTGCAGCCTCTTCAGCCTTGCGTGCAGCCTTCTCAGCCTCTAATTCCTCAGCGTTCTCAGCAATCACCTTGACGGGAATCTCAACCTCAACATCCTTGTGGAAGTGAACGGTAGCAACATAGTCGCCAACCTTCTTGATGTCGTGCATGGTGATAATCTTGCGGTCGATGTCGAAGCCCATTTTCTGCAGTTCAGCAGCCACGATGTTGACATTAACAGAACCGTAAGTAACGCCTGTTGCGCTAACCCTTGCAGGGATAACGAGAGCCACATCCTTGAGAGCCTCACCCTTCTTCTCGGCAGCAGCCTTAATCTGAGCGAGTTTGTGAGCCTGCTGGCGCAGGTTCTCGGCCAATACCTTCTTTGCTGACTCAGAAGCTATGACAGCCTTACCTGTTGGGATAAGGTAGTTACGTCCATAGCCACTCTTAACATTCACTATCTCGTTCTTGTATCCAAGACCGATGATATCTTCTTTAAGTATTAATTCCATTGTCGTCCTCCTTTTTTATTATTTCATCATATCGGTTACGTATGGAAGCAATGCTATCTGGCGGGCGCGCTTAACGGCCTGAGCCACGCGACGCTGGTATTTCAGCGATGTTCCAGTAATGCGGCGGGGAAGAATCTTACCCTGCTCGTTAAGGAATTTCTTCAAGAACTCGGGATCTTTGTAGTCGATGTATTTGATACCGCTTTTCTTGAAACGACAATATTTTTTCTTCTTGGTGTCCACTGACGGTGGGGTCAGATAAC
>JAGDAU010000107.1 GCA_017959365.1 Prevotella sp.
AACCACTCAGCCGCAGATGCATTGCGAGAACTGCGAGAAGAAGATCAAGGGCAACCTCCGCTTCGAGAAGGGTATCAAGGAGATTCAATGCGACATCGAAGGACAGCGTGTCATCATCACCTACGATGCTGACAAGACCAATGCTGAAACCATCATCCAAAGCTTCGGCAAATTCGGCTATCAAGCCACTGAGATAAAGACAGAAAAGCCAACCCTAAAGAAGGATAACGGAAAAAAGAACGAATGCAAAAGTAACATTTAATTTGAATATACAATGAAAGCAATTAGTACACAAAAGGCACCTGCTGCCATCGGCCCGTATAGTCAGGCCATCAAAGTGGGTAATCTCGTATATACCTCTGGTCAGATTCCCATCGACCCATCTACAGGAAACTTTGTTGAAGGAGGCATTAAGGAGCAGACCCGCCAGTCCTTGACCAACGTTCAGGCCATCCTCGAAGAAGTCGGGCTGACGATGGGCAATGTGGTAAAGACTACCGTATTCATGGCTGATATGAACGACTTCGCTGAAATGAATGCCATATATGCAGTATTCTTCTCTGAACCATATCCAGCACGCTCTGCTGTCGCTGTGAAGACTTTACCAAAAGGTGCAGTAGTAGAGATTGAAGTAGTGGCTGCTGTATGAGATAACTATCCACACACACGTCAGGCTTTACGGATTTTGTCATCAGGCGCATGACCCGCATCAGCATGTCTGAGTATGGGCTGTGTCAGGCTGTTATTTCTTTAGAGATATAGCACAATAATCCTAACTGCTTACATCCACGATGCTGCGGCCCTCACCTTTGCGGATGACACGTATCTTGACGGGTATGCGCTCCTCCAGTTCCTCGCGGTGGGAGATGACACCCACGCGGCGGTTTGTCTGACCGGCTATCTCCTGCAACTTCTCAAGGGTTGACATCACGCTGTCAAGACTCTTCTCGTCAAGGGTTCCGAATCCCTCGTCAATGAAGAGGATATTGACATTCATGTCTGGACGGTTGAGCGACGACAACGCCAACGACAGAGCCAACGACACCATGAAACGCTCACCGCCGGAGAGTACCGTGGCACTGCGTATCTGGTCTTTGTTGTAGCGGTCGAGCACGAGTATTGAAAGTTGCTCATTATCCTCGCTGCACGTCAGCCGGTAACGATCGGTTATTTTCTCAAGATAGATATTCGCATTGTTAAGCAGCGGTCGCAGGATATATGTCTGCACAAGGGTGCGGAAACGTGTTCCGCCGAAGATATTGTTAAGGCGTTCCCAGCGCAGGAACACCGCATTAGCCTTGTCTTTTTCCTCTGCAAGCTTTTTGAGGCTTCGGGTGTTTTCCTTATGCAGTTCTATGGTTTTGTTTAATGACGCTATATTCGACACACGGATGTCACGCTCAGAATCAAGAACGGTCTTTTTCTCTGTCAGCCGTTGCTTGTCAGGGAGTGACTCTATGCTATCCACCCCCATTGCGGAAAGAGCATCGTCTATCTGTTTTCTGGCATTGGTCATAGCCATGGAATATGAAGAGATGCTTTTTTCCGTATTCATTACACGTTGCCGTACCACAACCACCTTTGCCTCCTGCTCCGTCAAAGCAATCAGATCAGCTTCGGAGACGCCTGTCTTAGCGTAATAATCCTCCAAGAGGGCCTCGTTAGTTTTAATCACCTCTTTAGAATCATGTATGGTGACAGTAAGGGTTTTTACCTCCGCCAGAAGAACCGTCCATGACCTATGCACATCCTTTCCGGCGTATGGTCTCGCCTCCAAGGGGCGAGTCCAGTCCGGACAGATGTCATTAATCTGCTGTTGTATGGAAAGGAGCGTCTCTGTTTGGGTATTATAGTTTGACAACTGTTGTTTTTCATCAGCAAGCAACTTTGTCTTGTCAAGGTATTCCTTTGCCTCCTTCCTCAATATATCGGCTGTATCATCCAGATTATCAGTCCAAGACGGATAGAAGGGCCTGAGTATCTCATCGAGTTCAAGAAATTGTGTTTTTTTCTCTTCCTTAATCTTGTCACATTCTGATTTCATCCGCCGTATGTTGCTTTTATTGTTGGCAACATCATTGGATGCCTTCGTGAGAGTAGTTGTAGCCTGCCGTAACCTTTGGTCTAATGGTTTCTTCTCTTCCATCAGCCTATTGATGTCTGCCTGCAAATCCTCAGCTTCTTTCTGTTTCAGCTTCAACAGAGATGTCTGCTGTGTCAGGCTATCCATTTCTTTTTCCACCTGCTCTCTTAAATTGAAAATTGAGAATTGAGAATTGACTGTTTTCATACCGGCATCCTGCGCTATGCCGGTCACATCTTTTTTCAGTTCCTTTAACTGTTTCTCCAGGTCTTCAGCCTGCTTCTTTCCATTCTTCAGCAAACCATCTGTCTCGCTGTATCTGGATCTCACATCATCTCTTGTCTTAATAGAGTTCTCAAGGGCAGCCTGCGCATCATCACGTTCCTTCTGCAATGGTGTTATAAACGACTTGAAATCATCATCTATATGCAACTCCGTTATCGTCTGACCACACAGAGGGCATGTCTCAGCATGCTCATCATACAGTCTGCGGCGTAGCTCCACCAACTTATCGTCTATGCTCATCTTCATAGTGGTAAGCCGGTTATTGGCTTTATCCGCCTCGGTTTTCTTCTCTGAGTAATAGTTCTCCGCCTTCTCACATTCTTGTTTAAGCGTCTCCAGTTTTTTCTCTTCCTCGGCGAGTGAGTCTCTATGCTCTTCTAATGCTTCGGTCGTTTGATCTATCTGTATCAGCAACTGGTGGAGCTTATGCAATATGGTTTTTCTATTAACGGCGGCATCATATTGGCTGTTCACCTCAGCGGGATTGAGGGTCTCACGCTTCTGGTTCTTTTGATTTATCTCATATGCCTTTGCCTTCACTGCCTCATCAGCCTGCTTCTGACAGTCTATGGCTTCCTTTTCGGCTTTAAGCAAACCGGCGGTTTTATCATCCTCTTTAGTCAGATCCGCGACCTTTGTGCCAAGATCCGCCTGTTTCTTCTTATATGCAGAAATCTTCAATATTATCTCACCTGACGTGGTAAAGAGAGTGTCCCGGTCCTTACGGCCTTCTATCCACTGTCTGATGGATTCTATAACAGATGCATGGCGTAAGGAAGTTTGATTGCGGTACTCTATATCTTCCGAGAGTGTGGTGTAATCCTCATATTTCTTATACAGGCTGCCCTCTGCCTGCTTTTTTGTCGCCCTGGCATTTCTGAGCGCGGCGTATTGCTGCCGTTGAACAGTAGTGGTATCCCATCGCTCCATAAGCTGCTTGCCGGCGCGGTATTCCTCTGCACTCTCAATAGCCTTAAGCTCATCTAATTTCTCTTTTGACTCCGTGAGGTTTTTCTGCGCCTGACTGACAAGAGACAGTTGGCTGAGTAGTTTGTCATTTTCTGCTATATCCTTATCTATACGCTCTTTTTCCACAGTAAAGACTCTAAGACTTTGGTTTGCCTCTTCCAATTGCTCCTGACTGAGCACATGCTGGCTCTCTGCTTCATATATAGTGGTAATGTCCCTCAGCTCGTCTTTTTTCCTGCCGAAAATGCTTTTTATAGCCTCACCGAATTCTGTGAAGAGCTGAGTATTGGTGAGCTGCTCCAATATCGCCTCACGCTCTTTCTTATCACCCACAAGGAAAGACGCAAACTGCCCCTGGGCAAGCATCGCCATACGCCCGAACTGTTGGAAGTCAAGGCCCACGGCTGTCTTTATTATTTCATCAACATCCTTACTTATCCAGTCGCCGTTGCCAATGCACACTTCCCATTTGGGAGTGCGGTATTTCAGAGGCCTTAGACCTGTTTCTTTATTTGTTTTGCCTCTTGTGATGCCTAAAGTCAGTCGGGCATGGTATTCCTTACCGTCATTACCCTCAAAGCACACCATGCTGTAACAGTCATCTTTCTCTGATATGCCAAGACGCGTATATTGTTGTATGCTGGCAATACCCACCTGTTCTCCGTTAGCATTAGTAAACTCGTTACGTGAGACGTTTTTCACGAGTGATAGGCGTGGTGTCTTCTTGTACAACGCCATAGAGATACCGTCGAGTATCACTGACTTACCGGCTCCGGTATCACCGGAGATAAGGAATATGGATGAGTTGTCGCCCGTCACAACATCGCGCAACCCATTCTCAAAGTCTATGTCTGCCCGTTCTATAGACGCGATATTTCTTATTTGCAGTTCTTTTATTTTCATGATATTAATTCATTCAGGTTTCACCTTCGCTCAACTTACTGGTTTACAGTTTAAAGACTACAGTTTAAAGTGATATAGATAGAGTGTATTGCGTACATTTTACGTCATTTATGAGGCGATTCTTGAGCCATGAAGTACTCAGCAGTCAATGTAATTCACTGTAAACATTAAACTTTAAACATTAAACTCAACTCGACTGAAGCTTGCGAAAGTTGAGTTGGTCTATTTAGACATTTTCTCTTCCCTCATTCTAAGGACTTCATCTTTAATCTCCTCAAAGGCTTGGCGGGTGTCATCGATGTCGAGGTTGGGATAGTTGTGTTGTGTCTTCTCAATAAATTCCATAGGGTCAGTCATCTGCTGCAGGTCTGCCACCTGAAACACCAACTGCTCTGGGTCGTCATTCTGCCCAATGCTGCCTGTCCATATTATCTTGGGGTTATAACGCCATTCCTCATTATATTTGCTTAGTTCATCATACACCCGCTGGTTGAAGTCTGACGGCAAAACAGCATTGCTGTCAATACGGAAACGAACATATCCCCTGCCCTGCTTCTCCGTTAGGGCTTTCATTGCCTCGATGGCACCATCGGCAGTGGTAAACGAAGTGCCGTCTTGAGGCAGCACATAGAAGTGCCGCAGCTCATCAATCCGCAACTGTCGTATCCTCACACTCCCTCCATGCCGGTCAATCTCCACCATACTGACAGTATGTGGATATGTCTCATCACAACTCACATGAAGCGCACTGCCCGAATACCTCACCACCGGCGACGGGTATGTGACATCTTCCTCCATAGCATCTTCCTGATGCCCTATCGTCTGGGGTTTGTGGATATGTCCCATGGCGAGATAGTCATAGCCTTTCCCCATCCCCTCTACAGCCACGGTGCGTATCTTGCCAATCTCCATATCATGACCTAACAGATCAACGCCACTGACAGCCGCATGAGCCATCATCACCACAGGCTTGCCGTCTCTATTCTCCTGAGCCACCTTGTCTAAGAGCGACTGTATCACCTCGTGGCGCTCACCCGACATATACGGCAACGCCACAACATATCCGCTGTCAAGACGTATGATGAAATCGTCGTGCCAGCTGTCGTTTGCAGGCAATATCGCCATGGGTGGCACACCGATGATATGAGCGTTCGCCAATAGCCACACTGCCTTGTCCGCTTGTAGTCGTGAGGCGGAGTCATGGTTGCCGGCGGTGATTATGAAATGCATTGTCGGGCATAGCCTGTGAAGGCCCACAAAGAAGTCTGTAAACACCTTCCTCACCGATGCCGACGGCTGTTGTATGTCAAAGACATCACCACTCAGGAGCAGCACATCCGGCTGCTCCTGAATACACCATTTCTCTAATTGTCTGAAGAAATGACTATGCTCATCACTGCGGTCATAATTCTGATATATCACCTGCCCAAGGTGCAGATCCGCTGTATGTAGTATTTTCATCGTTGACAGATAATTACATCTCCGGCACCGATTTCAAGTTGTTTTGTATCTCCTCATCAGTGACAGTGTAGTTATGAAGGTCGCCATTGATATAGCTGTCGTATGCTGTCATATCGATAAGCCCATGACCACTCAGATTGAAGAGGATCACCTTCTGCTCACCAGCCTCCTTACATTTCAGAGCCTCGCGTATGGTGGCGGCAATGGCATGACCACTCTCCGGTGCGGGGATGATGCCCTCTGTACGTGCGAAGAGCATAGAGGCCTCAAAGGTCTCAAGCTGAGGGATATCAACACCGTGCATCAGACCATCCTTTATCAATTGTGACACTATCATACCCGCACCATGATATCTCAGTCCGCCAGCATGGATATTGGCGGGACGGAAGTCATGACCAAGGGTGTACATCGGGAGCAACGGCGTATATCCGGCCTCATCACCGAAGTCATAACGGAACTCACCACGTGTTAGTTTTGGACAGCTGTTAGGCTCTGCGGCGATAAACTCCGTTGTCTTGCCATCAAGGATGTTATGACGCATAAACGGGAAGGCGATACCACCGAAATTGGAGCCGCCACCGAAGCATGCTATCACCTGATCGGGATATTCGCCAGCCATCTCCATCTGCTTCTCAGCCTCAAGACCAATGATTGACTGATGCAGGGCCACATGGTTTAGTACAGAGCCGAGGGTGTACTTACAGTGAGGTGTGGTGGTGGCAAGCTCCACAGCCTCAGAGATAGCTGTACCAAGCGAACCGTTATGATTGGGGTCGCGCGTGATGATGTCCTTGCCTGCACGTGTGGACATGGATGGCGAACCCTCTACAGTGGCTCCGAAGGTACGCATAATGCTGCTGCGGTAAGGTTTCTGGCGCATACTGATCTTCACCTGATAGACGGCGGCCTCCAGTCCAAACACCTTTGCGGCATAGCTCAGTGCGGCACCCCACTGTCCGGCGCCTGTCTCTGTTGTCACATTCGTCGTTCCCTCCTTCTTGGCATAATAGCACTGAGCCAAGGCTGAATTTATCTTATGTGATCCAAGTGGATTAGTACTCTCGTTCTTGAAATATATATGAGCCGGAGTATCTAATGCCTCCTCCAAGGCGTAAGCCCTCACAAGTGGTGTGGCACGATAGTATTTGTATTTCTCAAGCACCTCCTCCGGTATATCTATCCATGCGTGCTCCGTGTCAAGTTCTTGCTTGCAGCACTCTTCTGGGAAGATGGCTGCCAGGTCCTGCCATCCCAACGGTTGCTTGGTACCCGGATGCAAGGGTGGCAATGGTTTATTGACCATGTCTGCCTGAATATTATACCACTGCTGTGGCACTTCACTGTCTTGTAAGATAAATTTTTTCTGCTTAGCCATAATATGTACGTTTTTGTTAATAATCAAAAATTTCTGCGAAATTACCAAATATATTTCAAACAGCGTAACAATTTGATATTTTTTTTTGTTTTTTGATTTCAAAATGTACGAATATCGCTTTTTCACCCATTGCACAGGTAGTTGTGTAATAAAATAAAACATGCGTTAGACACAAAAAAAACTTGCTTTTTCCTTTGACTATTAAGCAATAATTTATAAATTTGCAGGCAAAACAATCAGATATTATGGACAACAAGAAAACATGCCTCTATGACAGACACGTGGGTTTGGGCGCCCTGATGTCACCTTTTGCTGGTTATGAGATGCCTATTCAGTATTCTAACATTCGGGATGAGCACGAGGCTGTGCGCAACGATTGCGGTGTTTTTGATGTAAGCCACATGGGTGAGGTGCGTATCACCGGACCTGATGCCGAGCGTTATGTTAACCACATCTTCACCAACGACATAAAGGACGCTCCTACGGGTAAGGTCTATTACGGTATGATGTGCTATCCCCATGGGGGCACGGTGGACGACCTGCTGGTATATAAGATGGGCGAGAATGATTTCTTCCTCGTCATCAATGCCGCCAACGTGGATAAGGATGTGGAGTGGATTATGAGCAATATAAACACTGAGAAAGAGGCATTCGACGTCAACATTGACCATCAGTCAGACCGTTATGGTCAACTGGCGGTGCAGGGTCCGCAGGCTGAGGCGGTCATGGAAGAGGTGCTGGGAATAGGATGTAAAGAAATGACATTCTATACATGTAAGGTTATCGACAGGAAGGAAGACCTGGACATCATTGTCAGCCGAACAGGATATACCGGTGAGGATGGTTTTGAGATATACGGCACTCATGAGTATATTATTGACCTTTGGGACAAACTGATGAAGAGCAACCGCTGCAAGCCGTGCGGTCTGGGATGTCGTGACACACTTCGTTTCGAGGTTGGTCTGCCTCTCTATGGTGATGAGCTGTCAGAAGACATCAGCCCAGTGATGGCTGGTCTGAGTATGTTCTGCAAGCTTGACAAACAGGAGTTTATCGGGCGTAGTGCCCTAATGGAGCAGAAGAGTGGCGGTACAGCCAAGAAACTCGTTGGCATTGAGCTTGAGGGGCGTGCCATAGCACGCCACGGCTACACCGTACTGAAGGATGGCAAAGAGATTGGCGTTGTCACCACGGGATATCACTGCCTGTCTGTGGACAAGAGTGTGTGTATGGCGCTTATCAACAGCAACTATGCCAAGCTCGGCACACCCCTTGAGGTGCAGATCCGCAAGCGCACATTCCCTGGCGTAGTAGTCAAAAAACGTTTCTATGACAAGCACTATAAGAAAAATTGAAAATTGAAAATTGAAAATTCATCGGAATAACAACATAACTAACATAAAATACAAAACACAGATTTGTAAACGGCGATACTTCGCCGTCACCAAAACACAAAACACAAAACATAAAACATACAAAACTATGAGTAAAATTATTGAAGGACTTTACTATTCTAAGTCACACGAGTATGTGAAAGTTGAGGGAGAATTTGCTTACATCGGTATTACAGACTATGCACAGCATGCTTTAGGCAATGTGGTCTATGTTGACATGCCGGACGTGGAAGACGAGATTGAGGCAGGAGAAGATTTCGGAGCCGTGGAAAGTGTAAAGGCAGCAAGCGACCTCATAGCACCTCTGAGCGGTGTGGTCGTTGAGGTGAACGAAGCCCTGGAAGACAAGCCCGAACTGCTTAACGAGGATCCCTACGAGAACTGGATTATCAAGATTGAGATAAGCGACACCACCGAGCTTGACAACCTGCTCGACGCAGAGAGTTACGCAGAGGAGATAAAAGAGTAAAAGACTCTAAACTTTAATCTCCAAACCATAAACTTTAAACTTTAAACTCTAAACTAAAAAAATGGCATATAAATATTTCCCTCACACCGATGAGGAGCGCAACGAGATGTTACGGCGCATCGGTGTGGAGAGCATTGACGACCTCTTTGCTGACATACCCGAGGAGATACGTTTTCACGGTGAGTATGACATCAGCAATGCTAAAAGCGAATTGGAACTACGGAGGCTCATAGAGGGGTTGGGAATGCTTAACGACGAACTGACATGCTTTGCCGGAGCTGGCATATACGACCACTACACACCAGCTGTGGTAAACAACATCATCCAACGCTCTGAATTTCTCACAAGCTATACACCTTATCAGGCGGAAATATCCCAAGGTACACTACACTACATCTTCGAATACCAGACGATGATGAGTCGCCTGACGGGGATGGACATATCCAACGCTTCGATGTACGATGGCGCCACAGCAACGGCGGAGGCTGCTATAATGGCATTCAATGCCGGGAAGAAATGCACCAAAGTACTTATCAGCGACACCGTTGACCCGAAAGTGAGACGGGTGGTTAACACCTACGCCAAATACCACGGTATTAATATCGTGAGTATCAAGGCGGAGGACGGTGTTACGAGTCACGACCATCTACGTGAGCTGATGGCAGAGGGTGGAGTGGCAGGAGCTATTGTTCAGCAGCCCAACTATTACGGTATCGTGGAGGATTTCACCGACATGGCAGATGATATCCATGCCGCCAAAGGTCTGTTTATCGTTAATAGTGTTGCCGCCGACCTTTCCGTACTTAAAACGCCTAAGGAATGGGGAGCAGACATTGCCTGTGGCGATGCCCAGAGCCTCGGCATACCAATGTCAATGGGTGGTCCTACCGTGGGATATATGTGCTGCACAGAGAA
>JAGDAU010000108.1 GCA_017959365.1 Prevotella sp.
AATTGTAGTATTATAGTATGTACGTAGGAAATTATAGTAATTTGTATTGTTGGAGCTTTGGGAGTGCGACTGTTGCCATGCTGTCACATAGACATGGTATGGGTCGTTGGTGGGACTGAGAAGATACCAAGCCCATCTGGTACGTGTGGAGTTACCTCCATTAGACTGCTCTATCCAGCGAGCGGCATCATATATATACATTTGTCCGTCACCATTAGCGTATGGATAGACTGGTTTCTTCGTAGTGGTCTCCACTGAATCCTTGCCGTTCTCCAAATAGTCGTTGACACCGTTATGGAATTTCAGCATGTACATAGTACCAAAGTGAGCTGCGTTACGCACCTGAGTGCTATCATCGTTACTACGTCTCACACGCTCGTAGATATTTGTAAGTCCAGTGTTGAGGTCAATGGTATTTCCAACCTCATATCCCACGTATGCTATAAGTTCTGTGCCGGCAGTGTTCCAATCAATGAGATTGTCCCCAGATGCCGCCTGTGCACTGGTCTTACCAGCCGCTGTATACTCATAATATTTATATTTTGTGACAAGCGGACTGCGCCAATCGTTGCCTAATGGGTCACCGTTACGTTCTGACACTGAATTGAGACCTGTTATGCGTGTCTTGTCAGTAAATGTCTCACGATGTAACTCGTTACCCTGCTTGTCAATCAGTATAATAGTATAGCTGTCAGCCTGCGGATCCAAAGTATATACACTCGCTGTGACCGCAACAACACTTCCTATACCTCCGTCACGTACAGTATTAGTGGAGTAAATAGGATTCTCACCATCATCGTCAGCAATGGCTTTGGCACGGAAATTATATGTTCCTATAGCGTCTGGAGTAAAACTACATGTCACGGTGACAACACCAGTCTCAGCATCCTTGGTAGCTCCGGTAACATTACTGCCAGCGTATGCCGTGCCTACAACCTCCCACACATCTGTACTTGTCTCTTGCTCAATCGCAAAATATGTCACCTCATGATTTTCTGCTGGAGTGGCCGTAGCAGTCAGAGTGGTTGTGGCATCAACATAAACATTAACCGAAGATGCTGAAAGTGCCAGATTAGCGGCAGGATCAACATGCACAATAGTATCTCCTATCCAATAGAAATCCCATTTCTCACCACCAGAAGCACCATTATTCAGTGCTGCACTGCTGTTATTACTATTTCCGAGATAGAAATAAGGATTCTGACCATTTAGACCTCCTTGTGGTCGGAAGAACACACAATTAGTTTGGTTTGCCATATAGGTAATGACTTCCCATGTTGTGATAACATCTGTTGTACCAGATGCGTAAACATTAGGTTTTGTTGAAGATGTGGCATTGCTTGGAATACCTAATAGACTTCCGAAGCCATGATAACGGTTGGTTATCTTTAAATTGTATGGAGTTCCTATGAAAGCCCATTGTCCTTGCTTAGCAGTAGGTGAATCACCCTGAACGTTAGAAAGATCTTTGT
The DNA here is from genome assembly GCA_017959365.1 of Prevotella sp. Lineage (GTDB taxonomy): Bacteria > Bacteroidota > Bacteroidia > Bacteroidales > Bacteroidaceae > Prevotella. The sequence goes on from JAGDAU010000108.1 coordinate 1,473, forward strand.
CGGTTGCTGTTCCCTGTGGTAACGCTGATGAGTTTGCTTTGAGATATCGTCCGCTGCCTCCATTATAACGCATGGCATACCAATTAGCATTATTATCAGTAGCTTCATCATAGGAGAATATGTTGGGGGTGTTGGAATTCTTTGTTAAAGTCCTCCATTCACTGCCAAGAGTATAAGTCATGTAAAGGTTGCCACCATTGTTTGTCAACTTATCGGTGCTGAGCTGGTCTGAGCCCAATGTGACTGCATCTGTATGTGCGGCATCATAATAAAGCGCATGGTTTGATGTATAAGCACGAATCAGCGAATAAGGAATAACAGTTTGCATCGTAGCAGTAGGATTATTGTAGGCTTGGAACTGTGCCTCCACTGCACCATGGCTGTCAAGAACATTAACAGTTATCGCATTATCACTCAATTCCTTAAAATATATCTTCGAGCCATTAGTATAATTGTCGTATTCTGATGCCTCTACTCGCCAGTCATTGTTGTTACTGGTTGTTCCAACCACATATTGCGGAGTACCTGCCGCACTGCCAGGAGAAAAAACTCTTGAGAGATAAGAAGTAGTGGTATCTGTAGAACCTGCATGGCTTGTCCAATAAAGAATACAATATGAGCTTGTGCTCGTTGCACCCAAAGAAGCAGAATTACTATTAGATATTGGGTTGGCATAATAGCCTATACCTACGTTCTTGAACGTGATATTATACGGGTCGTTGCCTAACTGCCACATAAATAGATTATCCAGTAGTGCGTAATTTGTATTATTTGCACCGACAAAGAAATTATTCTCACCTAATGCCTCGTTCCAGATATTATATTTCTGTCGTTCTAAATTTATTTGACCAGAAAAGTTACTACCTCTAGGTCTTACGGAAACGTGCATATATTGATTGTCCCTATTCGACCAAATTGCGAATTTCTTATCTGAACCAAAGTTGTTGGTCACGGTGTAACCTACATACACATCATATACGCTGTTGGTGCTGTCCCAGTTGCTGGAGTTGTTCCATGCTGTGGCGTTGCCGCTGTTGGCCTGTGCCTCTGCTGAGGTGTCGAAATAGAGGTAATTGCTGACGAAGGGGCTGCAATACTGCGGATAGTGTGTCAGCAGTGGGTCATCACCGTTGTTAAGATCGTTCTGTAGGTCGGTCTTGCTTATAGTAATAGTGGCTGTAGAAAAGACATCCGTACCGGCATTGTCGATGATATGGAACTTGTATGTATCGTATTCCGGTGTTGGCACGACAGACCTTAGAGATAGAGACTGTCCGTCGCCACCGCTTGCGGCAGCATCGGAGGAGAGCAGTGTGGCGGGAGTGTTAACACCGTCACTGATAGTGGCGTTGGCACGGTACTCATAGTCCGTACCGGCTGCCCCGGCAGTGAGGTCATACGTCACCGTCACCTCTCCCGTCTCATTGTTCAGAGACGAGACCTTGCGGAGTGGTGAGTGACTCGGGCCGTTGGCTGTGGTATAGGCATCGCCCACCACTGTCCACACATTGTTTATTTTCTGCTCTATGGCGAGGTAGGTCACTGTAGAGCCGCTAACGGGAGTCGCCGTGGCGGTTAGTGTCACCGTAGAGCCCACGGTGGGACTGGCTGAAGATGCTGTCAGCGTTACCGTGGAGTGCGCCGGCGGGGCTGTCACCGTTACGGTAACGGTCTCTGAGGTACCGGTGTCATTGTTGTCATCGGTCGCCGTGGCCTTGAATGTGTATGTGCCTGTAACATCAGGCGTAAATTCCTTGGCGTATGCTGTTGACGACGTTGGTGTGCTGACGGCAATGTCTTGTATCTCCGTCCACTCGCCCTCTCCTACCTTCTTGTAGAACTTCAGGTTGCTGAGACTGCTTCCGCCGCCAAGTGTTGGTGTGGCGGTAAGGGTCACGGCACTGCCTGTATATGTCGCCGCCGTTGATGCCGCAAGGGTAACGGTTGGCGGTCCGCTGAAAGTGGTTGCTTTATGGTCGTACTGGCTGATGCGGCAATTTGTATTGTCAGAGTTATTGAGTGATGTACCAGAGGCGTAAAGGAAGAAGAATGGTGTCTGTCCGCTGAAGGAACCGAGGGGTATCAAGACGGGACCTGCAGCGGAAGTATTGAATGTTCTCATCTCCCATGTTGTGGTAACACCCTCCGTAGCAGGGTTGTACATTGACGCCTTAGTAGATGATGATGTGGAGAGGTTATTGCTCAGTCCTGCGAGGAGACCGCTGTTATTGCTGTCTCTGTTGATGAGTCGCAGTGCATATGGCGTACCCGTGATTGCCCAATGAGAATTATCGGCAGTAGTGCTTGTCTCGCTGTTGTTGCCGGCGGAGCCGATGTCATGATTGCCCGTGGTACCGGCGTTAAGGTAGTTGTTGTTGCCGAAACGCACGGCATACCAATATTTGGCATTGTCGTTGCTCACACGGAAGATGTTGTCGGTATCCCAGTCGTTGCTGAGGTCATATTTCATCCATACGTTATATATGCCGTCTATCTGCAGCAGGCTGCCTTCAGTGACTGCCGTGGAGCCGTTTTGAGTAATCTGCGAGGTGCATGCAGCATCGTAATAGAACCGCTGGTTGCTTGTGTATGTCCTCTTCAGGAACAACGGTACCGTGGTGGTCAGAGCTGCCCTGGACTTATAATAACCGTTTAGGGTGTACTCCACATTTCCGGAGGCGTTGACCACATTAATGTTAAGCGCCGGTAGCTGACAGACCTTCAGCTTACCCTCATTACGTCGTGGGTCAATACGCCAGTTGCCACCGTTGTAATATACATAATTATTCAGAGTACGGTTATACAGTGCCAGATAGTCGGTGTTGTTATTCTCATAATACACGACACAGAACGATGTAATGCCTGCGTCAGAAGTCACGAGATGTTCCATCTGACCATAGTTATTAGTTGACTCTTGGGTGACATACCGCTTAGACCCCACATTGCGCATCTTAACATTATAAGGGTCTGTGCCGAGATACCAGGTGTAACTGTCATCAAGGAAAGCTTGTGTGGTTGCGCTGACGGCTGTGCCGCCACCTTGTGAGCAGTCATTGTTCTGGTCTCTCATCCACCAGAGGTTATTGTAAGTATGACTCTCATTGCATCTGAATACAGCATGCATGTAGTAGTTGGAGGCATTATAGATTGCGTATTTCTTGTCTGCCCCAAAGGCGGTGCTGTTGACATCATAACCCACATAGACCGTTCCTTGTATCCAGTCTGCAGCTGCTGTGATGTTGGCTCCGCTGTTGGCCTGTGCCTCAGCCAAGGTGTTATAATATTTATAGTTCTGGGCGAATGGGCTGCGGAAACTGTTGGGCAGCGGGTCGGTTGAGCCAGTGTTGCTCACGGTGGTTGTCATCGCCACATTACCACTCTTATCAACAATGTTCAACGTGAAGTCTGACAACGCCGCTACGGCGGTGATGGTGACAAGGCTTGACGTTGTGGTTCCGATATTCGTCACCGACTGCGATACGAAATAGTATGAGCCGGCTTCTGATGGAGTGAAATTATATGACACCTCTGTAGTTGCGGAGGTGGCAAGGGCATTGCCGGTGGGCGTACCCTCTGTCGTGGCGGCATATATGGCAGTGCTTGTTATGGTGCCACCATTGAGGTGGGTGGTGGCATTGAGCGTTGCAGTCTTGCCGACTAACATGTCTGATGTGACCGGGGTTGTCAGTTCAGCACCGGGATTCACGGGTTCGAGGCTGCCTGTGCGGACGATAAACACATAGTCTATGCCCCGGGCACCTTTACTGTTATTAATTGTGGCATCGGGGTTGTCGGTGGAAATAGTGACGGTGTTACCACCGGTGATAGTAAACTCATCGGAAGTGATCTCCGTGACGGTCTGATTGGTGACTGTGCTGTTGTTGAAAGAATAGACACTGGTGCCGTCCACATTGACGTTGTAAGAATATGTGGTCGAACCCTTGGCAGCCTCGGCATAGCCGATCACCATCTTATACTTACCGCGTGGCAGCGAGGTGGTGACAGTGGCAGGGTAGCCTGTGACGACATTACCGATCATACCACCGGAACCGTTTGCCATGGCGTAATAACGTCCGTCGGAGGACGTGGTGACATCGTAATCATTACCAACCACGGTGACACCCGTCATATCCTCACCCTCTATGAACGCTACGGCGGATGGTGTCACACCAGAGTTGGCCACCGTAAGGGATGTGATGTCTTTCTCGGTGTATGAGATGCTATGCGCTGGTGTGGAGGATTCCACGGAGGTCACATAATACGGCCGCACATTGTTGGCGGCGGTCTCATACAACTTACCATTGCTAAAGACATATCGCGGCAAGGCATGACGGCGTGTGCCGTTGGTGTCGGTCTTGCCGGTGACGAGTCCCACGGTGCCGTCAACGCCGTTAGCGCCAAGGGAGGCGTTGATGACATACTGGTATGTGGGTGCTGCGTCAAGTTGAGACTGGTATGACGTGCCGTTCCACAGTTGGTTGATGAGATACTGTATGTCGCGCTTTACGAACAGGTTGGTCTGGTCATCACGGTAGATGGTCAGCAACTCATTGATATAGTTTTGTATGGCACCCTCAAGACCGATATTCATAGTGTATCCAATGCTGCTGTCGGCTGTCTGCTGATAGCCGCCAGTATATACGGTTTGTCCAGTTATGGTTGGAGCCGTGCCGCCAGTGAGTCCCGGTATGTTAAGAGTCAGCTCACGGTACATGCTCTTATTGTATGTCGGCACGTCAACATCGAATGATAGCTGATTGTTGGTATCATCCCAACTTACATTGCTTATCTTTAGTTTGTTGTAGATATGGTAGTACTCCCACACCTCATCGGCGCCTGCCACCCATGCGTTGTTCTTCACATTTGGCTCGGTGCTGATGAAGGTCTTTATCACATCCTCTAAGCCGTGGGTGCCGCCGCAACGGATTGTGGTGTTGTTGGCATTTTGTATCTCTGTCTTCCAAGTCTCCTCCTTACCCTGGAAGAAAAAACGGCGGTATCCGCCAGTAGGCTTATTGCTGAAGGTGGATGGCAGATTACCGATACCAGAGGCAGACCAGTCTGTGCGTCCGTTATTTGTCCAGTCACTGATAGCCATGCTATTCATGGGATACTCGCTTGTATTGTTCTGGAAGAAACTCCAGCACATCGCAGGCGATGACTGGGCGGCGGCAAGGTAGTCATGATTGCCGTTAGGCTCAAAGAGAACCTTAAGCCCCATACCGAGACTGTCCTGCCACAGCTGGCTCTCAGAGGTTAGCAGTGCGGTTATTCCTGCTATACCACCCTCTATGCTTTCCACGTCATGTTGTGCGAAACTCCATCCCGTTCGGCGCATCAGGCGTATGTCATTGCCGTTGATTTTGGCGTAGTTGCTTGCCTGCAGACTCTTGGGCATGATGGCACTGGTGATGATATAACGGTGTGTCTTGCCCACATTGTCGGTAAATGTCATGGGGGTGTAGTCGTTCACGTTCTGACTCTTTCCCTGAGTGTAGTATTTCTTATAGGGCATCTGCAGGAAACAGGTGCTGCCCGGCTGTATGCCAAGGTCTATACTGTCGATGATGCAAGGGTAGCCGTTGACGGCAGCCCAGTTGTTGGTGAGCTCGGTCTTGCCCATGTCATCGCTGCTGATAATCAGTGGGTAGGTCTTGTTATACTTCACCGCCGGCATGCGTGGTGTGCCAAGACCTGTACCTCCGGCATCAGCGTTATAAGCTGTCGCAGGTATGGTGACGTGTAGTGTCTGATAGCCCGTCACGTCCTGTGGGTTCTGAGCCATCGCTGCCATGACGCCGCACAGCATTACATACAGAAAAACAGAAAGTCTCTTTATAAAAGTCTTACGTATCATAATATAAAAATTTGCAAATTTACAGCCGTTTCACAGCCCTATAAAAGTGCAAATA
>JAGDAU010000109.1 GCA_017959365.1 Prevotella sp.
ATAGTGCTAATAGTGCTAATAGTGCAATAGTGCAATAGTGCTAATAGTGCTAATAGTGCTAATAGTGCAATAGTGCAATAGTGCTAATAGTGCAATAGTGCTAATAGTGCAATAGTGCTATTGTATTTTATTGTTAACGATTTTTATTATCTCTGTTTCCTTGATTGTGGCTTGAGCTATAATGGAATCGGCTGTTTGTTTCAGTTCTGCCGCTTTTGACTTATCTGTGAGTGAGGCGGCGTTGATTTTGACGTTCATGCCGGCACCTATTATAGCGCTGCGTGCAGCGAGGGCTCCCACTCCTGCGTCGGTAACACTATTAGGATTACCATTTGTGGCCATCTCCTGGCAGATGTCCAGCACAGGAAGGGTTGCCTGCATGGTTCGTAGAGGCACCTCTGCTGCGTATAGAGTGGCTGCTTGTATGGCTTTATTCCTTAACGCTTTCTCCTCGTCAGTTGTTTTGGGCATTGAGAAAGCAGCCATTACCTTATTGAAAGCCTCTGTGTCTTCGTCAACTAAGTGAAGTAATTCCCGTTGGCATACCTGTCCGCGTTCAGCCCATTGGCTGAATATCTCCCATTGATCATCCCAGCCAGCCTTGTGGCTTGAAAGATTGGCTACCATAGTAGCCAGGGCTGCACCGAGAGAGCCCATGAGGGCAGACACCGTACCACCTCCCGGCGCGGCGCTCTCACGTCCCGTTTCTTCCACAAACTGTGTTACCGTCTTGCTGACCAGCTTGTCAGAGTCATTATCCTCAAGCATCATCTCAATTACTTTCTCTTTGGGATTAAAAGGTTTGAGATCATCCAGTCCCATAGACTTTATCGCGATATTGATGATATCCTCCTCTGGCATGCCAGTAGATCGTTTTTGCATTTTAAGATAGTGTTTTCCTGCGTCAATGAGCGTACGCTTGGGTGTCAGTCCGACGATCTCTGTACCCGTTACCCTCATGCCTCTTGCCTGTGCGCAACGGCTTACCTCATCAAAAGCCTTATGAAGGGGAGTGGCATTGATGTCGGTAATGTTCATCGATACTTGTGCTATGTGGTATTCGTCGATATACCATCCTATAGCCTTTACACCTTTTAGTGTTCCCGGTTTCATTACCGGATTGCCATCAGCGTCTCTTATAATCTTTCCTGTAATAGGATTTCCTTCCCTCACAGGTCGTCCTTTTTCCCTGACATCGAAAGCCACGGCGTTGGCTCTACGGGTGGAGGTGGTGTTTAGATTGAAATTGACAGCAATAAGGAAGTCGCGTGCCCCCACACATATCATGCCAGTACGTCTGATGTCGTCATCAATGTCACGTCGTCCGAAGTCTGGTGCCAGTTTATCGTCGGCAAGTTTTTTCTCAATCGCCTCATATTCACCGCTTCTACATACTGCGAGGTTTTTCCTTTCCGGTGTATAGGCAGCTGCCTCGTAGCAGTAGCATGGTATGCGCAACTCTTCGGCAATACGTTGCGCGAGGTGGCGAGCCATGGCAGCACATTCCTCTAATGTGACACCACTGACAGGTATCAGTGGCAGTACATCAGTTGCTCCCATCCTCGGGTGTGCTCCGTGATGGTTTCGCATGTCTATTACCTGTCCTGCTTTTCTCACTCCTCTGAATGCTGCTTCCACCACGTCTTCAGGTGATCCGACAAATGTTACGACAGTGCGGTTTGTTGCTTCTCCCGGATCTACATTAAGCAGCCTCACTCCCTTTACGGATTGTATTTCATCGGTTATCTGTTTGATTACCTGCATGTCGCGTCCCTCGCTGAAATTGGGTACGCATTCAATAATACGCTGTGTCATGATGTTTTTATAGTATTTGTTTTATTTATGATGCAAAGTTAAGCATTATTTTTCTACTCCGTTATTTTTTTGCATAAAATTTGTATATAATCTTTGTTGTTGATAAAAAAGTAGTCGTTTTTGTTTCTTACTTAGTGAGATTTTATTAATTTTGCACGATGATGAAGAGAATGCGTTATACGATACAACTGTTATTGGTGGTTGTTATGCTTGTGTTAGCAGGCTGTTCAACCACCAAATACGTGCCTGATGGCAGTTACCTGCTTGAGAAAGTAAAGGTTGAAAGTGATGACCCCAGCCTTGACGCTGCCACTATGCAACAGTATATACGCATGAAAGGTAACTCTAAATGGTTCTCGGTATTTAAGATACCTCTCGGCACATATTCCCTGGCTGGTCGCGATACTACAAAATGGCTTAATCGAACACTTCGTAATGTGGGTGAGGAGCCCGTGGTATATGACACTCTCAAGGCTCTGCAAACCCAGGAAGACCTCAATAACGCCATGCGTAGTATGGGGTATATGCATTCAAGTGTCAGTCAGAATAATAAGGTTAAGGGTAAGAAACTGACTGTTGTGTACACCCTACATCCCGGTGAACCGTATTATATTAGCAGCATGAGTTATGATATACAAGACTCTGCAGTGGCGGCAGTGCTTAATATGAGTGATACCACAAAATGGGGTCTGCATGCCGGCAGCCGTTTTGTTGTTAATGAGCTTGACGGAGAGCGTAAACGTATCACAAAGATCTTAAATGACAATGGCTTTTACCGTTTTCATAAGGATTTTATATTATATACAGCAGACTCTTTGCGTGGTAGTAATAAGGTAAATCTCACATTGCATCTGTTGAAATACCGCCCAACCGGCAGTTCTCCTGAAATGCCGCATCCCAGGTATGTCATAGACAGTGTGAGGTTTGTGTCAGCCGACAGCTCTAAGGTTAATATCCGTCAGTCGGTGCTTGAGAGCAATACCCTTATAGAAAGTGGGAAATATTTCAGTTCCACTGATTTGCAGAAAACATACAACAACTTCGGCAGGTTGGGTGCTGTCAGATATACCAATATACGATTTGACGAACGTCCAGAAGACGAGAAATTAAATACTACTATTCTGCTGTCGCCAAATAAGGTAAATACTATCTCTTTTCAGCCAGAGGGAACAAATACCTCCGGTGACCTTGGAGCAGCACTTTCGTTGACTTATCAGAATAGGAATATCTTCAGGGGCTCAGAGTTGCTGTCAGTGCAATTCAGGGCTGCATACGAGGCTATAACAGGTCTGGAAGGCTATGAGAATCAGGATTATATTGAGTATAATGTAGAGACCCGGTTGCAATTTCCTCATTTTGCCGCTCCCTTCCTTTCTCGTGAGTTCAAGCGTCACTCACAATCTACGTCTGAGTTATCTGTGAGCTATAATGTCCAAAACCGTCCTGAGTTCCACCGTATGGTTTTCTCGGCAGGATGGAGATACCGTTGGTCTATTCCATCGCGCAATATAGCTTACAGTTACGATGTTCTTGACCTAAACTATGTTTACATGCCTTGGATTTCCCCAACCTTTAAGGCAGACTACCTTGACAATGCCACCAGTCGTAATGCCATATTGAGATATAACTATGAGGATCTATTCATTATGCGTATGGGTTTGGGCTTGTCGTGGAACAACGGTTCATACGCGCTGAAGGGTAATGTTGAGACAGCCGGTAACCTGTTAAACCTTTCAACAGCTATTCTTGGAGGTAAAAGAAACGAAGAAGGACAACACACCTTGTTTAATATTGCATACGCACAGTATGCCAAGGCAGATATTGACTTTACAAAAGTTGTGGATTTTGACAAACATAACTCCTTGGCAATGCATTGTGGCCTTGGTATTGCCTATCCCTACGGCAACAGTGACATGCTGCCTTTTGAGAAGCGCTATTTCTCAGGTGGCGCCAATTCAGTGAGGGGTTGGAGTGTCAGAGGGCTTGGGCCTGGTAAATTCAAAGGAACAGACGGCAGGATAGACTTCATCAATCAGACGGGCGACATGAAACTCGATCTCAATATGGAATTCAGGACTTTCTTGTTCTGGAAATTCAATGGTGCCATCTTCGTTGATGCGGGTAATATATGGACGCTGCGCAACTATGAGGATCAGCCCGGTGGAAAGTTTGAGTTCAAGGACTTCTATAAGGAGATAGCCGTGGCGTATGGTGTCGGTCTGAGGCTCAATTTTGACTATTTTATCATACGTACAGACATGGGTATGAAGGCTATCAATCCTGCGTATGACAACAGCCATGAGCATTATGCCATTGTACATCCCAAATGGGGGCGTGATTTTGCATTCCATTTTGCTGTCGGTATGCCGTTTTAAAGATTTACTATTTACGATTTTTGCGTGATTATTTACTTTTTATAGGTACTCAGGCGAGCAAAGCTCGGAGTCCTATTTACGATTTTGATTTCTTACTGAATTATAATGTTGAAATTATTGTCATTAGGTAGTGGAAGCTGCGGCAACAGTTATCTGTTATATACCTCGACAGATGGTTTGCTTATTGATGCTGGCATCAGTTGCAGAAGGATACGTAAGGCTTTGAGTGATTATGGTCTTAGTATTCATTATGTGCGTAATATCATCATTACCCACGATCATGCCGACCATATACAGCATGTCGGAATGCTGAGTGAAAAACTAAACGTGCCGGTATTCACGACATCGGCAATACATAATGGAATAGATAAGAATATCTGTGTTAAAAGGAAAATTCCCGAGAGTAATAAAAAATTCCTTCATAAAGGAGAGGCAATGTTAGTGGGTGAGTTTGAGGTTACACCCTTTACCGTACCTCACGACAGTACCGACTGTGTAGGTTATATTATAAAATGCCAGGATACCAACCTTGTCATCATGACTGATGTAGGGCATGTTACCGACGAGATGTGTGATATTCTTCATACTGCTGAAAATCTGATAATAGAGTCTAATTACGACCAGGAGATGCTTGCTCAAAGCCGTTATCCAGAGTATCTCAGAAAACGGATTTATGGTGACCGTGGCCATTTGTGTAATACAGAGTGTGCACAGACTGTTGCGTCTTGCTATGGTACCGGTCTTCGAAATGTGTGGTTATGCCATCTCAGCGAGGAGAATAATCGTCCAGACATCGCTCTTCAGACATTTGAGGAAGTATTGCTCCAGCATGGTATATCCATTGGTGAACAATTTAGTGTTACAGCACTCAAAAGACGTATGCCAACAGGAATTTTTACCATAAAGAGTTAAATAGTGTTAACAAATTTTGATTTTATAAAATTTTATACTTACTTTTGCCCAAATTTCCATCTAAATCTATCAAATGACTAAACTATTTGTATTTATTTGTTGTGTGTTTTACACCCTATCCGGCGTCGCAGGTCCAGTACAGGGCATGCGAGTAAACACCGCATTTCAGACCTACATCGAGAAATACAAGGATATAGCCATCCAGCAGATGAGGGAGTATAAGATACCTGCTTCCATAACATTAGCTCAAGGCTTGTTGGAGAGTGGGGCTGGCAGGAGTGAGTTGGCAACTAAGAGTAACAATCATTTTGGCATTAAATGTCATGGTTGGACCGGACGAAAGTCTTACCATGATGATGACGCCAGTAATGAATGTTTCAGGGCATACAACTCAGCCAATGAGAGTTTTGTGGATCATAGTAAATTTCTTTCCCAAAACCGTCGTTACAGCAGTCTGTTTGAATTGAGCAGCAATGACTATAAGGGTTGGGCTAAGGGTTTGAAGGCATGTGGATATGCCACCAGTCCTGTTTATGCTCAAAAACTTATAGATATTATCGAGCTTTATCGCCTTTATGAATATGACAATGAGGCTGGAACAAGCAGAAAGCACCATCACCAGCAGCATCAACAACAGCCGGTTGCACCACGTCAGAATACAGACAATAGGGTAGTGGCTGTTAACAACACCAATGCTTTGCATGTTATTAACGCATATAACAACAACTATTTCCTGCGTGTCCGTAAGGGTGACACTTTTGCGTCTTTGTCGCAGGAGGTTGGTGTCTCTGCATCTAAATTGGCAAAGTATAATGAACGTGACAAGCGTGATGTGCTAAGTGAGGGTGAGGTTATCTTCTTAAAGAAGAAGCAGAAACATGCAGATCACAGATTTAAGAATCAGCCCCATATTGTAAAGCCGGGAGAGAGCATGTATATGATTTCCCAAATGTATGGAATACAACTGAAGGAATTGTATAAGAAAAATGATCTTTCACCAGACTACCAGATTAAGGTTGGTGACAGAATAAGAATATATTAAATTTTCAGATAGATTTTATATATTTGGTATAATTTTTGCTGCCATAATAGTAAAGGATAACATATTAAAAACTTTACTATTATGGCATTTATAGATTACTACAAAATATTAGGCGTAAGCAAGGATATTCCTCAGGCTGATGTGCGTAAGGCATATCTGAAGAGGGCGAAACAGTTTCATCCGGATTTGCATCCTGACGACCCAAAGGCAAAAGCCAAGTTTCAGGCTTTGGCTGAGGCTTTCGATGTGATAGGAGATCCGGAGAAGCGTAGGAAGTATGATAAGTATGGTGAGCAATGGCGCAATGCTGAGGCATACGAGAATTTCGGAGGTGGTGCTGGTGGCGGATCTCCTTTTGAGGGATTTGATTTCAGTTCGTTCACTGGTGGCGGTGGCTTCAGTTCTTTCTTCGAGAACCTGTTTGGCAGGAGGCAGTCGCGTGGTTCCCGGCAATCTCGTCAGGCAACTGGTGAGATGAGTGCTACTGTTAACATTGATCTTTATACAGCGTTGTTAGGGGGAGATAAGGTTATTGTTTTGAGTAACGGTCAGAAGATAAAACTCAAGATAAAGCCAGAGACACAGAATGGTACAAAGGTACGTTTGCGTGGTCGCGGCTATGACCGTGGTGACGGTACTTTTGGCGATTTGATTCTGACGTATAATGTTAAGTTGCCAACCAATCTCTCTGACAGGCAGAAAGAGTTGCTCATGCAAATGTCAAAAGGCTGATAACCAATGGTTACCAGCCTTTTGACAAATATTTAACAGACCATTTTAGTTGGCCCTGCTTACTGAGAGTGATGTGATCTTACCATCGGCATTAAGTCTGCCGGAGACAACATATTTCAATGTACTCTTGCCTTGCTCTTTACGTGTCACCTCCTGCGTGGCAGTAAAATTAGCAGTGTATTCATATTTGCCTTCTCCCACCTGACGTTTGGTAACCTTAAAATCGTTGTTTAACCTCCAGAGCATATTTGTGATGTCGGCTTGATAGATGTCAGTCATATATTGGGCAGGGCTGCCACTCTTACCAGAATAATTAACGTTCATACCAGCACTTGTGGTGGACTGAAGGCGTCCCTTGTCTTTAGCGTTAATACCTCTGAAGAAACTGCTGAACTGAGATCTTACCTTCTCCACATCTTCTGGTTTTGCCTGAAGGGCGTTTAGGGACTTGATTTTCTCTTTTGCCTCTTCCGCGTGTTTGCCTTCCGGATGAGCTGTTAAATATGACTTATATGCCTCAATGGTGTTAGACATTCCTGCAGCTCCCCAGTCAAGTGCCTCAATAAGATCTTCTACTTCTTTTTTATGTGTGGTTTGAGGATATTTAGCCAGAAAACCCTTTAGTGCTTGAGTGTTTTTACTCTGAGAAGCAGCCTGCCAGTCGAGTTCCTCGCTGTTTTCCTCAGCTTTTTTCTCTTTGTCTTTATCGTTGGCATTCGTCTTCTTGTTCAGTGTGTCATTAGGATTATATTTCTTCTGTTGTTTCTCCAAGAGACTGTAGATGCTGTCAAGATGTTCACGTGGAGCGTTCTTGTTATTGTCAAGGTATGTCTGAAGAGCCATTGGGTCATCGGGACTTTTGAGGGCTTTCTCAAAATCCTTCTGCTCTCTTTGGTCATTAGCGTCCTTATAGAAATAAAACAGAACGGCACACAGTATAGCCGCTATAACGAATGAGATGATTAAAGCCGATGTGCGCCCAGACATGGGTTTCTCATCCTTATTTTCAGCGTCACTATCATTATTGTTCTCTTCGTCCCCATTGTCGCTTTCGCTTTTTACCGTGTTTATCTGTTCGGTTTCAATGGCTTCATTTTCTTCCTCTGTGTTTGGGTCGATGACATCTTCTTCTTCCAGTTCATCATTGAAATTATCATCATCGATAAATGCCGGACCTTCAGCCTCGTCCTCATTGTCCTCGTCGTCCTGAGTCTCGTTTATGGCATTTTCTAATGTATCGGTTTCCGTTCCGTCGTTTGTTTGTTCTTTAGTTACTTTTTCCTGTTCAGTATTCTTTTTGTTCTTTTCTTCTTCTGTCTCTTCGTCTGCGTCAAAATGGCAGTTGGGGCATATATGCTCATCCTTGAGATACAGGTATCCACAATTCCTGCATCTTATGACATTTCCTGCTATGTGTATGCCGCACGAGGGGCAGAGGGGTGCTTTGTCGCTGACTTGGTGTCCGCATTCCGGACATTTTATAATTGCCATTGTTTGTTGTGTAATTATGTTGTTAAATCCTGTTTCCTTTTGTTATTGAATATCTTGTTGTAGCTAATGTCGCAATCGCAGTTCTCGTAAGGTGTGTTTTCCTACCAGTCTGCTTTTGTCAACAAGTCCGTTGACTCCGTTTATCTTTCCTTTCCCTGTGTACTGCCATGCTGTATAGTCCCTACCGTCAGCCAGTTGTGGCTCTCTGTCGGTGTACTGCGCTATCATTAGCAGTTTGTAGTCATCCAGCTTGTGCTGGAAATGCTTGTTGTAGAAGTTCGTATAGGTATAGATAAGTGGCTTTGTATGATATGCCTGTTCAAACAGCTTAAGAAATTTCATCAGACTGTCGCATAAAGCCTGAGTGCTCAATCCTCCTGTAGATTCCACGTCAATCATGGGAATGAGATCTTGATCGTATGCCCGGCATTGTGTCATAAAATTCTTCAACTGTGTGGCTTGGCTGATTTTGGGTCTGTAGAAGTGGTATGAACCAACTTTCAGACCATAGCGTTTTGCCAGGTTGATATTTCGTTCATATCTCTGGTCTATTCTGTCGCCTCCTTCCGTTGCTTTTAGGTAAACGTATGACATCTTTGTGTTGTCGCCAACGGTCTCCCAAAACACCTGACCCTGATAATGACTCATGTCAAGACCATGGATATGGTTACAAGTATCCTCACATTGTATATGGTACTGTGCACTGATGGTCAGAGGCAGTAAAAGTCCTGTTATAAAGAGTAGAATTTTTTTCATAAATGCAAAGATACGGTTATTAAACCGTATCTCAAAATAATTTAAAAAAAATTATGAGTTTATGAGTTATTATTAATGCGAGTTTATAAATATGTTTAGGGGTGTGGGGTGGAGATTGTTACATCTCCACCTCTACCTCATGTTGTCCTTGTAATGCGGGTACCACATTACCGTCTATTTTCTTTCCGTCAAGAGTGATGCTCTTAACACCCTTGTTGCTACCGTTGGGATTCCTGATGTGAATGGTGTATTCCGCACCGCGGAATTTACGTTTTACGGTATATTCCTTTGCGGTTGACGGCAGACACGGGTCTATGAGCAGTCCATCGTAGTCGGGTTTAATGCCAAGGATAAACTCGCTCACGGTGTACCACATCCATGCGGCAGTACCTGTTAACCAAGAGTTTTTACCCTCTCCGGGGCGGTAGGCGTCCTTGCCGGCTACCATTTGACAGTTAACGTAAGGTTCCACTTTGTGCAGTGTGGAGTATTTCTCCTCTACGTAACTGGGTAAAATCTTCCGATAGTGATTCCAGGCGTCGTCGCCGCGTCCAGCCAGTGTCTCGCCAATGATTACCCATGGGTTGTTATGACAGAAAATACCGGCATTCTCTTTATATCCCTCTGGATAACTGCTTAGCTCGCCCATCTCCACATGATAAGTGGTGTATGCGGGATTGTTGAGTACTATACCATGCTCACACTCTAAGCGCTCCTTAACAGAGTCAAGTGCTTTGGTGACCATGCCATCCTCACTGCCAATCTCTGCCATAGTACACCATCCCTGGCTTTCTATGAAGATTTTTCCTTCTTCATTCTCGTTGCTACCAATCTTATTGCCAAAGAAATCGTATGCTCTGAGATACCATTCACCGTCCCATCCATGTTTCTTGACGGCTTCGGTCATGTCATCCACAGCCTTTTGGGCGCGGTCAGCTTCGGTATGGTTACCTATCTTCTTGCACAACTCAACATAATCCTTGCCTGTAACGACAAACAGACCGGCAATCATGAGACTCTCTGCTTTAGTTCCCTCGCTCTTATTCTCTGTTGTCTGGAAACTCTCGTTTGGATCCCAAGAGAAGCAGTTAAGGTTCAGACAGTCATTCCAGTCGGCACGACCTATTAATGGTAGTCGGTGAGGACCAAGATTGTTGATGACATGGTTGAAGCTGACTTTCAGATGCTCAAATAGCGTCACCTCAGAACCTGGCTCATTGTCAAATGGAACCATTTCGTCAAGTATGCTAAAGTCGCCGGTCTCTTTGATATATGCTACGGTACCGAAAATAAGCCAGCATGGGTCATCGTTAAATCCTCCACCTATGTCGTTGTTGCCACGTTTAGTAAGTGGCTGATACTGGTGATAACACCCGCCATCAGGAAATTGTGTTGAAGAAATGTCGATGATGCGCTCTCTTGCTCTTGCTGGTATCTGATGTACGAATCCCACAAGATCCTGATTGCTATCGCGGAATCCCATTCCTCTGCCTATGCCGCTTTCAAAGAAACTGGCTGAGCGGGACATGTTGAATGTTACCATACACTGATACTGGTTCCATATATTAACCATACGGTCGAGTTTGTCGTTTCCTGTGGTTACACTATAGATGCTTAACAGTTCGTCCCAGTATTTACATAGTTCTTTGTATGCTTGGTCAACTTTCTCGGTGGTATTGAAACGTTCTATTAACGCCTCTGCCTTTTCTTTGTTAATCACCTGTGGTGCAGCAAACTTCGTGTCCTGCTCATTCTCGATGTATCCCAGTAAGAATATCAGGTTACGCTCCTCGCCTGGTGCGAGTGTTATCTCTATATAGTGTGATGCTATCGGGCTCCATCCGTGGGCGTGGCTGTTACGTGGTTTTCCCTCCATTACAGCCTCTGGCTCATTAGTGCTGTTATATAGTCCCATAAATGTCTCACGGTCGGTGTCAAAACCGTCAACGGGCACGTTAACATTATAAAAGGCATAATGGTTACGACGCTCACGGTATTCGGTTTTGTGGTATATGGTGCTGCCAACAATCTCTACCTCTCCTGTGGAGAAGTTACGCTGGAAATTCTCCATGTCTGTTGCGGCATTCCACAGACACCACTCTTCGTAGGAAAACAGCTTTATTACTTTTTCTTTGTCTGTTGTGTTCTTAATGGTCATCTTCTGCACTTCCGCCCATGTCTTAAGAGGAATAAAGAACAATATGCTTGCCTCTATGCCGTCTTTGCGGCCAGTGATACGTGTATATCCCATGCCGTGGCGACACTCGTAAAAGTCGAGTGGTGTCTTCATGGGTTTCCATCCCGGACTCCACACTGTGTCGCCGTCTTTGATATAGAAGTATCTTCCGCCATTGTCCATCGGCACATTGTTGTAGCGGTAACGTGTCAGTCGGCGGAATTTTGCGTCTTTGTAGAACGAGTATCCACCTGCCGTATTGGAGATGAGTGAGAAAAAGTCCTCATTGCCAAGATAGTTGATCCACGGCCACGGTGTCTTCGGGTCGGTTATCACATACTCCCTGTTAAGGTCGTCAAAATGACCATATTTCTTGTTTTCCATTGTTGTAATATGTTATATTTGATTATAATGTTATTATTTTTGTTATGACATTTTGTGTTATGCTCTAAAATGTTGCAAAGTTAGCTAATATTTAGATGAAATGCAAGAAATTTAACTTCATTTAGAAACAAAAATCCTTGCGTCAACAGCAGTCACGTTGTCAGAGTCGGCAAGCAACGGATTGAGGTCTATCTCTTTTATTTCAGTGGCAAAGCGGAGTAGGGTAGAGAGCCTGACGATAATCTCGGCATAGCGTTGTTCGTTGATACCCTTTTGGCCTCGTGTGCCTTTAATAATCTTATATCCTCTTAATGACCGTATCATAGAGTATGCCTCATTATAGGTGAGTGGGGCAAGACCGCTTTGTACATCTCTTAGCACTTCAACGAAGATTCCACCTAATCCGCATAATACCACATGTCCGAATTTCTCTTCGTATTTGGCACCGATAAACAGTTCCGTACCACTAAGCATCTTCTGTACCATTACAGCCGTAGCTCCATCTATAGCCATCATACGCTCGTATTCAAGTAACAAGTGCTCACGGCTACGGATGTTGAGTGCTACACCACCGACATCACTCTTGTGAACAGGTCCTACCACCTTTGCCACTACAGGATAACCTACTTGTTCCGCAAAAGAACACAGTTTCTCCTTATCGTTACTGACCAATTCCGGCACTACGGGTATTCCTGCACATTGGAGAAGTTGGCGAACAAGGTCGGGGCATATAAATCCTGTATCCTTAATACCGCTAATGATGTCTCTTATACGTGGTACGTTAACGCCAAACAGTTCTATCTCCGGCGCCGCGGGAGCTGGTGTCTTATTTATTTGTGTCATTGCGGTTGCCAATGTCACTTCGTCACTGAAATTGACATGACCGCGGCTTAGAAACTCTGCCACCTCTGGTCCGGCGGTGTGTACGCTTGGCAGTATGGGAAATATTGGTTTGCTGCATTCTTCTATTTTTTTATGTAGCACATCGTATGCCTCATATAAAGTTACAAGGCCGGGACTTCCGAAGATCACAAAAATGCCGTCGATGTTGTCAAACTTCTTTTCGCAGTAGTCAATGGCAATGCCGAGATGTTCCGGTGTTCCCGTAGCCAGGATGTCAATAGGATTTGTCACGGCTGCTCCTGGATACAATTTGCTTTTCAGTTCGTCACAGGTGTCACCCTCAAGCTTGGGTACATTAAAACCACCTTTTGAGAGGGCGTCGGTGAGCATCACGCCAGGTCCTCCAGCATGTGTTACAATGGCGAAGTTGTTGAGCTTAAAAGGTTTGTCCCCTAATGTGGTGAAGATGCATCCCAAGGTTGTGAGTTCTTCTCTGGAGAAGCACCTTACAATACCGGCTTTCCTGAAAAGAGCCTCTACGGCACTGTCACTGGATGCTATGGCACCTGTATGGCTTGACGCTGCCCGGCTGCCGCTCTCACTGCTGCCAGCCTTTATTGCGGCTATCTTACACCCTTTCCTTATCAGAGAACTCGCGTGGAATAGTAATTTGTCAGGATTAGAGATGTTTTCTATATAGAGGAGTTTGACTTTTGGACTTGTCTTTGGGTCAAAGGTCTCGTCCATATATTGTAAAACATCTTCTATTCCAATCAGTTTGCCGTTGCCAATAGACCATACGCTGTTAAAAGGTAGTCCCTTGCTTACGGCAGACTCCAGGATGAATACCACCGTCGCGCCACTTCCCGATATGAGGTCAGCCCCTTTTTCGCTCAGTTTTGGTATGGGCTTCGTGAATACGCTGTTATGCCAAGCGTTAAGCAAACCGATGCAATTAGGACCTATTAATGCGGCTTGATACTTTTGGCATGTTTCAATAATGCGTTCCTCCAACAAGGCTCCCTCTTTAGTCTCTTCGCTGAAGCCGGCACTTATTATGATAAATGCCCTTACACCCTTTTCGCTTGCTAAGTATTCCACATAGTCCGGGCAGTATTTAGCGGCTACAACAAGTATAGCCATGTCTGTTTTGGGTATTTCTTTCACGTCATGGTATGCTTTAATGCCTTGTATGCTGTCTTCTTTAGGGTTTACAATGCGAAGCATTCCTTTGTATCCGCCACCAACAATGTTTCTCACTATGGCTCCGCCAGGTTTGTGTGTGTTGTTAGAACCACCAATAACGACAATGCTCTCTGGACGAAGTAATTGTTTATTTATCATGGTGTTAGTTTTGATTATATGTTTGATTGCGCAAAATTATAAATAAAAAACTAAACAGCCAAATATTTAATGTAATAAAAAACGAAAAAAGGTGGACGCTTTGTCCACCAATGAAAAATAGAAAAGAGTGTAATAACACAGTCTCTTTATCTTATCCTAAATATTTCATAAGAATTTTTGCATTGCCGCTGTCGCGCAACTTGGCAATACTTTTCTCACGTATCTGGCGCACACGCTCGCGCGTCAACCCTAATTGGTCGCCAATCTCCTCAAGGCCCTTCTCGTGACATCCTATGCCAAAGCACTCGAGGATTATGGTTATCTCCCTCTCTTTGAGTACTTTGTTGAGTACGGAGTTAAGTTCTAAGGCCATTGACTCATGATCCACCTGGCGGTCTGTGCGGCTGTCGTCACCGCTCGGCATAACGTCAAGCATACAATTGTCTTCACCGTCTTGGAATGGTGCGTCTATTGATACATGATGACCGTCAGCCATGAGGCTTTGAGAGATCTTGTCTTCATCGAGGTTGGTGCTTTCGCTTAACTCTGACACAGACGGGTGTCTTTGGTGCTCTTGCTCGAAGCGATTAATCTCATGATTGATTTTGTTAAGTGACCCAACCTGATTTAGTGGCAACCTGACGATTCGGCTTTGTTCGGCTATGGCTTGCAATATACTCTGGCGTATCCACCAGACGGCGTATGAGATAAATTTAAATCCCCTTGTCTCGTCAAATTTCTGTGCAGCCTTGATTAGTCCGATATTACCCTCGTCAATAAGGTCGGTAAGTGTGAGACCTTGATGTTGGTACTGTTTTGCAACAGATACCACAAAACGCAGGTTGGCTGTAACCAACTTGTCTTTTGCCCTTTCGCCCTCAGGTCCTCCCTTTTTTATTTTCTGTGCTAACTCTATTTCTTCTTCAATAGAAATAAGTGGAGCACGTCCGATCTCAACAAGATACTTGTCAAGAGCCTCGCTGGAACGATTGGTGATACTTTTTTGAATTTTTAATTGCCTCATCTTTTCTACCTTAATACCCTAAGTTGTTGATTATTAGGTTAATGCATTGGATTAACCGTAAAGTCTTGCAAAATTACACACTTTTTCGCAAACATTGTGTAAATATTTACGAAAAAGTGTGTTAAATAAAGTTAATGTAAATATTGTTATTTATATTTCTTTTTAATATCTGCAAGTGCTTTTTCCCAATCTGTATTCAGTGAGAAACGCGTCAGAAAATCATTGCGGTTGAAATATGCAAGGGTGAGTTCTGTATCTTGGTCAACAAAACGTGGATTCTTCAAACTTGCCTCAATGAAGTCTGCTTCAATTTTCTTTTTCTGCTTTTCTTTCTCTGCCTTGCCCAAGTTCTTTATATATAGGTTTACGAAGTCATACATTGCGTAAGCCTGAAATTCCAATATATCAGAAGAGCTGTCTGGCATTTGTTCTAATGAACGTTGAAACATATAGTCAAGAGCGTCTACCTTGAATGTAAATACTTTCCTTAACTCTAAAGAGTTGCTTGTGTCGTTTGCACCCACTTCAGACAGTCTGCGTATCTCCAGCCATACAGACGGTCTGTTGTAAGCCTGTTGGGTACTGTCAATAACCATTGTTTGAGCCATGCCGTCGGTCAGTGAGATGACCATCAGCGCGATCAATAAAATTGCTTTTTTCATTTTTTTGTTTTTTCCTATTAACGTGCTAATTATATTATTATTATATATAGCTATTATTTTAATGACGCATCTCTGCTTGTTTGGTTTAATGTCTTGACGTTTGTGATGCAGTTGGGTAACTCATCGTCATAATGAGTAACCATAATGAGTGTTTTCTCTGGTCTGCTGAAAAAAAATTCTATAATTTCTTTCACTTTTGCCCTGTTGGGGATATCTAAACCGTGCAGTGGCTCATCAAGTATAAGCAGGTCTGGGTCTTTCACGAATGCTCTTGCAATGAGTGCTAACCGCTGTTCGCCGCTTGAAAGTTGTTGAAATGGTTTTTCTCTCAGTCCTTCTATTCCAAACACCTTCATCCAGGCAAGACATCTGTCAATTTCCTCTTCTGATGGTTTGAAATAAAGACCAATGGAGTCGCGTAAACCACTTGCTACAACCTTTAAGGCTGGTATATTCATTCTATAAGAGCGGTGCATCTCAGGCGACACATATCCTATGTTTTTCTTTATGTCCCATATGCTTTCGCCTTGTCCGCGTTGGTATCCGAACAGTCTGATGTCACAGGCATACCCTTGTGGGTTGTCAGCGCAAATAAGACTCAGCAGCGTCGATTTCCCTGAACCGTTGCGCCCTTTCAGCGCCCATCGCTCTCCTTTTTTCACTTGCCAAGAGAGGTTGTCCAGTATAGTGTGATTGCCATAGCGTATAGTGACGTTATTGAAACACACCATTTCTTTTTTGTTATCGATAGTGTCTTTTGATGACGGTAATGATAATAGCCATTGTCTTGTGGCTTCTGGAAGTGGCGTTTTATGCCATTCGTATAGATAACTCAGGGTGTCATATTCTGTTTTCTGTCCTACGCATCGGTCTTCCACTTCTACCACATGGGTGATGAATGGTGGTATCTCATCGGTTTTTGAAAGTACAAGTATTATTTGTATTCTCATTTGCTTGACCAACAGTTCGAGCAGTTCGCATAATTGTTGGCGTGATGGTGCGTCAAGACCGATAAACGGACTCTCGATAATCAGGACTCTTGGTTTTGACAGTAAAGCTCTTGTCAGCTGGAATTTCCTTAGCTCGCCGCTTGACAGCATCAGGATGGGTTTTGTCAGCAGTTCGCTCATGTTAAACAACTCAGTGAGCTGATGACGTATTTTGTCGCTATCCTGTTTGTTTAACCCTGCCAAGTTGCATTCCTTGTCAAGCAGTTGTGAGGCTGTTGGCAAATCATCCTCTATTTCATGCTGGTTCCATCGTTTCTGCAGATAGTAAGTGGAATCCCCCTCGCCATAGCTGTCGTACAAAGTGATATGGCGTATGTTCTCGGATGCGAGTTTTGATGTGGATGGTGAGAAGTCATATTTCACTTCTGATTGGCATAGTGGGTGTTTGCCCGTTATTATGTCAACAAGAAGACTCTTACCTCCACCGTTAGGGCCAAGTATAGCTATATGCTCACCGTCTGCAAGTGAGAAGTTTACCGGCTTGTTAAGGCTCCACTCCGGATTTCTTACAATCCCATTCCTTATCTCAATTATCTTTTGCATAATAGCACTTTATGTGTCTCCGTGTACACGCTTTTTGTTTTTTGTGACGAAGTCTTTCCATCCTCCATAGCTTTTTGCCCCTGTGTCTGGAATGCCTTGTTGCAGAAAATGGCAGTAGGCGGCTCCCAAAGCGTCTGTGGCATCCATGAATTTTGGCATTTCTTTTTCTTCCAGGCATAAAAGGCGCTTTAGCATACCAGCCACCTGTTCCTTGCTTGCACTGCCATTGCCGGTGATAGCCATTTTTATTTTCAGTGGCGCATATTCGTGTATGGGCACCTGTCTGTTTATTGCCGCGGCGATGGCGACACCTTGTGCCCTGCCTAATTTAAGCATCGACTGCACATTCTTGCCGAAGAAAGGTGCCTCGATGGCGAGTTCGTCTGGCAGGTATTCCTCAATCAGTCCAGTGACACGGTTGAAGACATGTCCGAGGCGCAGATATGGGTCATCTTGTCTTCTCATGTCTATGACTCCCATTGCCACCATTGATGCTTTATTGCCGACGACGCTGATAACCCCATAGCCCATAACATTTGTACCGGGGTCTATTCCCATTATGATTTTCTCTGTAGGCATTACTGGTTATAAGGTCTTAACGTTCCATATATGGATTCTTGCTTAGTTCATAACCTATGCTTGTGGGTTCTCCGTGACCGGAATACACTTTTGTGTCATCTGGCAGTTGAGACAGGAGTCTTAGGCTGTTGATCATCATAAACATAGAACCTCCAGGTAGATCGGTGCGTCCTATTGAGAGGCGGAATAGTGTATCACCGGTGAAAGCCACACTCTCCTGTTCATCGTAGAAGGTCATGCTGCCCTGCGTATGTCCCGGGGTGTGTATGCACTGCAACTTATGAGTACCGTATGTGATTATCTCATTCTCTTCCAGCAGATGCACAGGAGCCGGAAAGTCGTTGTCTAATGTCATGGCAAAATAGTCTATGGCCTGTTGCTTGATGTCACATAGCAGTCTCTCATCTCCAGCCTGAACCTCCGGCCATAGTCCGTAAGCCTTGAATATGGTGTCTATGCCGAAGTTGTGGTCCAGATGGCCATGTGTACATAGCAGGTGTTTGGGCAGAAGTCCCTCTTGTGATATATATTCCGTTATAGCATTACGCTCGTTTTCATCAAATGCCCCACAGTCTATAATAACACACTCCTTAGTCTCGTCACTTACCACATAACAGTTCTCCTGTAGCACATTGACACAAAATCTCTTTATATTTATCATGTTTCTTATTATTTATCATTGTTGAATCGTTGCGCACATAAATTTCATAAAGGCAAATAAATGATATTTTTCCCCTCAAACCAATCCTCACGGAAATAGTTGCTGATAGGCTCTGTCTCTACCTTTTTTCCTAAAGGGTTGAGCTCCTTGGCCAGTTCTCCGCCTTTAAGACATATAATACCGTTGAGTATGGAGTTGCGCTGGATAGGGGAAATGTTCTTGCGGCACAGTCTGACGAGATCAGGCATAGGCATTACGGCGCGGCTTACGATAAAGTCGTATTTGCCCTTTTCTTCCTCAGCGCGTTCATGCAATGCCTCAATATTTTTCAGTCCTATAGCCTCTGCCACAGCTTTTACCACGGTAATCTTCTTGTTTGTGCCGTCAATAAGTCGGAATTGACATTTCGGATTCATAATTGCCAATGGTATCCCTGGAAAACCTCCGCCTGTACCGATGTCTAATAATCTTGTTCCCGGTTGGAATGTCACAAACTTCTGTATTGCCAATGAGTGAAGCACGTGATGACAATACAGGTTATCTATATCCTTGCGGGATATGACATTTATCTTAGAGTTCCACTCACGGTAAAGAGTGTCAAGTGCGGCCATCTGATGCTCTTGCTCCTCTGTGAGGTGTGGAAAGTATTTCCTTATTTCTTCCATGTTATGTTGCTTATAATAGTATTTGGTATGTTTAGGAGTATCTCGCCTTTGTCCATCGAGGCTATCTCGCCAGCTTGATAAATGAATGTGATGTTGTTGTCATTGACAATGAAATTCTCTGGTGCGTAAGGTTCTGTGGCCACTAAGATACCTTCCTCCCTTAGTCCTTCTATATTGCTGGCGCCGAAGATGTCTTGTAGTCCTTGACAAATGATGTCGTTCAGCTGTTTTTCACTGCCGGGTACGAAGATATCCTCCAGATGCTGTTGTTCTCCTGTCTTAGGATTGAAAATCCTCGCTATTGTCTGGGTTACTTCGTCAGTGCCACCCTGAAACATCGTTATTCGTGACACATAACATACAAAATCTCTGGCTCCCTTTGTCGTAGATGTCTCAACAGTGTATTTCCAGTCCAACATATCGCTTGTACCTGTTTGTCTATACATGTCCATAACATCCTGTTTATAATCAGCAGCGTATGCTTTTATAAATTCCTTTATGGCAGACTGAGTATCTTTGATGTTTGTTAAAGCCAGATAATCCGGCACTAATATGCCAGATTTCAGTATGCTGTCGTTCAATTTCTTGTTATTTTGAGAATATTGTATGCTGAGATGTATTGTTGCCGTAGGACTGTCTGTGCTGTCATTGAATAACTTTATAATGGTGTCTGCTACACAAGTGGTGAAGCCAGAGATGGTGCCTCCTGATACAGTACCTTTAGTCGCCTTCTCTCTACAACCCGTTATAAGCAATGCCCCTGCCAGGGTAACTGCCATTATCGTATTATATAAATACTTACTCACTGGTCATTTGTCTTTAAATAATTACAATAATTGTTATCAGTTGGCAAAGGTAGTCATTATTTTCGACAAATCTCACAAAAGACGAAAAAAAACGGCATTTTCTCATTTATAATTGTTTCAATATGTTAAATGGCTGAATTTGTGGTATTTTATCGTAAACGTTTGCGTGTTTTTTTAGAAAAAAAGAAAGTTTTTTTTTGATGTGTGTTTTCTAAATTTGTAATTTTGCCGCGTAATAAAGATTTTCAGGACATAACTACGAGCTAATTGCTAAGTACAAATGGAAATAAGCCCCGACAATGAGTCGGGGTCGTTTTCTTTTTTTTACATTTTTTTTAAAAATATACCAATCTTACGATATGTGAAAAAAGCATATCAAAAGTTGTGAAATTTTCCACTTTTATTATAAAGTTGTAATTTTGCACCCAGAAAACAACAATGCAACGGTATGTACCGAAGCGTGAAATGCAGGTGATGAGTACCTGCGACATTCAGTAAAAGAGCTCGCAACATACGCTTCACATTATTATATTAATTATAGCGTATGACACAATTAAAGATTATGAGAGCTCCGTAACTAAAACAATTAATGATGAGTATTAAGACAAGAAATTTAAAAATTACATTATCAACACTCCTTTTAGGAGCAGTCATTAATGCATGCGCGCAGGATATTGCTCCAGACGCAATGCCCGTAGCAGCAAAACATGATGTTAAATCGGTGGCAACACCAGTGGTTGAGGTACCTGGAAACAATGATGTTGTTGAGTTTGTCAACAACAGATTGACAAAGAAGCAGGATGCAAAGAAGCAGAAGGTACTTTTTATTGGCGACTCACTCACCGAGGGGCTGGCTCGCCGTTTCGCAGACTATTCCGAACAGAACGGATATGAGCAGTTTTCTGTTATATGGTATGGCTCAACAACCAAGAGTTGGGCAACCACAAAGGATATGCAGTATTATATCGACAATGAGAAGCCAACATTCATAATCCTTTCACTTGGTACTAATGACCTTGGATACCATGACCTCTCACGCCGTGAGGAGTATGTTAAGGAGATAATCAGAAAATTCGGTGATATACCGTTTGTGTGGGTTGGCCCCGTTAATCTCTTTAAGGATCCGGGTATCGGTGCTATCATCGAGCGTAATGTTGGTAAGGGACGTTTCTTTAAAAGCAATGATTTTACCTACGCCAAGGCATCCGATGGCATTCACCCGACATTGAAAGCATCTGCACAGTGGATGGACCGTATTGCCAACTGGCTTACCTCTGACGCCACAGATCATCCTCTCATGCTTGAGAAACCAACTCAGAGCACCGCATTCAAAAACTATGTGAGACGTACTCCCCGATATAAGGGAATGCTATAATCCACACATCTTGAAATCATTATATAGAAACAACGAAATAAGAAATATAGTTTTAGACTGGAGAAAAAGTATTTTTTCCAGTCTTTTTTTTGCTTAAATAAAAATAATGATTAACTTTGCCTTCTGAAATAAAGAAAGAATATGAAGAAGATATTATTAATGCTTGTTGGGGTGATCACATTGTCTCTTGTTGCCTGTGGAGGTGATGACGAGGTGATATATGTGAAGTTTGACTCAAAAACAGTGCTTGGAACGTGGCTCATCTCAAAGGTCACTTATAAGGCTAAGTCTTCCAAGGTGAATTACGATGACTATATCGGTTCAAGAGTTACGTTTACTGAACCAAACTATACTGTTGTAGACGCTAAAGGTAATACAAAGGCCTCTGGCTCATACAGAGTACTAAAGTTCCGTATGGCTGTAGTGACATCAGAGGGTAAGAAAGACACCCTTGACATGGTGAATATAGACACAGAGGCACAGACATGGATGTGGCTGAGGAAATTTTATGATGGTAATGACAATCATGCAACTTTCCATTTAGAAAAACAACAGTAGAATAAGGACTCAATTATGGCAGGATTTTTAAATAAGCTAAAATCGTTTTTTGACAACCGCCAACCATCAACCCTTGTGCGCGAGTTTATCTCTGGTGATTTGAAATACAAGGTTATCAACAACGACACGGTTATGGTGTCGGGGTATGTCAATCCCGTGATGGTAACAGCTTCAATACCCCGGCAGGTGGAGTATGATGGTGTGACGTTTCGTGTTGTCAGCATTGGCAATGAGGCATTTAATGGCTGTAGTAGGTTAGAGGAGATAACAATACCTTCTACGGTAACCATCATTGGACAGTTGGCGTTCTCTGAGTGTACGTCGTTGAAAAGCATAGACCTTCCTGACTGTGTCAATTCAATAGGTTCAGAGGCTTTTGTTTATTGTCGTAGTCTTGAGCATGTCAAACTGAGTGCTAATCTGACAATGCTTGGTGTGGCTTCATTTCAGAATTGCCGTAGTTTAGAGGAGATAAGCATACCTGACAGTGTAACGTCTATAGGGCGTTTCACATTTTATGGATGCGCTAATCTTAAGACCGTGAACATAGGGCAATCGGTTAAAAGTATAGGCAAGAGTGCCTTCTGTGGTTGTGGCGTTTTGCGTAATGTTATTATTCCTGATTCAGTAACAAAGATTGAGACTCAGGCATTTCAGAATTGCACATCGCTTACGACAGTGCTTATTGGTAGGGGTATGAAATTCATAGAGGATGAGACATTTAGTGGTTGTACTGCTCTTGAGAAAGTGTTTATCTCCCGTATCACACCACCATCTGCCACAAGTAAGGTTTTTGACACCATAGATGCTAAGCGTACAGTTCTCTATGTACCACAGGAGGGAGTGGGAGAGTACCGCCATACCGCTCCATGGTCTGATTTCGGCAATCTCCAGGAGTTTGACCCTAAGGGAATATGAGTAAGAAGACATTACCTCATATCATCATTGCCGCCGTCATAGTGTTGACTATGGCGGCTATTCTTCTTGTACGCAACTGTGGTCGCAAGGATAATGCCGGTGGTCATCTGCCAGAGGCTGTAAGCGTGTTGATAGATGATATGATAGATATAGAGGGTGGTCAGTATAAGATGGGTGCTACCAAGGAGCAGGGTGATACTGTTGACTTGGATGAGCAGCCGGTCCACAAAGTAAACGTGGAGGACTTCCTTATATGCCGTTATGAGGTGACCCAGAAACTATGGACAACCATTATGGACTATAATCCCTCTCGTTTCAAAGGCGATGACTATCCTGTGGAAAATGTGTTATACGACTCTTGTCTTGTGTTTATAGAAAGACTTAATGAGTTGACAGGCATGAGTTTCCGCCTCCCAACAGAGGCAGAATGGGAATACTGTGCGCGTGGAGGAAAGGATGTGGAGGTGCAATATCGCTTTTCAGGTGCTGATGATGCTGACAGTGTGGCATGGTATGTAGCCAACAGTCAGAAAACGACACATGCCGTAGGAGGGAAAAACCCGAATAGCCTTGGACTATATGATATGAGTGGCAATGTGTCGGAGTGGTGTTCTGATGATTATCAGGAATATGAGAAGGGTGACCCCAATGTGGCCACCCTTCCCAAAACGGTAGGTTCAAAAGTTGTAAGAGGTGGTTCATGGCGCTCTTCACTTGACGACCTTCGTGTCGCCCGGCGTGCCTACCATTCCCCCGACACCACATTCCCGTATGTCGGTCTGCGTCTTGCATTGGAAGACCGCCGTGTCAGACGCCAATAACCGTTTTTCTTACTCCAATATATTGTTACGTTCCTTTTCCTTGAAGTATCTGAATGTGGATACCTTCAACTCATCACATGCTGCCTCATCGCAAACGATGATGCCGTGCTGATGCATTTGCAGAGCGCTGACAGTCCATATATGGTTTACGGAACCCTCTATGGCAGCCTGCAACGCGCGTGTCTTTGCGTGTCCGCTGCACAGTATCATTACCTCGCGGGCATCCATCACGGTACCTACACCTACAGTTAGTGCAAATTGTGGCACGTTGTTGGGATCGCCACCGAAGAAACGACTGTTGGCGATGCGGGTGTCACTTGTCAGTGTCTTCATACGTGTGCGTGATGTAAGAGATGAGCCAGGCTCGTTGAAAGCGATATGACCATCTGGTCCTATACCACCCACAAAGAGGTCAATGCCACCGAAAGACTTAATCTTCTCCTCATATTCTTCGCACTCCTTTATCAAATCCTCAGCGTTGCCGTTTAGGATATGGATATTCTCATTTGGAATGTCTATATGGTTGAAGAAGTTGTTGTACATAAAAGAATGATAACTCTCCGGATGGCTCTCCGGCAGGTTAACATACTCATCCATATTGAATGTCACCACGTTCTTAAAAGATACAATGCCATCCTCATTAGCTCGTATGAGTGCCTTGTACATTCCTAATGGTGACGAACCTGTTGGCAGACCTAACACAAATGGTTTTGCTTTTGTTGGTTTTGCCGCATTGATAAGACCAATAACCCTATTGGCTGCCCACTGTGACATAAGGTCGTAGTTGGCTTCGATAATTACTCTCATAAATATAATGTGTTAGTTAATGATTTCAGAAAATGATAAATAATAATTTCAGACTGCAAAAATAGTAATATTGTTATAAAAGAAGAAAAAAAATAGAGAAAAAATTATCAAATATGCATTTTTTTTAATTTTATGATTAACTTTGCAGCCATATTAGTGTTGATAATTAAGGGTTGACACGTCCCAAAATGGAATTTGTTATGAAATGTAAGAATTGTAAGAAAGAAATAAGCAATGATGCTCCGTTTTGTCCGCATTGTGGAGCAAAGATAGCACGTAAGAACGGCAAGGAACCGCGTCTTAGTCTGCTCACAATAGTATTTATCGTATTAGCAACGATTTTTGTTGTCGCATATTCTTTCACGGCATATAATGGGTATATGGACAATCCCACAGACCACAAGGGTGCTGTTGATCCTGACACCAATCGCATTAACGATGACCATATTGATACCCTTGGTCTTATGAAGGATGAAAAAATCAAGCAAGATACCCTTAAAATAAAGACCACTAAGCCATATGACAGCGAGGCTGCCAATAAGAAACAGGAGTCAAGGAAAGAGCAGAAATCTACAGAAGTGAGTGGTGATGGCGAGAATACGGGATCGGAAGGCGGTGCTGCCAAAACTGATGAGGGTGGAACAACAACAGCTCCAGCCAATACAGAGGCCACGGCTCCACAGCCAGCTGCTCCCTCTGCTCCACAGCCCCAGATAGAAAAGATTGAGTGACCATCATAAAGCATATAACAGTTACTTTATAATGTTTATCATCCGGAATCGTTGGCTTCCACCGCGGCGTTATACAGCCATCAATCTTTTTGGTGTGCTCTTCTGTCGTAGGAATACAAAGATTTCGGATGATACTATTAATCATGAGCGTATCCATACAGCCCAGTTGCTTGAGATGGGTGTGGTGTTTTTTTATATCTGGTATGTCATAGAATGGCTTATCCGCCTTCCTATGCGAGGCAATGCCTACCGTAACATCTCTTTTGAGCGCGAGGCATATCTTAATATGTATAATGACCGGTATTTACGTCATCGTCGCCATTATTCGTGGCTCAAATACCTTCGAAGAAAGTGAGTATAGGTCTTATATTGACATTTGAAAAAATATAGAAACAGGTGTTTTTACAATGAGTAAAGTAATAGATATTATCAATAAATCAGAGAACCCTTTTGCCAGTTTTGAACTTGTACCACCATTGAAGGGAAGTGACGTTAATCAGCTTTATGCACAGCTTGACCAGCTGATGCAATTTGAGCCACCGTTTGTCAATGTTACATGTCATCGTGATGAGGTGGAATATGTGCCCAATGCTGATGGTACATTTACCAAGATGACTCTTGCCAAGCGGCCAAGCACAACAGCTATAGTGGGTGCTATTATGCGACGTTACCCCAAGTTGGAGATTGTGCCACATGTCATCTGTGGAGGTGCGTCAAAATCGAAGGTTGAGAGTGAGTTGCTCGATCTTCATTTCCTTGGTGTTAGGAATGTTGTGGCATTGCGAGGTGACGCTATCCCGGGTCAGCGGTTTTTTATCCCTGAGAAAGACGGTTTCTGCCATAGTTCAGAGTTGGTTGAGGCTATCGCTAATCTGAACAACGGCATATACCTTGACCCTACGGTAAAGAAAGGTCTGCCTACAGATTTCTGTGTAGGCGTGGCGGCGTACCCGGAAAAGCATTTTGAGGCAGCCAATATGAAGGTTGACATAGAGTATCTGAAACGCAAGGTGGATGCCGGAGCCGACTATATAGTAACGCAGTTGTTCTTTGACAACGACCGCTATTACCGTTTTGTTGACCTTTTGCGTAAAGAGGGCATTACCGTACCAGTTATCCCTGGTCTGAAACCGATCTCAACCAAGAGACAGATAGGCCTCTTGCCACGCTCATTCCACATTGATATACCCCAACCGCTTGTTACAGCCCTCAATAAAGTCACCACATCGGAGGAGGCATATCAGCTTGGTATAGACTGGGCAATCAGACAGAGTACCGACCTGCTGACACACGGCGTACCTGCCATACATTATTATACAATGTCTAAAGCCGACAATGTATGCCAGATAGTGAGGTCTGTGTTTGGTGCTTGACAACTGGCTCTAAATTCGTTACACTGCTCAACAAAAAACGAGGGCAACGCATATGTCGCCCTCGATAAACTTGTATGAGGCAATTGGATTATAGCGGATATTCCTCAAAGGCATAGAGGATAGTACTTAGATAACGCTCTCCAGTGTCGGGAAGGAGTACCACAATTCTCTTGTTTTTGTTTTCCGGACGGAGGGCTATCTGTGTGGCGGCATAGAGAGCAGCTCCAGCCGATATTCCAACTAACAGACCCTCTGACTGAGCAATCTCACGACCTGTACGTATGGCATCGTCATTGTCCACATCAAACACCTCGTCTATAACCTGAGGGTCGTAGGTGTTTGGTACAAATCCAGCACCGATGCCCTGTATCTTATGAGGTCCGCTCTTGCCGCCATTCAATACCGGTGATGATTTCGGCTCTACAGCAATAACCTTTATTTCCGGGTTCTGCTCTTTAAGATATTTACTAACACCGCTAACCGTTCCTCCTGTTCCTACACCGGCAACGAAGATGTCCACTTTACCGTCTGTCTGCTGCCATATCTCCGGACCTGTTGTGGCATAGTGCTTGGCTGGGTTTGCCTTATTCTCAAACTGCTGGAGGATTATGCTCCCGGGTATGCTGTCACGTAAGTTCTCCGCAGCGCGTATGGCTCCGGGCATACCGTCCTTGCCGGGAGTGAGGCGCACATCCGCACCGTATGCCTTTACGAGGTTGCGGCGTTCAATACTCATGGTGTCGGGCATGGTGAGAATCAGTTTATATCCCTTTACAGCGGATACGAGAGCCAGTCCCACGCCTGTGTTGCCGCTTGTCGGTTCAATGATGGTGCCACCTGGTTTTAGCAGTCCTTTTTGCTCCGCATCCTCAATCATCGCGAGCGCGATACGGTCTTTTACGCTTCCTCCGGGGTTGAAAAACTCTACTTTGGCGATAATGGGTGTGTCAACACCTTTTATCACAGAAAAACGGTTAAGCTCTAATAGCGGCGTATTGCCGATAAGCTCTGTCAGTTGTTTTGCAATCTTAGCCATATCTTTAATGTTTTAATTGTTTGTATTTCCGGGTGCAAAGTTAAAGAGTTTGGAAATATCCTCCAAATTATTTTGTAAAATCGGAAAATATAACTAATTTTGCATTTTGAAAAGAAAAAACATCTAATCAATGGGGTTAAAACGCCCTTTTAAAGAAAAAATCACTACACTATGGCAGATTTACTTGATGAAACCGACTTGCAGATATTGAAAACACTGCAAAAAAACGCGAAATTAACAACAAAAGAGTTGGCTGAGGCTGTTCATCTGACTCCGACACCTGTGTTTGAGCGTCAGAGGCGTTTGGAGCGCAAGGGATATATTAAGAAATATGTCGCTGTGCTTGACCCGGAAAAACTTGGTCAGGGGCTGTTGGTATTCTGTAAGGTAAAACTAAAGCAGATCAACCGTGAGATAGCCGAAGCGTTTACTCGTCGTATAATACGTCTTCCCGAGGTTACAGAGTGTTATAACACTTCTGGCGCTTATGATTACCTTTTAAAGGTTCGTTCTCGTGACATGAGGCAGTACCAGGAGTTTGTACTCACTAAACTTGGTGAAATAGAAAATGTGTCATCTATAGAAAGCACGTTTGTAATGAGTGAGGTAAAACAAATCTACGGAATATATATTTAAATTGATGTCAGGTTTTAGTTTTAAGCAATTTGAGGTGTGTCACGACAGGTGTGGCATGAAGGTCGGGACAGACGGATGCCTGCTCGGTGCATGGGCGTCAGGGGGAAGCCGTATCCTTGATGTTGGTACCGGTAGCGGTCTGATTGCCTTGATGATGGCTCAGCGCTTTCCCGGAAGTCGTGTTACTGCGATAGACATTGATGCTGACGCCGTCAGTCAGGCAAAGGAAAATGTGATTAACTCACCCTTTGCTGATAGGGTGGATGTTATAGAAGCTGACTTTAATAATTTCTTTATCGAGGCTAATACCGAAAAGCCTCTTTATGACGCAATTGTCTCTAATCCGCCTTTTTTTGAGAATGCTCTGAAGACCCCTGATGCGCAGCGTAATATAGCTCGTCACTCAGACAGCCTTACTTACGCTTCTCTGATGCGTAATGCATATCGTCTTCTGTCTGCCGAGGGGACGTTGACGGTTGTCGTACCAGCTGATTATGAGAGTGTGGTGATGTCAGAGGCGGCCATTGCCGGGTTCTTCCTTTCACAGCGCACCGCAATACGTACCAAGGAGAACAAGCCAATAAAAAGACTACTTCTCGCATTTACGAAAAGCAGTCCGTATGAAATTGAAAATATAGAGTGCGCATTATTATCCTCCGATGGTATGCGCTCTGTATGGTATCAATCGCTTATGAGCGACTTCTATTTACGATAGTATATGTCAATGTAGTCAGTTGAGCTCTCACAGTTCTCGGTCTGTTGCATGCGCCAGTATTTTCGTCCTTCCTTGGTTACGAAGTCATATTGCCCGTCGCGCAGGCATTCATCGCCATTGAAGAGATAGCTCACCTTGGTTCTTATCTGTCCGTTGAAGATAAGGTGATCGGCGTCAACGATAGTAATATAACCGTCAATACGCAGATAGTCATCGTTTTCTCTGGATTCCTGTCCACCCACGCAGTGCAGTCTGCCGTCGGCTTCCTTGGTGATGTTTACACTGCCGAAATAATCCCAAGAGATCCACTGTAGCGAAATCATGTGTCTCCCCAAAACGCGCCTTTCCGCAGGTGTGAGTGCCTGACTTTGTGTTGTGCGCTGTTGTGTGCGTTGTCTGTTGCCGTATCTCTGACCCTTCTGTGCCATGGTAGGTAATGCAAGTGTCATGCACAGCAACAAGGTAAATAACTTGATGTGTCTCATAATACTTATTGTTTATGTTGTTATCATTTCTTTTTATTAGACGTAAAACAATCATCATCGTTTAATAAGACAATCTGGTAATTAATATTACCAGACTTTAATTTTTTTTTTTTTGATATGTTTTTCTTGCATTTGGAAAATAATGTTTATTTTTGCAATTATAAAAATAACTATAAAACAATAAGGGTATGAAAAATCTTTTTTATAATGCCATGATATGTGTGGCGATGGGAGTGTTTATAATTGGTTGCGGACAGAAAGCAGGGCAAGCCACTGCCACTGAGTCTGCCGACACGGTGGATACCGCAGCTGTCCCTGTGGAACAGATGGCAGAGGAAGTCGATTCTGTTGTCAGCGAGGTGGGTGACGTGGATGAGGCTCCGGCACCGGCACCGTCCGATGATGATGCTACGATATCATATATCAAGCAGCATTTCAAGGATATGCAACTCAGCCAGCATGCGTCTAAGATTATTGAACGTGAGCTTGATGACCCCAAAGCGGAAGAGGAGGGTGTCAACGAGTATTACGATGACTTGTTCTATTATCTCAGCGAGGACTCTCCGAAGATGAGAATAAAGAATGTCACCCTCAATGGTTCGGATAAGGCTGTTGTAGAGGTATATCCCTATGGTACAGCTTTCACCTGGCAGTTTTTTTATCTGATAAAAGAAAACGGCAAGTGGTGGATTGATAATCTCACCACTGCCGATGGTTCAAAGATGCGTGATTAACAGTGTCGTGGTTGAAATACCACTGTCCAATCCTCTCATAGAGATATCAGTTTCGTTAGCTCTGGTTAAGTTAGGCTAATGTGAAACATAAATATTTTTTTGCTTATTTCTTGTCGTATTGCGGATAAATATTTACCTTTGCCGCGGAAAAAGCGTTGTATATATTTTTTCAACCGTTTTGTGAGACAAATATTTTTTGAGTTATGGATATAGGCATTCTGTTTTCCGCGGCATTGCTTCCGGCTTTTCTGCTTTTACTGTATATATGCAAGAAAGACCCGCATCCGGAGCCAACAGGCAAGTTGGTTAAGGCTTTCCTGTTTGGTGTAATGATATGTATTCCTGTTTCTTTTGTCGAAACGGTAATAGAGTCTGTGTTGTTTGGGGGAGAGGAGCCGACAACACTGTTCGGCACTACAGTGATGGCATTTTTTGTGGCTGCTATACCAGAAGAGACAGCCAAACTGATTGCCTTATGGTTGGTATTGCGTAAAAATCCGTATTTTGACGAGCATTTTGACGGTATAGTATATGCTGTATGCGTAAGCCTTGGCTTTGCGGCTATAGAGAATGTATTCTATATTGTAGGTGAGGAGTCTTGGATGTCTGTAGCCTTTTCCCGTGCTTTATTGTCCGTTCCGGGCCATTATGCCTTCGGCGTGTTGATGGGATACTATTACTCTATGTACCACTTTGTTAATCGTTCCAGCAATAATGCTGTTTGCATCCTGCTCATGCCTGTGTTGGCACATGGTATCTATGACGCGCTCGCTATGAGCGGTATGGCTGATCCCATGGTTGGAGCAGTCTGTTTCATCGTTCTTATTATCTTCTGTATATTGATGCATAAGTTCGCTTTCAGGAAAATCCTTGCTCATATCAACAAAGATAAAAACAGAGGAAATACGCCTAATTCCGGTTATCCCGGCAATTCATATACAGGCATTTCTGGCAATCCACGTTATCCCGGCAATCCACAATATCCCAACAATCCACAATATCCCAACAATCCACAATATCCCAATAATCCACAAAATCCTGGCAATCCACGTTATCCCGGTAATTCAGGTTATCCAAGTTAATTAGTTTAAATTAGATAAGTATGAAAAAAATAATTATTATTTGCCTGATGACTCTGATAGCTGTCATGGTGCAGGCGCAGGTTAAGATTGTGCCACAGTTAGCTGAGGGCATGAAGCAGGTTTACGAGTTGAAAGGTCAGGCGGAAATGGCCGGTGAAAACATCAATTTGAATAGTACTAATACGTATGTTGTGACAGGTGAGACTCCCGATGGATATACCATTGATATTACAAGTGCAATGAAAGTTGATGAGGATAATAACCTTATGGGTATCATGCTTAACATGGTACAGGTTATGCTCAAGGATATTGTCATCAAGGTGGAGACCGACAAAGAGGGTGTCGTTAAGCGTATTATAAACTTTGATGAGGTAAAGACAAAGGCTTCTGCAAATTTCAAAGATTTGATAGATGAACTCTATGAGCAATTCCCAGAGATGGCAAAGGGCATTTCTAAGGACCAGCTTTTCAAGCAGGGTGTTGATGCTATTAAGGAAGACCAACTCCTCAACGGTATATTGCTCACCCCCACCAGTCCGCTGTCTCTCAATGGCAAGACGATACAGACCCTCGTTCAGGAGCCTTATATCAACTCTCAGAATATCAAGATGAAACGTGTTTATTTCCTTACCAATAATAATAAGACTATCACAGCCACATCAAAAGTTGACATGACAAAGGATGAGCTGAAGGACTTTATCATCAAGCAGGTGGAGGAGAGTGCCCCCGACCAGTTGGAGATGGTAAAGCAAAACATTGACATGATTATCAATAGTGGTATGATGACTATTGATGGTACTGAGAAAGTGACATATCAGATGGGTGACAATGGGTGGTACCAGTCAGCAGACTACTCCTTGGATCTTGATGTCATGGGGCAGAAGATAAAAACAACCATGGAGGCTGTGTTGCAGTGATGAAATGTTGGATAGGCATTGTGTATTTAGGACTGTCGTTGTCATATCGTTGATGATGGCGTTTAACGCTCCGTCAAAGGCTCAGTCTGGATGGTATGGTGCTCTGTCGAGCGTTGTTAAGGTCAGCAGGTCGATGACCATCACAGATGAGGAATTGTCAGAAGCGGTGAGTAGTAGTGTTAAGGTGATGGATGCCTCTAACACGGTGTGCGGAGTAGCAAGTCCATATACCCGCAGACTGAATAAGCTTACCGCCAACATGAAGGATGCTAAGGGCATACGTCTTAATTTCAAGGTATATAAAACGACAGATTTCAATGCTTTTGCCTGTCCGGACGGCAGCGTGCGTATCTATTCTGCACTAATGGATCTCATGACCGATGATGAGCTGCTTGGTATCATCGGGCATGAGATTGGTTACGTGTCCCTACGTCACAGCAAGATAGCATGGCGCCAGGCACTGCTTTTCAGTGCCGCATCTGATGCCATTGGCTCAGTAAGTGAGACGTGGGATGATGTATCTAACACATTGATAGGCGACCTCTGCAGTGCTGCCCTGACAGCCCGGCACTCCAGGACTCAAGAGACGGAAGCAGATGACTATGGTTATGACTTCCTGAAAAAATGTAGCAAAAACCCATGGGCGATGGGTAAAGCATTTATTAAATTAAAGAAAATGTCACAACAGGGGAGTGACTCACGTTACGCCATGCTTCTAAAAGCCTTTTCATCTCATCCGGATTTTGATGAGCGGATTCAGAGGATGAGAGACAGGTCGAAACAAGACGGCTATGCCACCCGGTAGTTGTTGTCAGTTAATAACAGCATTGGTACCATATATCAGCAGGGCATAGCGCAGTAGTTTACCTAACGTTATGCTGATAATAGATATAAGGATATTAGCGCGCATGAGACCTAACACTATAGTTATGGCACTGCCAAGAATGGGTACAAAGGCAAAAAAGCCCATCCATGCGCCATGTCCGCTCATGAATCGTTGTGTACGTTCCAGCTTCTCTTTTTTCACATGCATGTGTTTCTCTATCCACTCCATCTTACCCATGCGGCCTATGGCATAGTTGAACATACCGCCAGCCACATTACCAGCAGTACCCCATATCACTAATTCCAATGGATCCACCCCTGCGGCAAAGAGGGCAATCATAACCGCCTCGCTGGAGAAAGGGAAGAAACTGCCAGCCATAAATGCTGCAAGAAACATTCCCCAGCATCCGTAACCTATCAGAAAATCAATGATGGATTGCATATATTTAAGACTGTTAGTGTTGATATGGCGAGAAAGAATAGCCAGAAAGCCAGATTAGTGAACCAAGTGTGGGTAAGAGCCAGGAAATGCGCTATCAAAGGCGATACGCTAACGATAATCATGGGAATCAGCTCGTTGTAGTGAAGCGGCTGTAGAACGAGGAATATTATTGTAGCCCAGCAGATGGTTATAAAAAAGCTGTAAAGCATACGTGTGCGTATCTTGTCATTATATCCGGTGCGGACATAGTGTATTGTACCCGTTAGGGCAAGTATCAGAATAAGTGCGAATGTTATCAACTCTCTCATACTCAGCCTGCTGATGTCACATAAAGGAGAGAATTGCCATAATGGTGAGAAATGGGTGCTTATCCTGTAAAACTCCTCTCTCATGATAAGCCATGGTAAGATAAACCAATAGGGTGTAAAAAGACCGAGCAACGATGCTACAAAGGTCTTGACATTGAGAGAATAAAATTTCAAAGTACACAATAACCATACTACAGGCACAAGATATAGTACCTTTACAAAAACCAGACTCGCCATCGACAGACACAGGAAAGCATAATACATCCAACCGCTTGACTTGCGGTTCTGGTATGTGCGGAAAATACACATATAGAATGCGATAAGACACATCTGAAGCGTACATCCCCTGACACTGGTATAACGTATCATTGCCATTGTGGTGAGCAACAGGAAGGAACTTGACACCATGCGGCTGTAGATGCGTATCAGGGAGTTGGAGTTGTTGAGGGTTACCATGAGTAGGGTGGAGATGGTTACGAATGCCGTCTGGATCCACAGCTGTTGTGTCAATAAACCGAACCATATCCAAAGCACACCGCACAATACGGCAAGTAGGGGAAGCGTAAACCTTCCCTCTGCCACTATATTCTGTGTCCTCTTACTCGCCATTATTCTTCAAGTTGACAGGCTTTCAACCTTCAACCTTCAACCTTTAACCTTCAACTCTAAATATCTTTTCCTATATCGCTTCGGAAATACTTGTCGGTGAACTGTATCTTCTGGGCCTCGGTGAATGACTTTGCAAGAGCCTCGTCTTTGTCGGCGCCATAGCTGCTCACGGCTATCACCCTTCCGCCAGCGGTGACAACATTACCCTCAGCATCGAAAGCAGTGCCGCTATGGAACACAATAGCGTCTTCCACGTCATTGATGCCACTGATGATATAGCCTTTCTTGTAAGTAGCCGGGTAGCCGCCACTGACAAGCATCACGCAGACAGCTGCCCGCTCGTCAAAAACCACCTCCCGCTGGGATAAGTCGCCATTAGCAACACCCTCAAACAAGTCAACGATGTCGCTCTTCAGCCTGAGCATCACGCTCTCTGTCTCCGGGTCGCCCATACGGCAGTTGTATTCTATTACCATCGGCTCACCGTCCACATTTATCAGACCGAAGAAGATGAAACCCTTGTAGTCAAGACCCTCTTCCGCCAGTCCGCTGACAGTTGGGCGTATAATGCGCTGCTCCACCTTATCCATCCATTCCTTGTCGGCAAACGGTA
Organism: Prevotella sp.; assembly: GCA_017959365.1. Lineage (GTDB taxonomy): Bacteria > Bacteroidota > Bacteroidia > Bacteroidales > Bacteroidaceae > Prevotella. The sequence continues at coordinate 34,806 of JAGDAU010000109.1, forward strand.
CAGGGGTAACAGACCCCATGCCGCCAGTGTTAAGACCGGTGTCACCCTCGCCGATACGCTTGTAGTCCTTTGCCTCAGGCAGTATCTTATAGTCTTTTCCGTCTGTGAGTACGAAGACTGAGCATTCTATGCCGCTGAGGAATTCCTCTATCACCACTTGTGCTGATGCGTTTCCGAACATACCGTCAAGCATGTTGCGCAATTCCTGTTCAGCATCCTTAAGAGTGGGTAATATCAACACACCTTTGCCGGCACACAGACCGTCGGCCTTCAGCACGTATGGTGCTTTTAGTGTTCTCAGGAATTTGATACCCTCTTCCACAGTTGTGCCGTCGAAGGTCTGGTATTTAGCAGTTGGTATGCCATGTCTCTGCATAAATCCCTTAGCAAAATCCTTGCTGCCTTCCAGCATGGCACCTTTTGCCGACGGACCAATCACAGGTATCGCTGCCGTGCGGCTGTCAGACTTGAAATCATCGTAGATGCCTTTCACCAACGGGTCTTCCGGACCTACCACCACCATATCGATGGTATTGTCAATGGCAAAGGCTTTCAGTGCCTCAAAGTCATCGGCTTTGATTGCCACATTCTCACTTCGCGAGCCATTGGCGAGTGCGATGCCTTGAGTGCCGGCATTACCGGGTGCCACATAAAGGCTATCCACTTTCTTGCTCTGTGCTATCTTCCATGCTAACGCATGCTCTCTTCCTCCGCTGCCTAATAGTAAAATATTCATTTATCCAATATCATTTTATTTGTTACTTCAGGTAATCCTCAAAATACTGGGTGATGCGTTCATGCAGGTGGACACTCTGGTGTCCTCGCATGTTGTGAGGCTCACCGGGATAGACGAAGAAGTCGGGATGGGTGCCTGCCTCGATGCACGCCTCAATGAATGACAGGCAATGCTGAGGTACTACCGTCTTATCATTGTATCCGGTGATAATCTGCAGTTTCCCTTCCAGGTCTGCTGCCTTATTGATGAGGCTTGTCTTCTCATATCCCTCCGGATTGGTCTGCGGGGTGTCCATATAACGCTCGCCGTACATCACCTCGTACCATTTCCAGTCTATCACCGGTCCGCCGGCAACACCTACCTTAAATACCTCCGGGTGGGTGGTCATCATTGTTATGGTCATAAACCCTCCGAAGCTCCATCCATGCACACCGATGCGGTCAGTGTCAACGTATGGGAGGCTTTTGAGATATTCAATGCCTTTCATCTGGTCTTGCGTCTCTATCTGTCCGAGTTGGCGGAATGTAGCCTGCTCAAACTCCTTGCCGCGATGCTCGCTGCCCCTGTTGTCGAGGATAAAGAGGAGGTATCCTTTCTGTGCCATATATGTCTCCCAACCGCGGCTATAGTAATGCCAGCTGGCATGGACATTATGAGCGTGGGGACCTCCATAGACATATACTACAGTGGGATATTTCTTTGCCGGGTCGAAATCAACAGGCTTCACCATGCGATAATAGAGGTCGGTGATGCCATCGGCAGCCTTGATGGTGCCGCATGAGAACTCAGGAGCGTTATATTCCGCCCATGGGTTGGCTGCAGTGAGCCAGTTGAAGGTTTTCTTTTTCCTGATGTCGTAGATGTCAATCTTACGTGGCACGTCAGGCTCAGAGTAGTTATCAACGATGAAGTTGCCGCATCCGCTCAGTGTGGCGTTGTGCCATCCTCTGCCATTGTCCAGCAATTGTCTCTTACCTGTCGCCACCTCAACGGAATAGGTGTTAGCCTGTATGGGGTTACATTCATTGGAACTGATAATTACCGCCTTTCCCTTAGTGTCAAATCCTAAAACGTCGAGTACCACCCAAGTCCCGCTTGTCAGTTGCTTGACGGTGATATCTGTAGGTGTTTTATTAATAGTGCACAGATAAAGATGGTTATATCCGTCTTTTTGGCTTTGCATAATGAATTTGCTGTCATCCCACGGCAGGAAGGCAATGGGATGTAACGGCTCTACATATTTCTCGTCTGTCTCACGGTATAGCTGTCCAATGTTCTCGCCCGTAGTAGCGTCATAGCATTGCAGTCTGCAGTCATTCTGGTCACGGTTGAGTTCCTGGATATACAGTTTCCTGGAGTCAGGACTCCATGCTATATTGGTGAAATACATATCGGTAGGATCGCAGGTATTCATATATGTTATGGTACCTTTCTCGATATCGTAAACGCCAACAGTCACCTTATGTGATGTCTCGCCAGCCATGGGATATTTATCCGGCTCACAAGTGGCAATGCGTGTGTCAATATTCACCTGCGGATAATCGGTTACCATACTTTGGTCCATACGGTAGAATGCCAGTCTCTTGCCGTCTGGACTCCAGAAAGTGCCTTTCTCAATACCAAACTCATCTCTGTGGACACTCTGGCCGTAAACAATCTCTCGTGAGCCGTCGGTGGTCAGTTGTCTGGTGTTACCATCCGCTGTAGTGACATGGAGTTGATTGTCTTTGACGAAAGCCACAGCCCTTGACTCTTTCACCCATTCCTCATTCTGCTCATCCTGGCATGACTGTCGCCATGCCACCGTGCCGTCCTTGAAATTGATAAGCATCCTTTCCTGTTGGTTCTGTACCAGAACGAGAGGCTCGTTGGGGTAGGGGAATTCAGCATAATACATATGGTATATCCTCAGACTGTCTGTAAGTCCTGCCCATGCGTTTATGTCCTCCGTGGAGAAGAGCTTTGTTTCCTTGCCGGTCTTTGGGTCAACGCTGGCGCATCCTAATGCGTCAAGGTTTACCAGAACATCGCCCCACCATGTGGTGTAGCGGTTTTCCGGTATCATCTGGAAGTACCGTGTTCCTCCGTAGTTCAGGTCTTCTAATGTGAATTCCTTTTTCTGTGCATTGGCAATCGTTGTTGTCAGCATACCAGTCAGAATAAATAATAATATCATTGTCATACGACTATGACAAGCTCTGTTTACTTTAATCCTCATCATGTTGTCCTCCTTTTCTTCCATCACGTTTGAAATCCTTACGTAACCTGCTGAAGCCTTTGCCTTTTTTGCCTTCTCTGCCAAACCTCTCATCTCTGTCAAATCTTCTTCCCCTGTCTTGCCTGTCGCCTTTTCCATAGTTTGTTTTGCGTTTGGGTTGTTGCTCATCGTCCCATCGACGGTGTTTCTTGGGTTTGTCATCATCCCTCATTATTCTCTCGAGGCTGTGGAATTTGAAAGACCTGATGTCGTTTGTCTCATTCTCCTCCTGTTCTTCAAGACGTTTCTTAAACTCCCTGTTTTTCTTGAACCGGTGTTTCTCAGCCATTGCCTCTTTCTCTTCCTCTGTCTTGACGATGCCACCCTCAGCGCGGAAGTCGCTCATTTTCCCTCCAAACATCTGATACTTCCTGAACTCACATTCCAGGGAGCCATTAAACAAAGGTGTCTTTAGTGACGGTTTCAGTCCAATCTGGTCAAAACACTCCTCTTTATAACTTAGAATCCATGCGGTATTGCCGGCAAAGGCGTGTTTCAGCCTCTCGCCGATCATTTTGTATGTGGCAAGCAAATTCTGAGTTGAGATACGCTCGCCGTAAGGCGGGTTGGTAACAATGATGGCAGGCTCCTCTGGCTGTGTGAAGTCCTTGAAGTCACGCTGCTCAACGGTTATGTCTTTGGTGAAACCGGCAGCCTTGACATTAAGACGGGCCGTGTTGACTCCTTTCATGTCAATATCATAACCATAGATATGGTGTTTGAACTCCCTCTCATTGCTGTCATCGTTATATATAGCATCAAAGAGGTCTTTGTCGAAATCGGGCCATTTCTCAAAGGCAAATTCTTTTCTGAATATTCCGGGACTCATGTTATGTGCAATCAGCGCAGCCTCAATGAGCAGAGTGCCACTGCCGCACATCGGGTCTATAAAGTCCGTCTCTCCCCTCCATCCTGTCTGCAGGATCATGCCTGCAGCAAGAACCTCATTAAGGGGGGCCTCCACGCTTTCCTGCCTGTATCCACGTCGGTGTAGGCTTTCTCCCGAGGAATCAAGAGAGAGTGTTGCCCTGTCTTCGGCTATGTGGATGTTCAGTTGCATGTCAGGGTTGCTGACGCTGATGTTCGGTCTGTTGCCGTATTTCTCACGGAAATAGTCCACAATGGCGTCTTTTACCTTATATGTTACAAATCGACTGTTGCGGAACTCCTCTGAATATACAACGGAGTCAACAGAAAATGTCTTGTCAATGCTGAGGTAGTCTTCCCACTGCACTTTCTTAATCTGTTCGTAAACATCATCAGCGCTACGTGCTTTAAAGTGTCGTATTGGTTTTAGAATGCGTATCGCTGTATGAAGTTGGAAATTAGCCCGATACATCATCTCCTTGTCTCCTGTGAACGCCACCATTCTTCTTCCAATCTGTACATTGTTGGCTCCCAGGTTGGTCAATTCTTCCGCAAGCACATTTTCCAGACCCATGAAGGTCTTGGCAATAAGTTCAAATTCCATATCTTATTTTTAATTCAGTCGTTTATATAATTTTCTCTTCTGGTTTAGTGTCGTGGGTTATCCATTGGTTGGCGCCTATCACAGTACCCTTGCCAATTGTTACCCTTCCTAATACCGTGGCATTACTGTACACGATAACGTTGTCCTCTAATATCGGGTGACGTGGTATGCCCTTGATGGGATTGCCATTGTCGTCAAGTGGGAAACTCTTAGCTCCGAGTGTTACACCTTGATATAGTTTCACATTATTGCCGATGATACAGGTAGCCCCGATAACCACACCCGTGCCATGGTCAATGGTGAAATACTCTCCTATAGTGGCAGCCGGGTGAATGTCTATACCTGTCTCATTATGTGCCAGTTCGGTTATCATACGTGGAATAAGAGGCACCTGAAGGATGTATAGCTCATGTGCTATACGATAGCATGTCAGCGCCTTAATGGCGGGGTAGCAGCATATTATCTCCTCATAGCTTGTTGCCGCGGGGTCGCCGTTGAAAGCAGCCTTTACGTCTGTTGTCAGAATACGTCTTATCTCTGGCAGTCTGGCTATGAGTTGTGTTGAGAGCAGGTCTGCTTTCTGTCTTATGTCATCGCAATCCTTAACGTTGTCATCGCATGAGGCGAAGCACAGTCCGGCAAGTATCTCGTGAGACAGCAGTTTGTTGAGTCTCTCAATGCCAACTCCTATATGATACTGTATGGTTTGCTGCTTTATGGTTGATTTGCCATAATATCCAGGAAACAGTATAGACCTTGCGATGTCTATAACTTCTTGCAATGATTTTCCAGACGGTATAGGCATGCCATCGATATGCTGGTGGAAAATTTCCCTTAAAGACTCTTTTCTACTTAATGTCTCAACGGTGTCATTGAGTATCTGAGCCTTGCTTTTGTCGTTCATCTTTGTTGTGTCAATAAATAAAAAGGCAGGTCGTAAAATGACCTATTATCCAAAATCGTTGCAAAATTACGAATAATAGATAAAAATACAAAAAGAAAAGCGCTTTTTTTCTATTATAAATTTACTAATTTATATAATAGGGTGAATTATGTGTATTTTTGTTAATGTTCTTTGGTATTAGGGATTTTATGCGTACCTTTGCACCGTTTTTTTAAAAACAATCCGCCATCTCATCCGTTAATACAGATTTTGGTGGAGTGTTTGACAATCATAATTATACAGATGAAATTTGCTATCATTGCGGCTGGTGACGGGTCGCGTTTAGAGCAAGAGGGAATAAGAGTACCCAAACCGCTCATAGAGGTGGGCCATGAACGGCTCATCGACCGCTTGATAAGGCTATATACTGATATGGGTGCGAGTGAGATAGATGTGATATGTAATGATAAGACCATTCATGTGGGTTCACATCTGGCAAGAATCCAGAATCAGGGTCTGCATGGTCGTCCTGTTCCATTACGTTTCATGATAAAAAGTACTCCAAGTTCGATGCATAGCCTACATGAGCTGCATAGGTATTTAGGCGACGAGCCGTTTATACTGTCCACTGTTGACACAATTTTCGATGAGGATGATTTATGTCGTTATGTGGATGCTTTCCGTAATAGTAACGGAGAGTGTCTGATGGGAGTGACAAGATATGTTGACGATGAGAAACCTTTGTATGTGTCTGTGGGGGAGGGTATGCGTATTAATGGCTTTCTTGACAAGTCTGACTGCTGTGAGTATGTAAGTGCGGGCATCTATGGATTGCAGCCTCAGGTGTGGCAGGTCTTGGATGAGTGTGTGCGTCGTGGTGAGAGTAGAATGAGAAATTTCCAGCGTGCGTTGCTTTCTTCAGATGGCGTTGGATCACGTCTGCGTGCTTTTGCTTTTGGAAAGGTCTTTGATGTTGACCATAAGGAGGATATTTATAAGGCAGAAGCCTTTCTCTTGGGTAAAGATGAAATGGTGGATGATGACAGATATCATTTTGCCAAGGATGAATTGATGGAGAGTGATGATGAATGAATATAAGGCTCTAATTATACGCCGCGCCCCCAAATTCTCTCCTAATTCAGTAGAAAAGGATTGCGCCATCATAGAGGCTGTTGCCGATATTTTATCTTCTTCGGGAATAAGCGTAAGGATGACAGACGAAGACCTGCTGACAAGTGACGATATGGTAAATATCGACATGGTGCTTACGATGTGTCGCAGCAGGCGAGCCTTAGACATTCTTACCCCTTTTGAGGACAAGGTCGCCATGATTAATGTTCCATCCTCTATAATGGCGTGTAACCGCAAAGATATCCGTAAGGTGATGAGACGCAACAATTTACCTTATCCTACCCCAGGCAAGATATACGGCAACAGTGCGGTATGGATCAAGAGGGCTGACGGGCACACAATGGTAGAACACGATGTGGTGTTCTGTGAGAGCGGGGCGGACAAGACGGCTGCTGTCAGATATTTTAAATCCATTGGATCTGAGTATATCACTCAAGCCCATGTGGAGGGAGACCTTGTGAAATTCTATGGTGTAGGGTCGGATTTCTTCCGGACTTTTTATCCAGGAGATGATGGTGACGTGAAATACACCAAAGACTTGTGCCAAGACAAGCCGCGACATTATGCATATGGGTCAGAGTCTTTACGGGAGGCTGCTGAGACCATTGCCCGTGAAATCGGTATAGATGTCTGGGGCGGTGATGCTATCATAACACCAGATGGTGATTATTACATAATAGATTTCAACGACTGGCCCAGTTTCTCCCGCTGCCGTGATGACGCTGCCAAGGCTATTGCCCAAAGAATCATATTGAGGATTACAGGAATGTATCTGTTACGGAACAAGGAAATTAAGGAAAGGAGTAATGGAAGATAACCGCACATTTAAGGAATTGCTACAAGCCTCTTTTAAGTCGGAGGATACAGAGGAGTGGCTTGACGTATGGTTTACCCGTCCCATAGGTCTTGCCTTTGCCTTGCTGTGGCGTAGGCTTGGTGTGCATCCAAACACAATAACCATATTGTCTATATTCCTTGGTATGGGCGCTGGTGCTATGTTTTATTTCTCTGATTTCTGGCATAACCTGGCAGGTATCATTCTGTTGATGTTTGCCAATTTCTGCGACTCTACCGATGGACAGTTAGCCCGCTTGACGGGTCAGAAGACCATGATAGGCCGTATGCTTGACGGTTTTGCGGGTGATGTGTGGTTCTTTTGCATCTATCTTGCTATTTTGCTTCGCTTGTGGCACCAGCCGATACCGTTTACAGATGATATAGAGTGGGGTATAGGTGCTTTTGTGCTGTGTGCCGTGGCAAGTTTGCTGTGTCACTCGCCTCAGAGCTCCCTCGCCGACTATTACCGTCAGATCCATTTGTTCTTCCTCTCCGGTAAGGATGGTAGTGAGTTTAGTACCTGGAAACAGAACAAGGATTATTATGATAGTCTGCCAAAAGAAGCACGTCTTGATCGTGCTTTCTATTATAATTATTGCAACTACTGTAAGAGTCAGGAACGTAGGACTCCGGCATTTCAGCGTTTTATGTCGTTATGGACTACGGAGGCTATTGATAATGAACAGCGGGAGCAGATCCGTCAGGAATTTCTTTACGGCCGTCGGCCGCTGATGAAATACACCAATATCCTGACATTTAATACCCGTGCTATCTGTCTGTATGTCAGTTGTCTCGCTGATGTTCCATGGCTTTATCCCGTGATAGAGATAACAGTTTTTTCAGTGTTGTACGTTTATATGAAATATAGCCATGAGAGTCTTTCTGCATTGATGGCAAAAAAAATACAAGAAAAAAAATAATAAATTGATAGTATTTACGATATATAATAAACATGTGGAATAAAATAAAGGCCATAATATTCGATTACGGCGGTACCATTGACACCGGAGGCGTGCATTGGAGCGTCGTCTTTTGGCGTGCCTATCAAGAGCATAGTGTACCAATCACGGAGGAAGACTTCCGTGAGGCATACGTGTTTACAGAGCGTACGCTGGGCAAGAATCCTATTATCCAGCCAAACTATACGTTCCGCAAGACATTGGAAATAAAGGTGCGTATTCAGACTGAATACCTTGTTTCTCAGGGTGTATGGAACTGCACCGATTTTGAGCGTCTGAGCCGTGTTGCCCAGATTGTCGAGACAGCCTACTCAACGGTTGTTGCAACTATTGCACGCATCCGTCCTGCTGTAGAGTCACTCTCCAAGCAGTTGCCTTTGGCTTTGGTGAGTAATTTCTACGGTAATATGAGTGTTGTGCTTGAGGAGTTCGGTCTCAGTGATCTCTTTACCACAGTAGTGGAATCAGCTGTGGTGGGTGTGCGTAAGCCGGATGCGCGGATTTTCCTTATTGCCTCAGAGCGATTAGGCGTACGTCCGGATGAGATACTTGTGGTAGGCGACAGTTATGATAAGGATATCTGCCCTGCCCGTAAGGCTGGCATGCATACGGCATGGCTGAGAGTGGAAGGCTGGATAAAGGCAGAACCGGATAGTCCAGAGTGTGACGTGATTATTGATGAAATAGATAATTTATTGAAAACAAATACTTGAAGTGTAATATTAATTGAAAAATACACGTAAAATCATGATAAATGAAAATGTAAAACCGGCAAACGGTAAATTAGGCATATTGGTGGTTGGTTGCGGAGCTGTAGCCACCACATTCTTCACTGGCGTGATGATGGCGCGCAGAGGATTGGCAAAACCAGTCGGTTCCCTGACTCAGTATGATAAAATACGTATTGGAAAAGGGGACAATAAGAAATATTCAGGTTATTATGACATAGTTCCCTTAGCAGAGCTTAAGGATTTAGAGTTTGGCACTTGGGATGTCTATCCTCAGGATGCCTTCCGTGCGGCTATGTATGCCAAGGTGCTGGAGGAAAAAGATATTTTACCAGTGAGAGAAGAGTTGGAGCGTATCGTTCCGATGCCCGCTGCCTTTGACAAGAATTATGCCAAGCGTATAGACGGCGACAATGTGATGGTTGGCAAGACGCGTTGGGAAATGGTGGAACAGTTGCGTGACGACATCCGTCGTTTCAAGCATGAGCATGGCTGTGACCGTATCGTTGTTGTCTGGGCTGCCTCAACAGAAATTTATCTTCCAATAGACAAGGATGTCCATTACTCCCTGTCAGCTCTCGAGGCAGCTATGAAAGCTGATGATCGTGAGCACATAGCACCATCCATGTGTTATGCATACGCGGCTCTTTCAGAAGGAGCCCCATTTGTCATGGGTGCGCCTAACACCACTGTTGACATACCGGCTATATGGGAGTTGGCAGAGAAAACCCGTATGCCAATAGCCGGCAAAGACTTTAAGAGTGGCCAGACCCTTGTCAAATCCGGTTTCGCACCTATCATCGGCACTCGTTGCATGGGATTGTCTGGATGGTTCTCCACAAATATCCTCGGCAACAGAGACGGCATGGTATTGGATGAGCCGGATAATTTCCGTACCAAGGAGGTGAGCAAGCTTTCTACATTGGAGACAATACTTAAGTCCACAGACCAACCAGACCTCTATAAGGACTATTATCATAAGGTAAGGATTAACTACTATCCTCCCCGTAATGACAATAAGGAGAGTTGGGATAATATTGACATTTTCGGCTGGATGGGTTATCCTATGCAGATAAAGATTAATTTCCTTTGTCGTGACTCTATACTTGCAGCGCCCTTACTTCTTGACCTTGCACTGCTCATTGACCTTGCCATGCGTGCCGGACGTTATGGAATACAACGTTTTCTGAGTTTCTATCTTAAGAGTCCGATGCATGACTATACTCAGGGTGAGGAGGCGGTCAACAATCTTTATCAACAATATACAATGTTAAAAAATGCCCTTCGTGAGATGGGTGGATATGATGCAGATGAGGAAATCGATTAAATATCTGCTTACTTTGCTGTTGTGTGTGCTTACCCAAACAGTGTTAGCGCAGATTAACGGCAAGGTGGTGGATTCAGTTACCGGTGAGACAATACCATTCCCGTCATTGTTATATAAAGGACATGGTGTTGCGGTGGCAGGTGATGTTGACGGCAATTTTAAGATTGAGCGTCATAATGGTTGGTATCTCACTATTAAGTCTGTGGGATATCAAGACAGGCGTATACTCATTAACGAGAAGACATCGCGCAACATCACTGTGAAACTCATACCAGATACACGTGCCCTTGACGAGGTTGTGGTAAAGGCAAAGCGCCGCACCCGTTATACTCGTAAGAACAACCCCGCCGTTGAGTTGATGCAGCGCGTTATAGCCGCCAAGAAGAAGACGGATTTGGAGAATTATCCTTTTTATCAGTTTAACAAGTATCAGAAGATAACTTTAGCCGTTAATGATATCAAGCCGGAGGATATGGAAAAAGGCTTGTTTAAGAATGCCCCTTGGCTTGTTAATCAGGTGGAGCAATGCGAGTTTACTCAGAAACTCATATTGCCTTTGTCTGTTGATGAGACAGTTACCCAGCACTTATACCGTAAAGATCCCCGTACAGAAAAGGATGTTATTATGGGTCAGCAGTCAACAGGTGTCAATAAAGTGATACAGACTGGTGAGACCGTAAACACCATGCTCAAGGAGATATTTACAGACATAGACATCTATGATGACCATGTGAAATTATTGCAGTATCATTTCCCAAGCCCTATAGGACGTACAGCGATATCATTCTACCGCTATTATATTCAGGATACAGTGTTTGTGGGTAATGACAAGTGTTACCATTTGCAGTTCCTGCCCAACAACCAGCAGGACTTCGGTTTCCGTGGTGAGTTGTACATCCTGTGTGACTCATCGCTGCATGTAAAGCGTTGTGATATGACAGTACCCCGCAGGAGTGGTGTTAACTTCGTTGATAATATCCGTATGCAGCAGGAGTACACTCGCCTTGACAATGGTGAGTGGGTGCTTACCGTTGACAATATGGTAGCGGAGATGCAAATAGCCAATATCTTCACCAAAGCCATTGTGATACGAAACACCAGATTGTCGGATTATGACTTCTCAGAGATATCTGACAAGAAATTCAGGGGTAAGGCAAAGAAGCGTACCGAGGCAGATGCTCAAATACGCGATCAGGCATTCTGGGACCGTTATCGTACCATCGGCCTGACAAAGAGTGAGGAGAATATGGGTTCGTTTATCAAGAGCATGGAACAGTCGAAGAATTTCAAATGGATGCTGATTGCCGCTAAGGTGCTCATAGAGAATTTTGTGGAGACCCATCCGGATAAAGACAAGAGTAAGTTTGATATTGGACCCGTTAACACCTTTATATCTTATAATTTTGTGGACAAGTGGCGTTTCCGTCTGAGTGGCAGAACTACAGCCCGCCTTAATCCTCATCTCTTTTGGGATGGTTATTATGCCTACGGTACAAAGTCGAGGAAGCATTATTATGGTACCAACTTCACTTATTCGTTTAACAAGAAGAAAAACCAGCCGTTTGAATACCCTCAGCGCACACTGTCTTTTGAGTCGTCATTTGATGTGATGTCGCCGTCAGATAAGTTTATTATCCATAATAAGGATAATGCTTTCATGGCATTTAAGACACAGAAGGTGGAGCAGATGTATTTCTACAACCGCCAGAAACTGGATTTTGTCTATGAGACGGATTGGGGATTCCGTTTACATTCCGACATAAAGCTGGAGAGTAATGATGCCACAGGTGATTTGGAGTTCCGCCACATGCCAGGCTATAAAGCCGCTGACCCATCAGACCCGGGTTATTCAGCTGACATGCCTGTAGGAGCCCTGGCTGGCAAGATACGCACCTCTGAGATTACGCTGGGAATGAAATACAGCCCCGGACAGACCTTTATCAACACCAAACAGCAGCGCATACCCACCAACTACGATTCTCCGGAGTTTTCGTTGAGTCATACCATCGGTTTTGATGGATTGATGGGCGGACAATATAAGTACAACTTTACAGAGGCTGAAATATATAAGCGATTCTGGTTAGGCAGTTGGGGATATATCAACAGCCGTGTCAAGGCAGGCGCTCAATGGAATAAGGTGCCATTCCCATTGCTTATCATGCCACCTGTCAACCTGTCGTATTGGGAGCACGAGGAGACATTCTCACTGATGAACAATATGGAGTTCCTCAACGACCGTTATGTGTTCTGGAGTGCAGCATGGGATATGAATGGAAAACTTCTTAACCGTATTCCTCTTTTAAAGAAACTGAAGTGGAGGGAGTATTTTGCCGTTAAGGGCATGATAGGTAAGCTGACAGACAAAAACAATCCATACCTGCCGGAGAATTACAATGATCCCATATTATTCCAATTTCCTGATAATGTGAATATTATGGATGCAGGAAAGCCTTATTGGGAGATTGTGGTCGGTGTGCATAATATCTTCAAGTTGTTTGAGGTTGACTATGTCCACCGTCTGAGTTACAACAACCTCTCGACAGCTTCCCGTAATGGTATCCGCTTTGGATTTAAAGTGTCATTCTGATGCTATCTGTATGATTCATAAGATAGTCACAGGGCTTAATTTTCCGGTGTGAATGTCATCTTTGACGGTAGTTTGACCCATTTCTTGTTGACTGCTATTTTGATGGTGCTTCCTTTCTCCTGACGCAGGGTATAGGTACCGTCGTTCTCAGCTGTTAGGGTTGCCGTAAGGTCTTCACTGCCATAATCATTGGTTATGGTGAGTGTTGCAATGTTGCCGTTAATCTCGGCGTTGGTGATAATCCATACCCTTCCGTCTTTTCTGTAATACAGGTATCCTCCCACTTCTCCGAATAGTTCCTGTCCGGGTATTATGAGATTGTTATACAGGTCTATTTTCATTACCACGTCGTGCTCTTTGTTGACGATTGTCTTACGGAACGGCTCATCAGCCAGTACGTTGCCAATGAAACATATAATCAGTGTGATTAAACAAATTGTTTTCTTCATAATTAATGTGTTCTTAAAAGAAAAGAAAAATACAATGATTTGACAAAGTTACTATTTTAAATCATTAAATTGACGTTTCATTCAAAAAAAAGTAACACAAAATTATGTTTTTTTAATTATTATGGTTAATTTTGCGCATCATTTTAGGTATTAACATGGGAAAAGAACGTTTGCTTCCTGACATTATATTTGAGTCAAGCTGGGAAGTATGTAACAAAGTCGGTGGTATTTACACCGTATTATCAACACGTGCAAAGACATTACAGGATGCAATGAGAGACCGTATATTCTTCATTGGTCCGGATTGTTGGCACGAAAAACCAAGTCCATTCTTCATTGTTGATGACAGCCTGATGGCTGAATGGAGAGAGCAGGCTGCCACGGATGGTCTGCACTTCAAGGTGGGCCGCTGGGATATCCCCGGCAATCCTATTGCCATATTAGTGGAATTTGAGCAGTATTATGAGCATAAGAATGAAATTTATGCCTCTCTGTGGGAGCATTATCAGGTTGACAGCCTTCATGCCTACGGAGATTATGATGAGGCGTCAATGTTCTCGTATGCCGCAGCACTCGTAGTGGAGAGTTATTATAACTATTACCTTTGTGAAGAAGATAAAGTGATTTATCATGGCAATGAGTGGATGACGGGTCTTGGACTTCTGTATATCAACCACCGTCTGCCTCAGATTGCCACACTCTTTACAACTCATGCAACGAGCATCGGCCGAAGCATATCGGGTAACAACAAACCACTGTATGATTACTTATTCGCTTACAATGGCGACCAGATGGCTGAAGAGCTGAATATGCAGAGCAAGCATTCCATAGAAAAGCAGACAGCTCACAATGTTGACTGTTTCACTACTGTAAGCGATATTACCGCCAATGAGTGTAAAGAGTTGCTTGACCGTCCTGTTGACTGTGTACTGCCAAATGGTTTTGAGAATAACTTTGTTCCCAAAGGTGCCCAGTTCACTCAGAAGCGTCGTGCCGCCCGTCGTCGTCTCTTGGATGTGGCTAATGCCCTGATGGGTACCGATCTGGGTGATGATACGCTAATAGTGTCAACCAGTGGTAGATATGAGTTCCGAAATAAAGGCGTTGACGTATATATTGAGGCAATGAACCGTCTGTTGCGAGACAAGGAGTTGTCAAAGACTGTTTTGGCATTTATAGAAGTGCCGGGATGGGTTGGCGACCCTCGTTCCGACCTTGTCAGCCGTCTTAACAGTGGTAAGAAATACGACACTCCGTTAGAGGTTCCTATGCTAACCCATTGGCTTCATAATATGACCCATGATAATGTGTTGGGAATGCTTAAATACCTAAACATGAAAAATCTCCCGGAGGATAAGGTGAAACTGATTTTCCTTCCGTGCTACCTTACGGGTGATGATGGAGTGATAAACATGACCTATTATGATTTGATCTTGGGAAATGATATGTGTATCTATCCGTCTTATTATGAGCCTTGGGGCTATACACCACTTGAGGCTATAGCATTTAAGGTGCCTTGCGTCACAACCGATCTTGCCGGTTTTGGCCTTTGGGTAAATAAGGCTCTTGGGCATAATGGTGAGATAGAGGATGGAGTAAAGGTTATTCATCGCACAGACTATAATTATTCAGAGGTTGCTGACGGCATCAAGGAAATCGTTTCAGAATTTTCCAATATGAGCGATGAGGATATCAAGAAATGCCGTAAGAATGCTGACGCTCTCTCAAAGAAAGCCCTTTGGAGCAAGTTTATAGAATATTATTACGATGCATACGACATTGCGTTGCGTAATGCCATTAAGAGAAACGAAAACAAATAATACAAATAACATATTATATTTATTATGAAAATAAAAGCAGATTACTCTAATTCACCATCATGGAAAGAGGTGATTGTTAAGTCGCGTCTGCCAGAACAGCTGGCATGCTTAGATGAGCTGGCTCATAACATGTGGTGGGCATGGAACTATGATGCCCGTAACATGTGGAAGAGCTTGGATGAAGACCTTTACGAGAAAGTAGGCCACAATCCCGTTGCTCTGCTCGAGCGCTTGAGTTATGAGCGCAAGGAGGCCATTGTCAAGGATAAGGCTGTGATGAAGAAAGTTAAGGATGTGTATGCCCGTTTCAAGGAATACATGAATGTGAAGCCAGACAAGAGCCGTCCGTCAGTAGCATATTTCTGTATGGAGTATGGTATCAACCAGTCTCTTAAGATTTACTCTGGTGGCCTTGGCATGCTTGCCGGTGACTATGTTAAGGAGGCTTCGGACTCTAATGTGGATATGTGCGCCATCGGCTTCCTCTACAGAATGGGTTATTTCCGTCAGAGTCTCAGCATGGATGGTCAGCAGATTGCCAATTATGATGCCCAGAACTTCAACAGCCTGCCTATCGTGCGTCAGTTAGATAAGGATGGCAACCCAATGGTTGTTGATGTGCCGTATATGAACTATCAGGTTCATGCTTATGTATGGTGTGTTAATGTGGGTCGTGTGAAACTTTATCTGCTTGACACCGACAATGAGATGAACTCTGAGTTTGATAAGCCAATCACACACGCTCTCTATGGCGGTGACTGGGAAAACAGACTAAAGCAGGAGATTTTGCTTGGTATCGGTGGTATGCTGACACTTAAGAAGCTTGGAATCAAGAAGGATATATCTCACTGCAATGAAGGTCATGCCGCACTCTGCAACCTGCAGCGCCTGTGTGACTATGTTCAGGAGGGAATGACTTTCAATCAGGCTCTCGAGCTTGTAAGGGCATCTGGTCTTTACACATGTCACACACCTGTTCCCGCTGGTCATGACTATTTTGATGCTGACCTCTTTGGCAAGTATATGGGTGGTTACCCTCAGATGCTTGGCATTACATGGGATGAGTTTATAGGTATGGGACGTGTCAACCCAGATGACCACGGTGAGAAATTCAGCATGAGCACATTCGCCATCAATACTTGTCAGGAGGTTAATGGTGTTAGTAAACTGCACGGCTGGGTTAGTCAGAAGATGTTTGCTCCTATCTGGAAGGGCTATTATCCAGAGGAGAACGCCGTCGGTTATGTAACTAATGGTGTACACTTCCCGACATGGACAGCTACAGAGTGGCGTAAGTTGTATGATAAATACTTCGATAAGAACTTTATGAGTGACCAGAGCAATGAGGATATATGGCACGCTATTTATGATGTGCCCGATGCAGAGATTTGGTCAACCCGTATGGCATTGAAGGAGAAGCTTATAAAGTATATCCGTGAGAAGTTTACAGAGATGTGGCTTAAGAACCAGGGCGACCCGTCAAGGGTAGTGTCACTTCTTGAGCGTATCAATCCCAATGCACTGATGATAGGCTTCTGCCGCAGGTTTGCCACTTACAAACGTGCCCACCTGCTCTTTACTGATCTTGACCGTCTGTCAAAGATTGTAAATAACCCGGAGCGTCCGGTATTGTTCTTCTTCTCTGGTAAGGCACATCCTGCTGATGGTGCTGGTCAGGGTCTTATAAAGAAGATCTTTGAGATCAGTCAGCGTCCAGAGTTCCTCGGTAAGATTATCTTCCTTGAGGACTACGATATGCAGCTTGCCCGTCGTCTTGTGAGTGGTGTGGATATCTGGATGAACACACCGACCCGTCCTCTTGAGGCTTCCGGTACATCAGGCGAGAAGGCAGAGATGAATGGTGTTGTCAACCTCTCTGTGCTTGATGGCTGGTGGGTTGAGGGTTATCGCAAGGGTGCCGGTTGGGCTCTTCCCCAGAAACGCACATATCAGAACCAAGGCTACCAAGACCAGCTTGACGCTGCTACAATCTACTCACTCCTTGAGAATGAGATTATCCCTCTCTATTATAATAAAGATAAGAAGAAGGGCTACAGCGCCGGTTGGATTAAAGTGGTTAAGAACTCTATCGCCACGATTGCTCCACACTATACAATGAAGCGTCAGTTGGATGACTATTACAACAAGTTCTATATTAAGGAGGCTAAACGCTTTAAGGAACTTTCAGCCAATAACAACCAGCTCGCAAAAGAAATAGCTTCTTGGAAGGAGACCGTTGCCGAGCGTTGGGATGCTATTAAGGTGGTTGACAAGGACGATACCGCTTTCAGCGTTTCAGAGACAGGACTTGAGTTCGCTCTGAGATATACCATTGATGAGCAGGGTCTTAACGACGCTATTGGTCTTGAGCTTGTTACTATTAATAATGAGCCAGAGGAGGAAATCTCTATCCATACAGTAAGACCATTTAAGCTGATAAAGCAAGAAGGCAATCTCTACACATTTGAGTGTAAGTTCATTCCTGATCATGCCGGTCCGTATAAGTGTTGCGTGAGAATGTTCCCAAAGAATGATAAACTGCCTCACCGTCAGGACTTCGCATACGTTAAGTGGCTTGACTAAGAAATTGATATTATAATAAATAAATGCTCCCTCATAAAGAGGGAGCATTTATTATGTCTTTATTGTTACCAAAGTTTCTAAATCAGGTAATAAGACTGATCAGAAATACTCTCATTGTTGAGTATTCGGCGTATAGTCTCCGCAAACATGTCTGCTACTGATATCTGCTTCACTTTATCACACCGCTTTGTGTAAGGTATGGAGTCGGTGAATACAATTTCCTCAAGGGCAGACTCCTGTACCCTTTCACTTGCCGGACCACTCATAACACAGTGCGATGCGCACGCCCTGACGCTCTTGGCCCCTGCTTTTTTCATAAGGTCGGCAGCCTTAGTGATTGTACCGGCTGTGTCAACCATATCATCAACGATGATTACATTCTTGCCTTTTACATCACCGATAATCTGCATGCTTGCCACCACATTGGCTCTTGCTCTGGTCTTATAGCACAGAACAAGAGGACATCTGAGATACTTGGCGTATGTGTTAGCCCTCTTGCTGCCGCCCACATCAGGTGAGGCAATGACCAGGTCCTCAAGGTTGAGGGTCTTAATATATGGCAACAGTACCCCTGAGGCATAGAGATGGTCAACGGGCACATCGAAGAAGCCTTGTATCTGGTCGGCATGTAAGTCCATTGTTATAAGCCTGTCTATACCCGCCACTCCGAGAATGTCGGCAATAAGTTTAGCGCCGATGCTTACGCGAGGCTTGTCTTTCCTGTCTTGGCGTGCCCAACCGAAATAAGGCATTACAGCAATAATATGTCTTGCCGATGCCCTTTTGGCAGCGTCAATCATAAGTAGCAGTTCCATAAGATTGTCAGAGTTAGGGAATGTGCTTTGGACAAGGAAAACATCTCTGCCTCGTATAGACTCTTCGTATGAAACGGAAAATTCACCGTCAGAGAAGTGTGTGATTTGCAGGTTGCCTAACTGACAACCCAAACTGTTGCAAATTTTCTCAGCAAGGTACCTTGAGTTGGTACCAGAGAACACAAAGAAAGAGTTACTGTTAACCATTTTATATATATTTGTTGAACAATATATTTTATTCTACAGCTTTTTTTAATTTTTCAAAATGGCTCAGCAGAGCCTTGAAATCTTGTTCGTGATGGATATCAAATCTGTTCCAAATATCACCACAGATAACCACACCTCCAAAACCTAACTCACGGGCAATCTTAACATTCTCCAACGATAAACCGCCTTGGGCATACACCTTGCGGTCAATGAGTCCTTGTTTGGCTGCATCGTGCAGCTGGTTGTATGAAAATGTTATCTTTTCTGTGGGGTTGGATACACTGTCGAAGATATTTCTCAAGAAGATGTAGTCAGATTTTTTCCTTATAGCCTTAATATCACTGATGCTTCGACAAGTCATGCCCACCTTGCCCTTGTAGTGCTGTGGTGTTCCTGTTTCCGGCTTATCTATATGAATACCCGCCAGGTTAAACTCATCTTTCAGGTAGTAATGGTTGTGTACTATGGTCTTCTTGAGGATCTGTTCCGGCAACAATGACAGCAGCCTTTCAGAGTATATGGGTTCCGTGTCCGGTTTGTAGAGATGCAGACTGTCAAGTCCTCTCTCAAACAGGGCAGAGAGTATTTTATCTTCTTCAACGAAAAATGTCGGTCTTGTCAATAAAATGAGTCTCATTGATCCAGTTTGTTGAAATCACTTGCAAAATTATGAATTTTTTGTCAAACACACAACTTTATCCAAACAAAATAAATACCTTTGCAGAAAATTTTGATTTATTATGATAAAAACACCTTTTTATATAATGGACGAAACTCTCCTCAGGAGAAATCTCAGTTTAATAAGAAGTGTAGCGCAAGAGGCTGATGTAGAGATAATTCTCGCGTTTAAGGCTTTTGCATTATGGAAGACCTTCCCGATATTTCGCGAGTATATCAATGCCACGACAGCCAGCTCGCCTTGGGAGGCTCGTCTGGCATACGAGGAGTTTGGCAGTCCGGCACATACCTATTCACCGGCATACGAGGACAGTAGTATTGATGACGTAGCCCGATGGTCGTCACACTTGACATTTAATTCCTTGAGCCAATATGCGGCTTTCCATGAGAGGGTAAACAAGGCAAATCCGGATATATGTCTGGGATTGCGTATTAATCCAGGATATTCGGAGGTGGAGACAGATATTTACAATCCTTGTGCCGCCGGCACCCGTTTTGGTGTTCGTGCTGACAGATTGCCAAGACTGCTTCCGTCTGATATCAGCGGTTTTCACTGTCATTGTCATTGCGAAAGCGGTTCTGATGTTTTTGCCCGTACTCTTACTCATATTGAGGAGCAGTTTGCCCCATGGTTCAATCAGTTGAAGTGGATAAACTTCGGAGGTGGTCATCTGATGACCCGTTCCGATTATGACGTTCCTCTTCTGATTAGCCTTTTGAGAGGATTCCATAACCGCTATCCGCACTTGAAAATTATACTTGAGCCAGGTAGTGCCTTTGCCTGGCAGACTGGCGACCTGCATGTTTCTGTTGTTGATGTCGTGGAAGACTGTGGTATCCGTACTGCAATCATCAATTCCAGTTTCACCTGTCACATGCCCGATTGTCTTGAGATGCCATACCAGCCTGTGATATAAGGTGCGGAGATAGTAAATGACACCATGGATAATGATGGCTATATATATAGAATAGGTGGCAATAGTTGCCTAAGTGGCGATTTTGTCGGTTATTGGAGATTTGACCATGAATTGAGGGTAGGGGAGACGCTTATATTGAAAGATATGATTCATTATACAACGGTAAAGACCAGTATGTTTAATGGTATCTGCCACCCATCCATATTGTTGCGTCATACTGACGGTAGTATAGAAACACTGCGTGAATATAGTTATGATGATTACAAATCTCGTATGGATTGATTTTTTTTGAAAAAAAAATCTCAAATAATTTGGTGGAATAAAAAAAACATATTACCTTTGCAACCGCATTTGGAGAAATGCCTTATGAAATGCGGCAATAGCTCAGTTGGTAGAGCACGACCTTGCCAAGGTCGGGGTCGCGAGTTCGAGTCTCGTTTGCCGCTCATAAGAAGTTGATATTTTGTTTTTTTGCCCAGGTGGCGGAATTGGTAGACGCGCACGTTTCAGGTGCGTGTGCCGCGAGGCGTGCAGGTTCGAGTCCTGTTCTGGGCACAGCAATTAAGATTGTTGGAGAGGTGGCGGAATTGGTAGACGCGCTACTTTGAGGGGGTAGTGTCAATTGCGACGTGGGAGTTCGAGTCTCCTCCTCTTCACAATTTTTTTTTGCGGCAATAGCTCAGTTGGTAGAGCACGACCTTGCCAAGGTCGGGGTCGCGAGTTCGAGTCTCGTTTGCCGCTCTTTTTTTATTCTGAGAAACATATTCTTTTTTTTTACTCATTATTTTTTTAATGA
>JAGDAU010000110.1 GCA_017959365.1 Prevotella sp.
CGTCTGGAGTTCGCATCAGACAGGGTACTGCGTCTTGGGATAGTTTTAAGACCGAGGTGCCCCAACTTGCGAACCTCTGCCAGAAATGCATAACATAAACGAAGAGGGCGGTGAGGAATTACATCCTCACCGCCCTCATTATGTTTGAATTCAGAGTTATATGATCTTCAGGAACTACAATCTATTTACGAGTACCTAATTTGTGCTTAGATTCGATTTGCGTACAAGTACTACTTGTCTGTTAATGATATCTGTCAGTTTTTTCTGGAAATCATTAAACTCTTGACGATGGTCTATGGTGAAGCTACCCTTACGAAATTCAACAAATGTAGTAATGTTGATGCTGTCCCCACTGTTATTTACGGTGATGGCACAACTGCCGAAACAGTTGGCGTAGCTCTCTGACTGGGGCATTGCCTCTACCATCATGTCTGTAGGAACTTTTATCGTTATCGTATCACTCCAACTGAGAGGATAGTCTTGTATTATAGGACGTGTCCTATCCTTTCGCATCGTTACGGTCTTGTAACGTCTAAATGGATTACAAGTTATGAAGAAACGTCCTTCAGCAGCACCTGGATATCGCACATCAGCTTGGCTACACAAGAGAAGATGAGAGTTCATACCGTTGAGAGATTCCGTTGTCTGCACACTGTTAATGGTGGCATCATTCAAGGTAATCCATCGTCGTATATGGTCCTTGCGCTTAGCATCATCAAGGGTAGTCAGTGACCTTACACTACCATAGCAACACCCACTGTGATCCCACTTGAACTGCATATCAGCATTTCCGTCAAGGCGTACCGTGATATGCGCTTTAACACTCTCATTATTCTGCTGCGGAGTATAGTCTTTTATTCGAATGAGTTTGCCACCCGCTTCAGTAATAAGCAAGGCATCGTGCCCTGCTATTGTCGCTGGTATGTAGCCTAATGCCAACTGTGGATTAGTACATTCTATGAGTAGTGTATCATTGTCCTCAATTGGCACTGCAAGCACCACATGATCAATTTGGTGCATATTGGGGAAGTTTGGCAGTAATCTGCTGTAGGTGGTGCTGACCAGCAGGGGATACGACTTTATGCCCACCGCCGCGAGCAGGGTCTTCATATAGTTTGTCAGTGCCTTACAGTCACCAAATCCTGTCTGCGCTACTTCGGTTGCGGTCATTGATTGCCATCCACCTATACCCAACTGTATGCTCACGTAGCGTGTTTTCTCAGCAAGATATGCATAAAGTGCATTTATCTTATCTGTGGTGGTGTTACAGCCTGCTGTGAGTTCTGTCACCTTAGCTCTGTCTGCGAGTGAAAGTTGGTCTCTGCCGACATTGATGGAGTGGTACCAACTACCAAACTGCTCCCAGTCTTTCATGCTGCCGGTAGTCTTGGCAAATGTGAAGACTCGTGGTTCAGACATTACATAGGGCATCAAGTTGAGTGGAACATCGTCATAGTAGTCCGTAATGACAGCTCGCATCGGTGACAGGCTCCATTTGTATTCCGTAACTTTATCGCTTTGACTGCATGACGTGTTCCATTGATGACCAGAGTGATATGATGCGATCTCCACCCTCGCAGGTACAGAGAGAGTATATTCCGCACTTTGCAATGCCTGCCTGATGCCTCCTGGCCAGAAGACGGGGAAGTCTATGTAGCCGTCATTTGCTTTCACCTGCCACTCGTATTCCACGGTGTAAGGATAAGACATTGCGGGTGGTGTGTAGTAGTTATACACATTGTCGGTGGCAAGATGCTCAGACACCGAGGATGTCTTGAGGTTTCCTTTCTTCAACTTTTCCACCTGCTTGCCATCAGCATCATATATTGCACCGTTGAATGAAGCAAGTTGCATAAATAAATCAGAACTGCATGACCAACTACCGTCATCATCTCCGTTACGATTAAACACCGTGACGACTTTGTGGTATTTAGTAGTATAGCTCAACGATGATGTCACCGTAGTGCATTGCGTATAGAGTCTCACCACAGAGTTGGCTCCTGTACGCAGGGTATCAGGGATACTTGCTGCCGTCCACGATGGCTGGGCATGCATAACCACATGCCAAAGTGTAAGTAGGAAGGCAGTTAACGCTACGTGCTTCGTCATCTCTTTTTCAATATTATCTTCTTTGAGTTTATATCTACGAGGTTCTGCCAGAAGTCCTGCAGCTCCTTGTAGCGTGACGTCTCAATAAAAGTATTATCTATGGAAAACACATACTGTGTCTTAATGGAGTTTCCGTTGGAGCTTACTTGCAGCTGCACAGTACAATCATTACCGAGAGAGAATGTGGCATTCTCGGGTAATGACTCAATGGAGTAATCTGCAGGCACAGTAAATTCTGCAATATATTTTCGTGTCTCAAGGAAGGGGAACTGCACCGGCAGATTGCGCTGAGCATTAGTGAATGGGTTGGATGTGACGTCGCAGATAATCATCGGATTGATGTACATCATATTACCTGCATAAGTAAACTGCCTCTCAAATGAATTCTGCATGATAACAGAACGTCCCGTACCGTTAACACGTCTCAGTGTAAGAGATTTGACACTGATTCCTTCTGACTCTTCCATCTTGTTAACGAAGGTGATGCTGTCCTCAGCGTTGTGGTAGGCATTTTTCAGACCAAGTGCATTTTCGCCAGTGAATGTTATACGCCTTGCACCGACAAACTTGCCTTCGGGTGATATGACACCTTGCAACATCTGCGTGATGCTGGACCCCGTAAGATCAGCCAAATTGAGGATGTTGTCGTTGGTAAATTTAGGGTCAAAAGGAATACCCTCGGTCAGCAGTTGCTGTGGCATCACATTGATGTCGCCATACTCAGCCGAGCCGTCGGCAAAATATAGTTCGCCATTATCATCGGCAATTGCCACTACGAAGGTACTGAGTTTATCGATGGAAGGATGAGTAACAGGCAGTCGACCACGGTTGCGAAGGCGCAGCAAGAGTGGAGTACACTTAATGCCAGCATCACGCAACATGCTCATATATACAAAGTTCATTTCGGCATTAGAACCTTTTCCTTCCTTGTATGCCTTCAGTGGGGAGTCGCAAATGAGATTGTAGTTCTTATCCCACTTCATCTTAGAAAGCAACAACGTAAACAACTTGCTTGCCTTATCGGCAACACTCATGCCATCAAGTGACATACCCTGCATTTCTTCTGCCAGTGGATTCTTTATCTTGAGGTAAGACTTATAGTCGGCACTTTCTGACAGATATTCACGTACATCGTTCCAACTGGTGGTGTAGTACTTGTAGAGTTGTCCCGGAATCTCTACGCCCTGCAACTCAAAATCAACACGCGTGGCATAATCATTAGTACACCATACATACTTCTCGTTTTTCAAAGATGGCAAGTCGTGTCCTTCTATGATATAGCGTACTCCTTTTATATTATATGTTTCGCCCATGGCATTGAGGACAACTGTGACATCCGACTTTTTAAGATTGAATTTACATTCACCGCGACTCTCCACATTGTAAAGAAACCATTCCGGGAAGGTAACGTCGTAATAACTGTAAGATACGGGCTCGTCAACTTGCAGGTACCACGAAGGGAGGTAGGTGTATCTCGGCGACTCAATGGTGTACTGATATTCTATGATTGAGCCTACCCTTACATCAGGGATAGCGAACTTAATGCGGCATGTGCGATCATCAACGGTTTCTTTGTTTACATATTTGCTCTGCATCGCAGTCTTAGTCACTTGCCCGTTCTCATAATTGTATGCCGTAGCAGATATATTTCTCACATTGTCATTATCCATCCTTGATTTCTTCGCAGAACTGCTGATGACAATACTTTGGTTGGCATAGTCACGTCCTTTCTCCGTAAGGATTCTCATCCTCACAGAAACCTTTGTGCTCAGAATAGCAT
Organism: Prevotella sp.; assembly: GCA_017959365.1. Taxonomy (GTDB): domain Bacteria; phylum Bacteroidota; class Bacteroidia; order Bacteroidales; family Bacteroidaceae; genus Prevotella. Next base: position 3,890 of record JAGDAU010000110.1, read on the forward strand.
GGTCTGCGATGTATTCAAAGGTAGTCTCACCTATATTGTATATGTATATTGCGTCAGCAGTAGTGTCAGCAACCTCTACTGGTGATGTAAAGTCTTTTGCAGTAATCTTACCGAATTTCTGTTGCGCATGCAATTGGTATATACTGCATATAGTGATATACAGCAGCAAGTATATCTTCTTCATAATGTAAAGTTTATGTTAGTATTGTTTTATTATTGTTATTATACCTTGTTAATAGAACCATATGAAAAAAGCCACACTCCAGGCAGACGCAAGCGTTCTTTACCCAAAGTGTGGCAGAATATCTGTATTCGTTACATCCTCTCAGGAACCTCTATACCCAGCAGTGCCATGCCGTTCTTGAGGGTCTTGCCTACATTACGTGCCAAGACAAGGCGGAACTGCTTCTCCTCCTCTGTATCGGCATTGAGGATTGAGTAGTCATGATAGAACTGGTTGAATGCCTTTGTCAGTTCGTAGCAATAGTTGGCTATACCTGAAGGACTGTAGTCCTTGCCGGCCTGCTCTACGGCAGCACCGTATTCACTAATCTTCTGTATCAGGTCAACCTCCTTTGTTGACGGCTTGTATGCTGCAGGAAGTACAGTTGTCTGCTCACCGGCCTTGCGCAGTATAGACTGGATACGTGCATATGTGTACTGGATGAACGGACCTGTGTTACCGTTGAAGTCGATAGACTCCTCTGGGTTAAACAGCATGTTCTTACGTGCATCAACCTTCAGTATGAAGTATTTCAGTGCGCCCATACCTACCTTACGGGCTATCTCCTGACGCTCCTCCTCTGTGAGGTCTGCGTTCTTGCCCAGCTCATCACTTGTCTTGCGTGCGTCGGCTATCATAGCTGAAATCAGGTCATCAGCGTCAACCACTGTTCCCTCACGGCTCTTCATCTTGCCGTTAGGCAACTCTACCATACCGTAAGAGAAGTGTACAAGGTCCTTACCCCACTTAAAGCCCAGTTTGTCAAGCAGGATGGAGAGCACCTGGAAGTGATAGTTCTGCTCATTACCTACGACATATATCATCTGGTCTATAGGGAAGTCCTGGAAACGCAACTTGGCAGTGCCTATATCCTGCGTCATATATACCGACGTACCGTCAGAACGCAGCAGCAACTTCTCATCAAGGCCTTCCTTGGTAAGGTCAGCCCATACTGAGTTATCATCACGACGGTAGAAGAAACCCTTCTGGAGTCCCTCCTCCACTTTCTCCTTACCTTCAAGATAGGTCTGGCTCTCATAGTATATCTTGTCAAATGATACGCCCAGGGCCTTATATGTCTCATCAAATCCGGCATACACCCACTCGTTCATCTTCTTCCACAGGGCACGCACCTCGGGGTCATTATTTTCCCACTTCACCAGCATCTCGTGAGCCTCCTTGATAAGTGGAGCCTCCTGCTTGGCCTTCTCCTCATCCATGCCTTGTGCCACAAGATCCTTTATCTCCTCACGGTAGTGCTTGTCGAAAGCCACATAGTAGTCACCTATGAGATGGTCGCCCTTCTTACCCGATGTCTCAGGAGTCTCACCATTGCCCCACTTGAGCCATGCCAGCATAGACTTACAGATGTGTATGCCACGGTCGTTAACTATGTTTGTCTTCACAACACGGTTGCCATTGGCCTCCATAATCTTTGCCAGTGACCATCCAAGGAGATTGTTCCTGACGTGACCTAAGTGCAAAGGCTTGTTGGTATTTGGCGAAGAGTACTCTATCATCACCAACTTGCTGTCAGCCGTAGACTGTTTCTCGCCATAATGCTCATCGGCATCAATCTTATTAAGAAGGTCAGTCCATGTCTGTGCAGATATAACGAGGTTAAGGAATCCCTTTACCACATTATAGTCACTTACCAGTTCACAGTTGTTCTTGAGCCACTCTCCCAAATCCGCAGCAGTATTCTCCGGCTTCTTACGAGAAATCTTCAGGAAAGGGAATACCACCAGTGTGAGGTTTCCCTCAAACTCGCTTCTTGTCTTCTGCACCTGTACGGTCTTAGGGTCAACCTCCTGCCCATACAAATCTTTGATAGCTGCCAACACAGCCTGTGTTAATGTCTTTTCCATATTGTCATTATTTTTATTTATATTCTTACACTTTGCTCGTTTTTACGCTTATTTCCTGACACCATTTGTTAACCGACGTTAAAAAGCACCTTGAGTCCTAAAAGCTATCACTTCACGTCGTGAAAGCTATCACTTTAGAGTGTAAAAGCTATCATATTACGATGAGAAGTGATAGCTTTCATTTTGTCATTTGGCACCACTCAGAATTTCTTGCCAAAAATGATACTGCCGAAAGTAAGAATCAGCACCTTTATATCAAACCAGAAAGAACGGTGACGCAGATAGTAAAGGTCCAGTTCCAAGCGGCGGAGCATCTTCTCCATTGTGTCTGTATATCCGTTGTATAACGTGGCATAGCTCGTTACACCCGGGCGTATCTGGTACAGGAAGGAATATCTGGGGTCATGCTGCATTATCTGGTCTATGAAATGCTTGCGCTCCGGCCGGTAGCCTACGAATGCCATATCGCCAACCAAAACGTTCCACAGTTGCGGAAGTTCATCAAGATGGTGGCGGCGTAGGAACTTTCCTATTTTAGTCAGTCGCGGGTCCTCATCGCCGCCGGCATGACTCAGTTGCGGTCCCATCTTCTCTGCATCAAGACGCATGCTACGATACTTATATATGCAGAAAGGCCTGCCAAAACGTCCTATGCGTTCCTGCTTATATATTGCAGGTCCTCCGTCATCAAGTTTTATCAAGATATAGCTGAGGAGGAACAGAGGTGAGAATACTATTATGCAGACGAAGGATATAAGCATATCTATGCCACGCTTCATGCCTCTCTCCATGCCTGTCATGCCATCAGGAATAAATGCCATGGTGTCTTTCTCCACCATATTGCTGGGCAGTCCCATGGTACCGAAGGTGCGTATCTTCTTCTCAAGTATCTCCACCGGCACCTGTGCGTTCCATGCCTCCTCACCATATTCCTTGTTCCATGCTTCGCGGTGAGAGAACGTCTCGTAGGCATGTATGCGCCAGTTTATTACCCAGTGCATTATCAGCCACATTACCAGGTCAACAATTACCACCAGCGTGTGGGACATACCGAGGTGCACTATGGCGTATGTAACTGAAGCGAATATCAAGTGTATCAGCAACAGCATTACAAAGACGCCGTATCGGCCTATGCCCATGCGGTACAGCTTATCGTTTATCTGGTTGCGGTCTTGCGTGAATACCTCTCGTCCGTCATGCAGTCGGCTGCCTATTACACGCATGATGTCAAGCATCGGCAACATCAGTATGGAGAAAGCCACAAGGTCGGCACCGTCATAATATGATGCTCCGCTACGGCGCTGTATTACCAGGAATAGATAGGCAATGATGAATCCGAGAACATAGCTGCCAGAGTTACCCATAGTGCAGCGGTCCCATCGTCTCCAAAAAGTCTTGACCACCCAGTAAGGTATTATCACACCAAGCATTGAAGCCGTAACAAACGTGGGGGTGAGTCCGGGTACACCTAAGTATATATGGCTCAGCAGCAGCAACGTCAAGACTCCCTGGCCGCTGATAAGACTGTCAAAGCCGTCAAGCATCCTGAAAGTAAAGATGATGTATGTCGCCGTCAGTATGGTAAGCGGGATGCTTACCCACAGTGGCAACATGTAAATGCCGAATAGTCCGTGAAGATTCTCAATCCTCATGTTTGATGCGGCGAAGACGCACGATGCAAGCAGTATGGCAGAGAGACGTATGCCTGTAGATGCTCCGTGCAGGTCATATTTCAGTCCTACTATATATAATAATGTTGAACCCGTGATGAGCGAGAAGGTACGAGGCACCATGCTTGCACATTCCTTTGCCAATTCTTGCCAGGGCAATACCAGTGGCATCATCAGCGTAGCACATAGCGTTATGAGCATTAGTGGGAATATGGATATTCCGGCTATCTGGTAAACGCGTACACCGCCTTGATTGAGCTCGTCACCGCGACGGTCCCATGTATTCTTTACGCTAATCATCATCATGCGGGGTATGATGTATATACCCAGCGGCAATGATATGGCAAATGCCAATAACACTATTATCAGTGCGTGGTTCATCTTGTGTATTGTATTGTTTCTTGTTGTTGGTTGTTGCTATGAATGTATGGTGTTGCGCAGTCTGTCAATGACTTTGGGCAACAGTCTTTTAACGGGATAGAACATGCTTACGCTGATGCCGTTCTTGCGGAAGGCACGCATGATGTTCCTGTTACCCTTTATTATGTTGCTTAGCTTGCCATTGCTCTCGCCACCCTCGCGCATCATGACTAAGCAGTGGTCAATGTATTTGTTTGTTATTCGGTGCTTCTCTATGAAGCGCAGCATCAGTTCAAAGTCGGCAGAAACGGCAAATGACGTGTCAAAGCCACCATATTTGCTGAAGCACTCGCGCTTTGCATAAAACGTAGGATGGGCAGGATGCCATCCATGCTGAAAGGCCCCTGGCACAAACTGGCTGCCGGTCCATGTGCGTGTGACTTTGCTCGTGTCATTATGCCTGACGTATTTCAGGTTACCGTATATGCAGTCTACCTGCTCTGTCGCCATGGTGTCGTGAATTATCTGCAACACCTCGTTGTCAGCATAGAAATCGTCAGAGTTAAGTATTCCGATAACGTCACCCGTAGCATGACTGATGCCACGATTCATGGCGTCATACAGTCCATCATCTTTCTCTGAGAATATCTTTAATCTGCCATCGAAACGTGACTCATAGCTTCGTGCTATGGCAAGGGTGTCATCGGTTGACATACCATCTTGTATTATGACCTCGTAGTCTTGGTACGTCTGCCGGAGTATGCTGTCGAGCGTATCACCTAACGTGGATGCGCTGTTATATGTTGCTGTAATTATCGAAATCTTCATATTCTAAATGACAGTTCCCCTACTCTCATTTTCCCTCGCTCATACCATACACTATAGACGACGGCTTGAGCACATGGCTCCATGCTTGGGTAAGGAATGTGGTCATCAAGTTCTCATTGGCATACACTATACGATGTTTCCACATGTTTGACCTCCACCTTCGCATCTTATAGATCAGCTCCGCCATGATATTTGCAGGATGCTCATCATTAAATTCCGGACAAAGTATATCATTCAAGGAGCGGTTCAGCAGTTCTGAATCTACCTCACACTCAGGGAACAATGACGCAGAGAAGCCCAGATACCTCACACAGATGGCGAACACTATATCAACATACTGCTTCATACCAACGAGAGTGGCAGTATCACACAGCCACTGCCAGTCAATGTCAGCATTATATTTCCTTGCATACAGTCCACAGTCTATAACCTGGCGTATGCGTCCCTGCGAGGCAGTGAAGTTCTCAGCCGAGTGTCGCAACAGATAGAGCAGTGTGGCAGAGGGAGAACTGATACCCTTCTCATGCAACAGCTTCTCAAGTTGTCGTGAAGAACGATGACCATGCACATTAAGGAAATGATAATGGTTCTCAACCGGCACCCCCTCTATGGTAAACACGCTATGCTTATGCTGACTGTAGTCAACGGTTACGCCTGTCTTCTCTATCAGTTTGTTGGAGCGCTCATAGTCTTCCGCACAATAGATGTCTATATCAGATGCTGTGCGCAGTTCTGGTTTAGGATAGCATAATGACAACGGATAGCCTTTCAGCACCTGCATCTCTATGCCATGACGGTGGAAGAATGTCTGCAACTTATGCAGCACTTTCAGTTGACGTTCGTAATTCTTACGCTGGGGTATCTCCAATCCCATCCACGATAATCGCAGCTTTCGCATCTTCTTGCTGTTTA
>JAGDAU010000111.1 GCA_017959365.1 Prevotella sp.
ATGTCGTGAAGGCGAATGTCAATAACTATGTCGTTGACCTGGGTCTGCCGGTTAAGTTCCTTAATCATAACATGGGAGCCTTCGCACCGGAGGAATACGGCGGCTATTTCGCCTTCGGCGAGATAGAGGACAAGGGTAACTATACCAGCGGCAACTATACCTATAACACTTCAAATGGCCTTACCAATATCCGTAAGACAGAGTATGATGTCGCCACCGTTAAATTAGGTGACAATTTCTCCATGCCTACAGATAAGGAATATCAGATGCTCATTGACAGTTGTACATGGACCTGGAGCCAACTCAATGGTCTTAACGGATATAAGATAAAAGGCAAGAATGACAATTACCTCTTTATGCCAGCCGCCGGATGGCGTTCAGGTACCACAGACAAGGATTTTACCACACGAGGAGTATATTATACCTCGTGCTTGGTCTCTAAAAAATCAAATAACTATTGGTATCTGATTTTCAACAGTTCTTCTCATAGTCTGTCCACTGCTACAGATCCATACAGTGGACAGAGTATACGTCCTGTGATGAGTAGCAGTGTCCAGTCTGTCGATGGCTCGTCACTTCAGGTTCAGACAGACAGTGCGCAATGGAGGGCAACACAGATGACGGCGACACTCTTTGGCCAGCTGACAGGTTATGATAACTTAAAAGTCAAGAGTGGTGCGGAGATAGGTTTTGTGGTGGGCGATACAACCACAGTTGACATGACAACAGGCACTGCTGTCAGGGCTACGGTAACAGGCGACGGTATATACAGTGCCTCTTTCTCTATGCCCAAAGATACAGTATATTTCTACCGAGCATACGTAAAGTGTGGAGATGATACGGCTTACGGTGATGTGCTTCAGTTCGGACGCTCGTTTATAGACCTCGCTCTGCCCTCCGGCACCAAGTGGGCAAATATCAATGTGGGTGCTGTGTCACCGGAGAATGACGGTAACTATTTCGCTTGGGGCGAGACTGAGGATAAGAGTTCCTTCACGCGCGCCAATCATAAGTGGTATAAGGATGCGACATATATCTATGCCGACGGCATGGATAATGTGCAGGCAACACACTACGACGCAGCCAGTATGAACTGGGGTGGCACATGGATGACGCCAGACTATGCCGACTTGAAAGAGTTAATAGACAACTGTGACTTTGCGGTATCAAGTTTTAACGGGATGAAAGGCTACACCGTAACGAGTCGTATCAACGGAAACAGCTTCTTCTTCCCGTTAGTAGGATATAATCACACATCATCCTATCTTGATTATGCCTATATGTTGTCATCGCAGACAACAAAAGCGTCAAATATTGAAATCTACGACATCAGAAATAATACATTAACGACATTCACCAATCGTGAGGATGGAGCTACCGTCCGTGCCGTATATAAGACCAACGCCTCTGCCGCTGACGGCACCCCGTTGTATATACGCACACTCTCTGCAGGAAAGCGTTTCAATAATGGTGTGGAGTCAGACACTCTGAAGGCTGTGATACGTGGTTTGGAGAGTATTACCGGAACAGTGCCCACAGTGGGATTCCGCTACTGGAAGGATGGTACCGATGCTGCTACAACAGCCCTTACTGTCAACGCCATACCAGCCGCCGACGGACATATTCAGGCTATAGTTACCGGTTTGGATGCCGGTGCCACATATAACGTGGAGGCGTTTGTGAACAATGGCACAACTGTTTCATACGGCAATACACAGAAGATAGATGTTGTGGAGTTCGTAGATCTGGGACTGAGTGTGAAATGGGCAAACGTGAATATCGGGGCTGCCAACAGCACTGAGATTGGTCACTGCTACCGATGGGGCGCTCTGAATGAGTACCGCAATACGACCCAGCAGTATGGGGAGTATGTTGACCTGCCTGCCAGTCGGGATGTGATAACTCAGCAGTGGGGAGCGGATTATCGCATACCATCGAAGGATGACTACAATGAACTTATTAATGGCTGTACATGGGAATACACCACTCGCGACGGTGTTGAGGGATATCTCATAACGGGCAAGAAAGAAGGTTTTACCAACAACAGTATCTTCCTGCCAAATAAATGCTATTGGCAAGTTAAGAACAGCAATGGCTATCATCTGCAAGACGGGTGGGCTGACTACTGGACTTCATCAACAGTCAGCCATGACAATGCATACTATATGGCATTCGATACTGGTTCAACCCCACCAAAAATATATATTGACAGCAAGGCGTACGGCTTTGAGGTGAGAGGTGTGCAGAGTCTTCTGAACGCTACTGTTCGCACTGACCGCATCGGACGTAACAACTCAGGAGCTGTGGAGATAGATACTCTGTGTGGTTATTATAACAACACCTCAGGTAAGGCGTTGAAATATGGTTTTGTTATAGGTAATGAGTCAACGGTAGATGCAGATGACAACTTATCCAATAACACCGTAGGAACAGCGGCAGCAGGAGCCTCCGGTGAGTTTAAGTTCATCCCATCGGGTTTGGTGAAGGGTACAGGATATTACTACCGTGTTTTCCTCTATGACGAGACAACGGGCAGATACCAATATGGTAAGCCATATTATCTCGAATTACTCGATATGATAGACCTTGGATTGCCAAGTGGTACATTGTGGGCAAATGTCAACCTCGGGGCAAGCTCGCCATACGACTACGGCGACTATTATGCCTGGGGTGAGACGGAGCCGAAAGAAGAATACACACAAGCCACATACGAACATTATGTTAACAATCAGTGGGTGGATATAGGTACAAATATAAGCGGTACTCAATACGATTGTGTAAAGGCCTATTTCGGAGTCTTATGGTGTCTGCCCACTCAGGCGCAGTATAGAGAACTTTTTGATAACACCTCCCGTGAGCGTGTTAAGGTTAATGACGTATGGTGTTGGAAATTCACCAATAAATCAGATAACACCAAGTATATATACCTGCCTTGCGCCGGACGGATGAATGGCACTGAGATAATAGATGAGGATTATGGTTTATATATGCCATCCACACAATATAATTCTTCGGACTGTCATGACGTCTATTTGACTTCTAATAATGGAACACAGGCAAATGCAAGCAGCAACCATAACAAGAAATGGTTGGGTATTTCTGCCAGGGGCATTGTCAATGTGTCGTCTGTTATAGGAGACGGTGCTGTGGCAATATATTCCACAGAGGGTTGTGACTGGACAATAGGCAATCCTACTGCCACATTGAAGGGTAGAGTGGTGTTGTCTGTGCCATACAATTACAGTTACGGTTTTATCGTTGGTGACACCATAGCTGTGGCTGCCGGAAATAAAGGATGTGTTGACGTGCCCGTGACAAATGCCGATGCTAATGGTGACTTCACCTACACCTATACCTACGATGGCTCAGTGAAATTCTTCAGGGCTTATCTCAAGATAGGCACAACATATTATTATGGTGATATAAAGAGCATTACTGCTGCCGACCTGCTTGACGCTGAATTTTTGGCAGACGGTACTGTTATCAACGGTACGATGTCGGGACTGACGGGAGAACATAGGGGAACATTGAATGGTGTTACATATAATGCGGCCTACAAGCGTTTTGAGGTGGATTTTGGAAATAACGACTATGCCAGTACTGCTAATTCATTCTATAATTTCTTCTATAAAAACAATTCTGATTTTGAGACGAGAATGGAAGATGGCCACACCATTGAGGTGCTTTGTAAAATGCCAGATGTAATGGGCACTGGAACTTGGGCGTCACCAGTGGCTGCATACGAGGATGGAGGCAGTGGTATAACAGTCTATAACAATAAAATAGAAGGTGTATTCCATGTGGGAGGTGATTACAGACATGCAAACACAAACATAGTGCCACAAGCTGGTGCATATTATCATATAATTACCGTTTGGAATAAGGCAGATGGTAAGATTTATGTTTATGTCAATGGAAGTCAGGCGGCAAGTGTTTCTGTTTCTGGAAACTTCAGGGAGCCACTCTATAGATGTTATTGTATAGGTACAGAGCCGTATGGTGATGGTGGTGGCGATGATAATGGCTCCTTCAACGGTTCTGTTTCATTCGTACGCATGTATGATGCCCCGCTCACCGCAGAACAGGTGACAACTTTATATAATTCATTGAACCAACAATAAAATGTCAAATATTAAAAGGTTCCTAACAGTATTAATTGCATTGTTCCTTGTCGTGGCTGCTAATGCGCAGAGCAACAAGCGCATAAGGGTTTATCTGCATAACGGAGCTGTAGATACTCTGTTGATGCAGAATGGATCGTCGATAGCCCATTCGCGTCTCGACCTGCAAGGCCAGGAGCATGACGATATCGTTTCGATCATCATTTCCAACGTCAATACTGTTCCCGTTAACGTTAACGTTAGCGTTGAACCCCGTCAGTACCTCATTGCCGATATTGACAGCATCGTGACACCCAATGGCAAGCGCGTCATATTCCGCGCCATCGACCCCTCGGTTCCCGTTCCCGTTAACGTTCCCGTTAATTCCACCGTTCCCGTTAGAAGAACCTCCTTCAGCGGCACTTTCCCCGGCACGGCAGCCTCTGGCAATGTAATCTTCTACTGGACAGAGAACGACCATATCCGTCTTGACGTGGGTGATGAGAGCCGTGCTGAGACGCTCACCGGTGACAAGCGCGGTGCTGACTTCATCTTCGATGACCTGGATGACAGTGTGGGGTCATACGTGGTCTATTACCCCGACAAGACTGTCACCATACCTACCGTGCAGACCCAGAGCGGCGCTGACAACACCGACCACATCGGGCGCAGCGGTGACTGCGGCACCGCCACCGCCACCCGACAGCAGGACGGCACATACTCCTTTACCCTCGACCATAAGGCGGCATATCTGTGCTTCCTGCCACATATAAACCATCTTCCGAGCGTAAAGATAAAAAAGATAGAGGTTTCATGCTCCGGTAACATCGCCGGCACATTCAGTCTCTCTAAATCCGGACTTTACAACGGCAAGAACACCTCCAACAAGATTGTACTGAACCTCAACACAAAGAAAGACAAGGACTTCTTCCTTGGCCACGACTACCATTCAGAGCAGGACAGCTGTGCCGCATACATGGTGATAGCCCCCTGCGGCAGCCAGACCTTTGTCGCCTCATATTATGTTACCGACACCTTGAGCCGCATGGACAAGGTGCTGCGCCAGACCTTCACCCTCAATCCCCAGCCCAATACGGTCTATCCGGTTGAGTTTAACATCCGTGACTTAGAGTTCCGTGCCGTTGACATGGGTCTGTCCGTCAACTGGTCTAATGTAAATGTCAACGCTCCCGTTCCAACCTCTCACGGCACCTATTACGATAATGATGCTGACGCCAACGCCGCATTGCTTTCTCAGACGACGGTAACGGAATGGCTCATGCCCGATGCCGACCAGCGTGAGGAGTTGCTTGAGAAGTGTCAGTGGGAGTGGGTCAGTTATGACGGTGTCAACGGATATCTCGTCACCGCTCCCTCCGCCGCCCGTGATGACGGTAACGTACACCGCCTCTTCATACCATCCAAGAGCAACACACAGGTGACTCCCGAGGCGGCGCTGTCTGCAGTCTGCCGTCCCGTTGAGGCCCTTATGATTGACCTTGGTCTGCCAAGCGGTGTGAAGTGGGCTTCACGTAACGTCGGAGCCAACAGTGTGGAGGACTATGGAAACTACTACGCATGGGGTGAGACAGAGACAAAAGACTCATATA
>JAGDAU010000112.1 GCA_017959365.1 Prevotella sp.
AGAAAAACTATATCACTGTAAACTTTAATCATTAAACTGTAAACTAACAAGTTAAGCGGAAGCGAAACTTGAATTTAATTTACCATCCCGGTGGTAGCACGATATTATCAATATCGTGTGCCGCAGCAAATAGAGGCGAGATCTCACTATCGGTAAATCCGGCTATGCCGCAGCCGATACGTGTCACAAGGAACACCTTTTCCGGATGCTGCTTGGCAAACTCGATAAACTCGTCCACATAGGGACGGATTGTCTCTACCCCACCCTGCATCGTAGGGATAGCATAACTCTGCCCCTGGAGGCCGACACCCTGACCCATAATAGCCCCAAACTTGCGGTAGGCGATATATGCTGCCCCACCGCCATGCATACCTTTCAGGTTGCTGCCGAAAACGAATATCTCGTTCGGCTGGAGTTCTTTGATAAACCCCGGTGTAGTACGTTTCTTTTCCATATATGGTTCTTCTAAATCTAATGCCATACCCATAGATGCTTTTTTGAATGGTGAAGAAGGAAGTATAGAACGACGTTCACGTACTTCGCAAGCAGCGACAGTGCTTTCGTCGAATACCTCCGGCATGTCTAAGTCCATATCAAAGTTTTTCTTAAAATACGGTATGATAATACTTTCCTTCAACTGCTTATACTTCTGTGATACAGCCGAAGGAGTAACACCTAACTCTATAGCCACCTCTTTGCCTTTGAATCCGCTTATCAGCATCATTGTTATGATAAGTCTTTCCTGACGGTTTAAGTCTGCGTGGTCACAAACATCCTCAACCATCCGCTTAAACTGCAGACGCAGGTCATTACCGGCGTCAAAAGAGAGCATATAGTCTTTAAAGGTGAGGCTGCCATATTCCTTACGATACCATTTCAAAGCATCAAGGACAACATAACGGAAACCGTTGATAAGCCATGTCCTCAGACTAACCTCTGGTGAGTGATCTTCAAGAGGTTTCCAGTCGTGCTCCATCAGATATAACGCATACTGATGAGTTAACGACATAAAATCAAGGCTCTCCTTACTGCTCAACTGATATCTCTTGTCAAAGATATTATAGCCTACACGGCACCACTCATAAAAATATCTTCGGATAATCCAAGTGTCACCGCTACGGAAACCCTGTAAAATCTCATTGTCTGACAGCTCCTGGTAATACATCACATTATTATTTTTTGCAAATTTACAAAAAAAATCACATTCCAACTTAATTTTTTCTCAAATATTTCTTTAAAGAGATAAAAGATTCAATAAAACAAGTATTCAACATTTTAAAAAAGTAAGCATTATGGAAACTAAAAAGAGAGTATTCAACCTTATTATCGTTGACGAGAGTGGTTCTATGTCTATCATTCACAAGCAGGCTTTCTCTGGCATGAACGAAACACTGCAGACAATACGTATGATGCAAGAGAAATATCCGGAGCAGGAGCAGCGGGTGACACTTATCACCTTCGACACATCGCACACCAAAGTGCATTACGACAATAAGCTGGCAAAGGACACGAAAGACCTTAACTGGAAAGACTACTGCCCTTGTGGCGGCACTCCACTATACGACGCTATTGGTCAGAGCGTTTCCAAGCTCAATGCGCAAGTCAATGATGATGATAATGTACTCGTCACCATCATCACCGACGGAGAGGAGAACAGTTCCACAGAGTGGACACTGAAGATGGTCCGCAATTTGATTGAGAAACTGAAGGAGCGGAAATGGACATTCACACTCATCGGCACCGACAACCTCGATGTTGAGAGCATGGCACACCACTTCGCCATAGACGAGCACATGAAGTTTAGCGAGGATGCGGCGAGCACCATTGCCATGTTCGAAAGAGAACGCAAGAGCCGTATGAGATACAACTGCTGCGTAGCAAAAGAAGCGCCAATGCCCAAAGGCTCTTTCTTTGATGAAGATGAGATCGACATATAAATAACTCAACTTTCTGTTGAGTTGACAAGTTGACGAGTTAACAAGTTGACGAGTATTATAAAAGGCGCAGCTAAGCTGCGCCTTTTTAATTAGAAATGGTAAGCATTAAACTCTTTTTCTACTTTATGACCACCTTCTTTCCATTAACGATATAAACACCTTTCTGTGTCGGTTTGCGGCTGAGCCTCCTACCGTCGATGGTGTACCAGCATTTATTCTTCTCATCCTTTTGAGAGACGATATTGGAAAGGTCTGTTGTCGTTTCTTCTCCGAAACAGATGACAATATTGCGGATAACGTTGCTACCACTACCCTCACCTGTTATTACGCCGTCAAGTTGGAAGTAAGCGCTCAGGGATTCTAAAGAGGGGTACTTGGGATTATCTGTGTCTGTCAGGTCTATCTGTGGATTGTAGAGTGTATTATCCTGACCGAAGAAGAGAATGCTCGGATCGGCCGTTGTGAGTTCTATCTGTTTATAGGTTCCACGGAATGTGAGGCTCTTCTCGTTTGTATCGTCAAGAATGAACGTCTCATCGTTTAAGGTGTTGTCGATAGTGACGCCTCTGAACACGAGGTCTGCCTCTGTCAGATTGTTGGTGCCGTCACCATCCCATCTTACGATATATGGCACACCGGCCTCTATTTCCGTCACTGAACCAGGGGTAGTGAAATCGAGAACAAGATAACCACCCACAAACCATGCATTACTCAACGTCCGCACATCAACATTGTCTCCATCAAGGACACTGCCACTAATCGGAATATTGAAAGGCAGGCATAATGTGTTCCAATCACCATCCTTACGGAGTGTGCGTCCCTGTAGTGTAACGTCGTATTTACCACCTTCAGTGGCAGCGGCGTTTATCGCCTCGGTATTGTCGCCGTCAGAAGTCAATATCATCATCTGTGCTCCCGAGGTGGTGAATGATACTATATTAGACCAGTCTGCACCGCCCTTAACACGAGCATAATAAGTTGTAGATGGAGTAAGATCGGTGAATATGTATGTAGTGTCATTGACATTAGTTGTGATGACAACGGAACCTCCGGTGGTATTAGCGCCACCGACAATAATGTCTTTGATGCCTACGCCAGTTTTGCTTGCCGAGGTGGAGGCTATACGGAGGCGAACGGAAGAGTTTCCGGCAGCACTGGAGATATCAAGTGTCTGCTGAGCCATGGTGCTGTTGGACGCTGAGAGGGTTCCAAGGGATTCTGACCATGTATCTCCATTGTCTGTGGAATACTGAACAGTGATATTTGGATTGGAGGTGCCTCCGTATGTGCGCATATACAGCGACAGTGAGAGTTTGTCGAAACGTGACGCGTCAAAGGCTTCTGTTACAACACTGTTACCTTGGGTAAGAATAAGATAGGAGTTTGAACGGGAGTCTATATCGTATGTCCAGTCTTCGGGGGCGGTATTGCTGTTAGCCGCATTCTCAACGATTGTAAACAATTCTCCCGCTGAACCGGTGGAGAACAACTCATCCGTAGCGAGTTGGATCGTGTACTCTGTTACATCATCACATTTGGTCCAATAGACAGATGCTGCCTCTGATGTGATGTCTTCTTCTGTTACAGAGAGAGATGGAACGGTAACGGGAGGTGTCTTGACGGTAATTGTCAGTGTCACATCAACAGAACCCTCTGAGTTGGAGGCTGAGAAGGTAAAGTTGTAAGTACCTGTCTCCTTCGGACTGAAAGAGAATTTACCCGTAGAGGCGTCAAATGTTGCTTCCTCGTAATCAGAGCTGGTCATAGTGATCTCCGGCTTCGGATAGCCTGATATGTAGCTGTTGATGTTAAGCTCATAGTCATCATCCACAAATACGTTGATATCTGCCGGGAACTCAGACCATACGGGAGCGGATGGCTCAATCACTATATTGCGAGGATAGAGAGCGATGGCAGGGTCGCCCAGGTAGTTAAGTCCGAATTGTATCCAGCGCTCACTGCCGTAATCAGCACATTGAGAAATCATATCTGCTTTCGACATAGCGAAAGCCTGGCCAATGGTACGGTTGGAAGATATGGCATCCTCCTCATACAGGCGGTTATAGAACTTGTATGCGTAAACTGTTGACGGACCGCCATTGGAGGTGTTGCTGGCTGTGGCTTTTGTGTAGTATCCGTCTTTGTCTGTGGTTTGTGGGTCTGTGTCCAATAAGTCTGACTCACCCCAGCCATAGCGTGCGCAACCCATGTGTACAAGTGCTCCGCCATTGGCGTTGCGGATGAATGCCTCACCAAGACAGGGCTCTGAGGTGTAAGAGTATTCTTCACGGGTATTGACATCAACGGTAATAGTTCCGGATTTGCCTATACCATCGCAGTCGAAGGCACCTGTAAGGCAAGCGTCAGTATAGACGAATGCCACAAGGTTTTTCTGTCCTGCCGCCTGAGTGGTAGAATACTCAGCATCATTGTATCCTTCCATGCCCCATCCCTGTGGGAAACCGTGTCCGGAGAACATAAGATGGGTGTAACCATTATCCAGCCAGGTCTTTAAGTTGGATGCCGTGAGTCTCTTGTCACCGCATTTAGATGTGTCCCAAGAAGTAATGGCATCACTGGCAAGGTTCACTGTACGCGATGTAGGGGACTCCACATTATCCCATAGAGGTTTGATACCATCACGGTACAGGCGGCGGAGCCACATCTCTGAATCTGATACATAATCATGGCTGTCACGGAATCCTTTATGCCCATCACCGGTAACATCGTCAGACGGACGCTTGTTGCCATAATAACGGCACCATGCAGCAGGACCACCCAAGATGATTGAATTACGGGTATATGTGGTAGAGTCGGCCTCAAAAGCCTGCACCTTGGCGATATATCCGCTAAGCTGCGTTGCGTTGCGTATAGGAATACGACCGACAATAACCTCTGGCGACATATCCACATTTGCGGCTTTTACACCATAGTTGGAGTTGCCGGTAGCCTTCCATGTGCCGGTAAGGTCGGAATAATAAAGGTCGGTGGGCATGTGTGACTCGAATGTCTCATTGTCAACATTACTGTAGG
>JAGDAU010000113.1 GCA_017959365.1 Prevotella sp.
GGAGCTGAGTGACGCTCACGACCTCGGTATGCACACCACTACCTTCAGTGAGATGATAGAACTGCCTCATGGCGGATACCTCATCGACACCCCGGGAATCAAGGGTTTTGGTACCTTTGACATGGAGCCGGAGGAAATAACAAGTTATTTTAAGGAGATTTTCGCGTTCTCTAAAGACTGTCGTTTCAGCAACTGTACGCATACCCATGAGCCCGGATGTGCTGTGTTGCAGGCTGTTGAAAATCATTATATCTCGGCATCGCGTTATGCCTCTTATCTCTCGATGCTCGATGACAAGGAGGAGGGAAAGTACAGGTGATATAGATTTACTATTGGACTATTTACGATTTACTATTTACTATTTACGAATGTTAGCTATGGCTAATTAGCGTAAAACATGAATGTTGAAAGTGAAATGTACCATGGAGCATAAAACTCATAAAAAATATAGTATCCCTTTTGTGTGCCACGGAAATATCTGCCGCAGTCCTATGGCAGAGTTTGTGATGAAAGATCTTGTGAAAAAGGCTGGCAGGGAGGAAGAGTTTTATATAGAGTCTGCGGCAACATCAACGGAGGAAATAGGTAATAATGTGTATCCGCCTGCCCGCTGCAAACTGGCTGAGCATGGTATCTCATGTAAGGGTAAGACGGCACGTCAGTTAGAGAGGCTTGACTATGACCGTTTCGATTTGCTGATAGGTATGGACTCGATGAACATATACAATATGGAGCGTATGTGCGGTGGTGACCCGGATGACAAGATACGTAAGTTGATGGATTACACCCATCGTCCCGGCGATGTGGCAGATCCATGGTACACCGGTAATTTTGAGGCGACATGGCGTGATGTGCTTGAAGGTTGCCAATGTCTGTTGAAGCAATTGGGTTTATAACGGGTACGTTAACGGGAACGGGAACTTCTTTCTCAACGGGAACGTTAACGGGAACTATTTTCACCGACCAGAAAAACTATCTAACGTAAAACACACAACACAAAACATAAAACTCGAATGTAATTCACTTTCAACTTTCAACTTTAAACATTCAACTAAACAATGAGCGAAAGCGAAACTTGAATTATTATAATATGGAAGGATATTTACAGAGAGACTGGCAGTGCAGGATAAAGCGATATGTTCAGTTTTTAGAGATCAGTGATAACCCCGAACTGATAGAGCAGTATCGTAAGTGGCACTCTGAGGAGTATAACTGGAAAGAGGTGCGCTATGGCATAAGAGCTGTTGGGATACTTGAGATGGAGATATACATCATTGGCAACAGGCTGGTGATGATAGTTGATGCTCCCGAAGACTTCTGTTGGGAAGAGGCTATGAAAAAACTCGCCACCCTGCCAAGACAGGCAGAGTGGGAGGCGTTTGTGTCTAAATTCCAGGGTTGTGATGCGGATGCCCGCAGTGATGAGAAATGGCAACCTATGGAACGTATGTTCAGGCTATACTGATGATATTACATTCCATCTCTGAGGAAGTCAAGGGCTTCCTTTATCTCGTCTGTAGTGGCAAACTGATTGATGTGTATGTTGCCGATGTCACTTAGCAGGGTGAAGTTTATCTTGTCAGACGAGTTCTTCTTGTCGTGACGCATATAATTGATCAGTATATCATAGTCATCACAGATGATGGGAGCAATACCGTAGTATTCCTTGATAAAGGCTACCGTCTGACGCAGGACCTCAGTGGGGAAACCACACTTAATACTGCTGAGATATAACTCTGCCACAATGCCGTAAGCCACAGCATATCCATGCAGTAATGGTGAGCCCTTACTAAGGGCAAGCGACTCTATGGCGTGACCTATGGTATGACCTAAGTTCAGGGCCTTGCGTATGTCTTTCTCGCGAGGATCTTCCTCCACAATATTCTCTTTTACCTTTACCGATTGGGCCACCATTTGCTGCAACATCTGGAGGTCTGGTTCGGCAAGGTTGAAGTTGATAAGGTCAGCCCATGTCTGTCTGTCACTTATCAGTCCGTGCTTAAGCATCTCTGCATATCCAGAGCGGATATTCTTATCGTCAAGGGTGCTTAGGAACATTGTGCTAAGTATAACGCATTTAGCATCACAGAATACACCTATCTCATTCTTCAAGCCGTTGAAATTGATACCTGTTTTTCCACCTACAGAGGCATCCACCATAGCCAGCAGTGTGGTTGGTATATTGATGAAGTCAATACCTCTCTTGAATGTTGCCGCAGCAAATCCTCCAAGGTCGGTAACCATTCCACCGCCCAGATTGATGAGCAGTGACTGTCGTGTAGCCTTGTTGTCGCTAAGCATTTGCCAAACCTTGGATATATTCTCTATATCCTTATGTGCGTCAGTGGCGTCAATAATAATTAGTATGGCATTTCTCAAAGTGAGAAATCCATTTATCACCTGCCAGCACTTCTCGTATGTTGTTGTGTCAACAAGTACGAAAATTTTATCGTGATTACATTCAGAGATGGCTATCGCCAACTCGCTGCTCAGGTGCTTGGATATAACAATTTTCTGTTTCATGGGTCCTTTTTCTGATAATGCGTTAGCAAAAGTATGAATAAAAGATTGAATATGAAAGTCTGTTTATGATTTTTTAAAACTTAATTTTACAAATTGCGCACACGCTATACTGAGTGTGCAAAAATTTTGCGCACATAAAAAAGAAGTGTGCAAATTTTTGTGATCGGAGTCATCTGAGTAATCAGAGTCATCTGAAAAATCGGAGACCGATTTCGCTGAAGAAAAAAGGCGGTTCGCTGAAAAGACCGCTAAATTATCAGTTATAATTAAACATTATGGTTATAAGACACGTCTTATATATAGTTTTGTTTTTAGTAATACTTATATTTATGAAGAGATTAATTCTCACATTATCGTTATTGGTGGTCACTCTGATTGGGTTTGCCCAAGACAGGGTGATTACCGGTACGCTTTATGATCGTGATACCGATGAGGGTGTGATGCTGGCAACGGTACAGTTGCTAAAAACCGACAGCACCTTCGTGACCGGCGCCCTTTCGGATGAGGATGGCGGTTTTTCGGTTAACGCGCCAGAGAATGGGAAGTACATCCTCAAGATAACCAGTGTGGGTTATAAGGATTTGGTAAAGAATATCGAGGTGGCTGATGACAAGGATGTGGCACTGGGGAATATGCAGATGGGTGCTGATGCCATCATGCTGAAAGCTGCCGTGGTGGAGGGTCACGCCGCCAAGGTGGTGCTTAAGGATGACACCTTCCAGTACAACGCTTCCGCCTTCCGTACTCCTGAGGGTTCAACCATCGAAGCCCTTGTGAAACGTCTTCCCGGTGCCCAGATTGACGACAATGGTAAGATTACCATCAATGGTAAGGAGGTTAAGAAAATCCTTGTTGATGGTAAGGAGTTTATGACGGGTGACACACAGACAGCCCTGAAAAATATCCCCACATCTATCGTTGACAGGGTGAAGGCTTACGACCAGAGCAGCGACCTTGCACGTATCACCGGTATTGATGACGGTGAGGAGGAGACCGTGCTTGACTTTGGCATAAAGAAAGGCATGAACAAGGGCAGCATGCTCAATCTGGACTTAGGCTATGGCACACATGGCAGATATAATGAGCGGGTGATGGGCGCCTGGTATGATAATAAGTTTAAGATTATGGCCTTTGGCAGCGCCAACAACACCAACGACCAGGGGTTCTCCGGCGGACCACGTGGTCCGGGTGGCGGAAACAATAATGGCCTTAACGCCACTAAGATGCTCGGTGTAAACCTGAACTATGATTATAAGAAGCTTCAGATGGACGGTAGTGTGCGTTGGAATCATTCTGACGGCGACATCAATGCCCGTCAGTCTGTTGAGAATTTTGTGTCATCGACGGGAGCATTCACCAACAGTCTCAGTCAGACCTTCAACCGCAAGAACTCCTGGGATGCCCGTTTCCGTTTGGAATGGAAGCCCGACAGCATGACAAATATCATGTTCCGACCCTCGTTTAAGTACTCTACTGGAGACACCCGTCTCCAAAGTGTCTCCGCTTCATACAACGATGACCCATACGATTATACAGACAGTCCACTTGAAGAGGAGAGCTTCATGAAACTGGCAGCCCTCAATCTCATGGTCAATACTCGCACCACTACCAAGATTAACTATACCGACAGCAAGTCGCTCGGCGCTATGTTGCAATTGAATCGTAAACTGTCATCCAACGGACGTAACATCACATTCCGCACAGACTGGTCATACGGCTCTCAGAACGATAAGACCCTGTCTATACAGAATGTGCACCTCTATCAGGTGAAAGACAGCAACGGCAATGACTCCACCTACCAGACGAACCGTTTCAACACTATGCCCACCGACAACTGGAGTTATTCTCTTCAGACCACCTATAGCGAGCCCATAGCCAGAAAGGTTTATCTGCAATTCTCGTATAAGTTTACATATAAGTTTAATAAGAGTGACCGCTCTACTTACGACTTCAGCAATTTAGGTGAGGATTTCTTCAGTGGCGTGATCCCGCGTTATCGTGGCTGGGACAGCTACCTCTCCCTGCTTGAGCATCCATACACATATTATTTGGATGATGACCTGAGCCGCTACTCAGAGTATAAGAACTATATCCATGACCTGCAGGTGATGTTGCGCATCAACCGTACAAAATGGAACATGAATGCCGGTCTGATGCTCCAGCCGCAGCGCTCGCGTTACATCCAGAACTATCAGGGTATTCACACCGATACCACCCGGACTGTGACGAATTTCTCGCCGACATTCAATTTCAGATATAAATTCTCAAAGGTTAGTAACCTACGTATCAATTACCGTGGCACGAGTTCTCAGCCCAGCATGAGTGACCTGCTTGATATCACCGACGACTCCGACCCGCAGAACGTCAAGAAGGGTAACCCTGGTTTGAAACCATCGTTCACCAACCGTTTCCGCCTGTTCTATAATACATATAAATCGGCCCACCAGCAGTCGCTGATGACATTCGTGAATTTCAGCAATACAAGAAACAGCATATCCGATATGGTTACCTACGATGAAAAGACCGGTGGAAGGACTACGCAACCGAAGAATATCAACGGTAACTGGGATCTCAATACAGCCCTGATGTATAATGCCTCTATTGACTCAGCCGGATATTTCAATGTCAACACATTCACTAATTTCACCTTCAACCATTATGTGAGCTATATCAACATTGACAAAACGGCTACGGCAATGAAAAACCGTACCAACTCAGCCGGTATCGGTGAGCGTCTGTCGCTCAGCTACCGTAATCTGTGGCTTGAGGTAGAGCTTGACGGAGCACTTAACTACACCCGTTCGAGAAACAAGTTGCAGACAGAGAGTGACCTTGACACGTGGCAGTTCTCCTACGGTACCAATATCAATTTCACGCTGCCTTGGGGCACGAGTATATCAACAGACATACATGAGAATAGCAGGCGCGGCTATAGTGACGAATCGCTCAATACCAATGAGTTGGTATGGAACGCACAGGTAAGTCAGAGTTTCCTTAAGAACAAGTCTCTTGTGGTATCGTTGCAGTGGTTTGATATCCTAAGGCAGCAGAGCAGTTTCTCACGTGTTCTTAATGCTATACAGCGTAGCGACACAGAATATAACAGCATTAACAGTTATGGAATGCTTAAGGTGTCATACAAGTTTAATGCCTTTGGCGGTAAGGATGCCCGTAATATGCGTCGTGGTGGTGACGGCGACGGACCATCACACTTAGACGGAGAGGGCGGTCCTGGCGGACCTCCTCCTGGCGGCGGTCCCGGCGGCAACCGTGGTAATCGCGGCAACCGCGGCAACCGCGGAGGTGGCGGTGGCTTCGGAGGCCCGATGTTCTAAATATAATAATAGGATGCGGTGTTAGCCGCATCCTATTTTATGCCCTTTAGCCGCATCCTATTTTATGCCATAATAATTTTCTCTATGCATTGCGGGAAGTACCGCATCTCCAGTTCATGCTCTTTTGACGCTATATCATCAACGGTGTCATCAGGTGACAGGGGAGTGCGGTATTGCTGTATTATCTCTCCTCCATCGCACACCTCACTTACCCAGTGGATGGTCATGCCCGTCTCTTTCTCGCCGGCAGCCTTTACAGCCTCGTGCACATGGTGGCCGTACATACCTTTGCCTCCATATTTAGGCAAGAGGGCGGGGTGGAGGTTTATCATCCGGTGGTTGAAGTGTTCTATGAGGTATTTCGGTACAAGTGGCAGGAAGCCAGCCAACACGATGAACCCGATGTTATATTTGTCAAGCAGCGCCATCACCATCTCCGGATTGTTATTCAATTCCGCCTTGGTTATCACGGCGGTGGGTACACTGAGGCTCTCAGCGCGTTCCAGCACTTTTGCCGTGGCATTGTTGCACACTACAAGGGCAGTGACAATGCTGTCGTGACCCTTGAAATATTTAATAATGTTCTCGCAGTTGCTTCCGTTACCAGATGCGAAAATCGCTATATTCATAATGAGTTGTTTTTTTTAGTTGAGAGTTGAGTGTTGAAAGTTGAGTGTTGAAAGTTGAGTGTTGAAAAGTTGAATGTGGATAAATGGATTTCTTATTCAATGTCGAAATCATCATCCATATTGAAGTCATCATCAGTGTCGAAGCCAAATATGGCTGGCTTCACAAAGGCGTCCATTGCGCGTCGCTCTTTCTTTGTCGGGCGTCCCATACCCTTGGCTCTATTGACAAACCCGCTGATGCGACTCATCTCAAGAAGTTCATACTGGCTTGCCTCTGTCACATTCTCGTAAATTTCCGGTAGCAGTTTTGCTCCTACTCTTTGCTCAATGGTTTTGAGAACCTTAAACGAATATGTGACCGGTGGTTTTCTGACACTTACCACCTCTCCGGCTTTGATGGTATGGCTTGGTTTTACGTTCTGTCCTTTAATGGTCACCCTGCCGTTCTTGCATGCGTCAGCAGCGATAGAGCGTGTCTTGAAAATCCTTGCTGCCCACAGCCATTTGTCTATTCTTGCTATATCGTTGCTCATTTCTCTTCTATACCGTTGTTGTCTTGCTTTACAGCGAGATGCCTCTTATTGTATTGGTTCATTGTAATATCAATGCCGGCTAACACGAAACTCTTGATAATATCCCCACAAGTGTCAATCTGGGGAAGGAGAACCTCGCGTTCCTCTTCGGTGAATTCGCCTAACACCCAGTCAATCTGTGAACCTCGGGCGAAGTCGTTGCCAATGCCAACTCTCAGCCGTGCATACTGCTGACCTATGAGCTGCTGAATGTGACCCAGCCCGTTGTGCCCGCCGTTGCTGCCGCTTCCCTTCAGTCGCAGTCCTCCCAATGGCAGCGCCACATCGTCAACAACCACCAATAGCCGTTTCTCGTCAATGTTCTCCTTGTTGAGCCAATACCTTACAGCATTACCGCTGAGATTCATGTATGTGGTAGGCTTCAAAAGAAAGAGTTTACGCCCTTTGATGGATGTTTCTGCCACATATCCGTATCGCTTATCCTCAAAAACAGTATTGGACGCCTTAGCGAAAGCGTCCAATACCATATATCCTATATTATGACGTGTCTTGGCATACTCAGCTCCGGGGTTGCCAAGTCCGACAATCAAATATTTGTCCATAATATATTATTGCTCCTCTGTTGTCTCAGCTGCCGCTGCCGCTGCTGCTGCGCTTGCTGCCTGACGTGTCATCTTGACAGAGCAAACGACAACATCCTTCGGTGTGGCAATCTCAAGACCCTCGAAACTGAGTTCCTCAATCTTGATGCTCTTACCAAGACGCAGGTTGGTAACATCGATGTTCAGGATCTCGGGAATATTCTTATAAGGTGCTGTAACGTTGATTTTGCGGATCTGAAGAACCAGTTTACCACCGTCACGTACACCCTGTGCGAGTCCGTTCAACTTAACAGGAATACCAACTGTAACAGGCTTTTTCTCTGTAACCTCGTAGAAATCGATGTGCTGGAGCTGGTCTGTTACAGGCTCAAACTGCAGTTCCTTGATGATAGCAGTATGATTTTTACCCTCGATGTCAATATTGAAAACATATACGTGAGGAGTGTAGATGGCCTTACGCAGGTCTGTAGCGGGTATAGTAAATGCTGTGGCCTTTGGTAATCCGTTCTCATCTTTCAACTCACCATAAATGTTACAAGGTACGAGTCCTTCTTTCCTAAGGAGTTTGGCAGCTTTTTTGCCGCAGGCCTCCTTCAGTGTGCCTTTAAGATTAAATTCTTTCATAATTTTTAATAAATGTGTTACTCTAAATTAAGTTTTGCCTAATTCGCCATCACACGTGGGGCCTTTGACAGGTGTGATAAAGCGTTTTACGCCTTTTGCTCGCCTTTCAATAAGACCCAAATGTAAAAAAGCGGTGCAAAGGTACAACATTTTTTTTATTCTGACAAAGTTTATATAAAAAAAACTAATATTCTGCAACTTTTTTTGTATATAACAATATTATTTTGTATTTTTGCAGTCGCTTTAGAAAACACATTAAATCATAGGCGTTATGATTAACAGAGAATTAATACGGTTGAAGATAGTCCAGTTAACCTATGCTTATTACCAGAATGGAGATAATAATATGGATAAGGCCGAGAAAGAACTGCTATACAGTCTTTCCAAGGCATATGACTTATATATGTCTCTATTAGAGCTTATTGTGGCGGTCACTCATGAGATGCGTCATCGTTACGACATCGCCTTGGCAAGGGCTAAGCGTGAGGGTGAGAGTATTCCATCACCGCGTTTTGTGGATAATAAGTTCGCATTGCAGCTTGAGGACAACCGACAGCTGATAGAACATCAGGAGAATAAGAAAGTCATCTCATGGCAGGATGACATAGAGATTGTAAGAAAGGTTTGCGGTCTCATAGAGCAAAGCTCCGTCTATACAGATTATATCAATAATAGTGATGACAGTTATGATGCAGACCGTGAGGTATGGCGTAAGATTTATCGTACTGTGATAGAAAACAATGCCGATTTGGATGCTTTCTTTGAGGATAAGAGTTTATACTGGAATGATGACAAGGAGATCGTTGACACATTTGTGGTGAAGACCATCAAACGTTTTGACCCCAAAACAAACGACAAACAGGAGTTGCTGCCGGAGTTCCGTGATGAGGAGGACAGGGAATTCGCATGTAAGCTCTTCCGTGCTACAATCCTCAATAGCGACACCTATCATGGTTATATGAGTGAGGCCAGCCGCAACTGTGATATTTCGCGTTTGGCATTTATGGATGTGGTTATAATGCAGATTGCCATAGCAGAGATGCTTACATTCCCGAATATTCCCGTGTCTGTGACCATTAATGAGTATGTGGATCTTGCCAAGCTCTACAGTACACCTCGCAGTGGCGGATATATCAACGGCATGCTTGATACCATTGCACGTCATCTTATCAAAACCCATGAGATGATGAAGTCTATGCCAGAGAAGAAGAGTTAAGAATTAAAGAACTAAATATTAAATTATGATTTTGACAACATTATTAGCCGCCCAACAGGCGGGACAGCAACAGGGAGGTTCATGGACATTCCTGATTATGATGGTGGTTATCTTTGCCATCATGTGGCTATTCATGATTAAGCCACAGCAGAAGAAACAGAAAGAGATACGCAAGTTCCAGAATTCCCTTCAGGAAGGAAAGAAGGTTGTTGTGGGTGGTGGCATCTATGGTACCGTAAAGAGGGTTGATACAGAAAAGAACGCCATTGACGTGGAGATTGCGCGTGGCGTAACAATCTCTGTTGACAGGAATTATGTCTTTGCCGACGCCTCTGACCAGGCTCAGACACAGTCAAAATAAGTAAGAGCCGTTTGACGTGGTAATGAGGGAGAACGTATTTATAAGAATATTGAAAGTTACCAGAAACTTTCTGTTCAGAATGGTGAGCAGAGAGTTTCTGACTTTTTTGTTCTTCCTTCTCGTGAGCGGTTTCTTTTGGTTGATGATGACACTAAACGGCAGTTATGAAAAAGAGATTGCCATACCCGTGAGACTGAGCAATGTGCCGCGTCAGACGGTCATTACAACAAATATTACTGATACAGTGCGGCTTACGGTAAGTGACCAGGGGTTCGCATTGGTAAGGTATATGTACGGTGGTGAGTTGCGTCCTATAGTCATAGACTTCATGCAGTATGCCGGTGCTGATGGCCACGGTGTGGTGGGTAGTGCAGACATACAGAAGATGGTGAGGTCCCGATTGCAGAAGTCAACGAAATTAGTGTCGTTGAAGGTGGACAAACTGGAGTTTTTCTTCAGCAACGGTATGAAGAAGAAAGTACCCGTAGTGCTCAACGGACATGCCCGTGCTGCAGGAGGGTTGTATATGTCGGGAGTGGTGTTTTACCCCGACACCGTGACAGCGTATATTACCCGGCAGTTGTATGACAGCGTTAAGAGTGCCCTTACAGAGCGGTTGAATATTGTCAATGTGAAGGATACTTTCACCCAACAGGTCTCTCTGCAAAACATTAAGGGAGTGAAATATTCTCCAGCCCATGTGCAGTTGAAACTCTGTACTGATGTGCTTACAGAGATGTCTATCATGGTGCCGATTAATGTTGTCAATCTGCCAGAAGGCAAGCGGTTGCGCACCTTCCCGTCAAGGGTTAATGTGAGATATATCGCCGGTGCCAGCGTGGTTAAGCGTCTCACCTCAGATATGTTCCGGGTGGATGTGGACTATAATGAAATAGAGGAGGAAAACCCCGACAAATGTACCCTCCATCTGCGTAAGTCACCT
The DNA here is from genome assembly GCA_017959365.1 of Prevotella sp. GTDB lineage: Bacteria > Bacteroidota > Bacteroidia > Bacteroidales > Bacteroidaceae > Prevotella. The sequence continues at coordinate 10,767 of JAGDAU010000113.1, forward strand.
CCAGGTCTCAACAAGGTCTATCTTGAAACAAAGCAAGTGGATTATCTCATAGAAAGCGGAAATCGCTGACATGCATGCTAATGGTATGATGAGAATAGCTATAACAGGCGGTATAGGTAGCGGCAAGTCGTTTTTTTGCCGTATGTTACAACGATATGGCATTGAGGTGTACGACTGTGATGCAGTGGCAAAGCGTCTGATGCGTTATTCCAGGGACTTGCGTGACAGTCTTGTCGGATTGGTGGGTGATGACCTGTATGAGGGAGGAGTTCTTCAGAAGCATCTCCTGGCGTCTTTTATCCTTAGTAGTGTGGAGAATGCCACCGCTGTCAATGATATTGTGCATCCAGCCGTGGCTGCCGATTTCATGGGGTCTGGCTTTGCCTGGCTTGAGAGTGCCATTTATTTTAGTAGTGGTTTCTACAAGCGTGTCAGCATTGACCGTGTTGTATGTGTTACAGCACCACTTGAGGTAAGGGTTGCAAGAATAATGCATCGTGACGGAATATCACGTGAAAAGAGCCTGGAATGGATCAATTGTCAGTGGAGTCAGGCTGAGATGCTGTGTATGTCGGATTATGAGATTGTCAACGACGGCATTGCCGATGTTGACAAACAAACGAGATTATTATTAGAAAAATTAAAAATAAACGAATAACAGAAAATTATGGAGACAATATTGTCTATTTCCGGTAAGCCCGGATTGTACAAATTAGTGAAAAGAGGTAAGATGAACCTTATAGTTGAGTCATTGGATGAGCGTCATCGTCGTATACCGGCATTTGCCACCGACCGTGTAACCAGTCTTGCTGACATAGCAATGTATACCGACGCGGAAGAGGTTCCTCTGATGACAGTCCTCATCAGCATGAGAGACAAAGAGGGTGGTAAGGAGTGTTCCATCCACTATAAAAAGGCAGACTCAAAAGCGTTGCGTGAATATTTTGCGGAAATTCTTCCCACCTACGACCGTGAGCGTGTTCATGACAGTGATATCCGCAAACTCATTCAGTGGTATAACATACTGGTAAAGAATGGTGTTACCGATTTTGAGTCGGCTCTGAAACCGACAGAAGGTGACAACGTGGATGACCGAGAGGAATGAAATGGTAAGTACAATAAGATGACACAATTTTCTATGACATTTTGTCAGAATTAAACCTTGGTAAATTTTTTGCATCAATATAGATGAAGTCAGGGCGCTGGCAAACGTCTAAACATTTTTTAGACTGCATTGTTGTTAGATAATATGATTGTGTTATTTTGTTAGATTTCAGGTTCCCCGTACATGTGAATGTACGGGGAATTATGCTATTTTAACAGTTGGTGTGGCATAATGATATTAATTGTTATTACCTTTGCACCACAATCAGAAATCAATGATATTACATGGATGATAACAAAATAAAAAATCAACAGGAAACAAAACGCGTTAATCCGCTATATAATGAGTTTGGCACGCCTCATGAGACTGCGCCTTTCGGGAAAATCACCCTGGAGGATTTCAGGGATGGATTTATAGAGGGGATACGTAGAAGCCGTGAGAAGATAGATGAGATAGTCAACAGTAATGAGACACCCACATTTGAGAATGTTATTGTGGGTGTGGAGGAGGATGATGAGCAGCGACATTATTATGGCTTGCTTGGCAGAACATCAAATATATTCTTTAATCTCTTGTCTGCTGAGACAACCGATGAGATGGAACAGTTGGCGCAAGAGGTAAGCCCGATGCTGACACAGTTCTCTAACGATGTAACACTAAATCCCCGGCTCTTCGAGAAAGTGAAATACATATATGAACACCACGGAGAGCTGACACCGGAAGAGCAGATGTTGCTTGACAAATGTTATGAGGGTTTTGTGAGGAATGGCGCATTGTTGGATGATGAGGGTAAGGCAAAGCTGCGACAGCTGACGGAGGAGGCGTCACTCTTGGGTTTGCAGTTCTCCCAAAACTTGCTGAAGGAGAATAAGGCGTTTACATTGAATATCACTGATGAGGCAGATCTTGACGGATTACCCCAGACAGCCATTGAGGCAGCCCTTGCCGCTGCCAGAGAGAGGGGAGAGGATGGTTGGACAATAACCCTCGACACCCCGTCGTACAGCCCGTTTATGACCTATTCCACTCGTCGTGAACTGCGTAAGCAGCTGTATATGGCACGTAATACGGAATGTTGCCACGACAATGATTGCAACAACATGTCAATATGCGCCAGACTTGTGAATATCCGTCGTGAGATTGCCCAGCTGTTGGGGAATGACTGCTATGCCGATTATGTACTCAAACGTCGTATGGCTGGTAATACAGATAATATTTACAAATTGCTCAATCAGCTCATTGACGCTTATAAGCCAACGGCATTGCATGAGCGTGAGCAGGTGATAGCTCTTGCAAAGGAACTTGAGGGTGATGACTTTGATTACCAACCTTGGGATGCGGCGTTCTACAGTCATAAGTTACAGTTGAAACTGTATAATCTTGACTCAGAGATGTTGCGCCCGTACTTCAAGCTGGAGAATGTCATACAAGGTGTCTTTGGCTTAGCAACCCGTCTATATGGCATAACATTCAGGGAGAATAGTGAAATACCCGTTTACCATCCTGATGTAAAGGCTTTTGAGGTGTTTGATGAGGATGGCAGTTTCCTTGCAGTCTTCTACGCGGATTTCCACCCACGCAAGGGAAAGCGTGGTGGAGCGTGGATGACAAGTTACAAGGACCAGTATATCGACCGGGATGGTGTCAACCACCGTCCGCACGTCAGCGTGGTTATGAATTTTACCAAGCCAACAGATGACAAGCCCGCATTATTGACACTCGGTGAGGTGGAGACATTCCTTCATGAGTTTGGACACTCACTGCACGGTATGTTTGCTAATACCAGATTTGAGTCTCTCTCAGGTACTAATGTATGGTGGGACTTCGTGGAATTGCCTTCACAGTTTATGGAGAATTACGCTGTTGAGCGTGATTTCCTGCGTACTTTCGCCTTCCATTATGAGACAGGTGATCCAATACCCGACGAATTGATCCATCGCATTATAGAAAGTCGTAACTTTATGGCTGCATCCGGCTGTCTCCGTCAGGTGAGTCTTGGTTTGCTTGACATGGCTTATTATACCATGAAAGAACCATTTAAGGCAGATATACGTGAGTTTGAGAAGAACGCATGGAAGGCTGCTGTCATTGGTCCTCAGATGAAAGAGACATGTATGACGGTGCAGTTCTCCCATATTATGGCAGGTGGCTATTCCGCAGGATATTACAGCTACAAATGGGCAGAAGTACTTGATGCAGACGCTTTCAGCCTCTTTAAGGAACGAGGTATCTTTGACAGGGAGACGGCTCGCAGCTTCCGCGAGAATATCCTCAGTAAAGGTGGTACAGAACATCCAATGACTCTCTATAAACGCTTCCGTGGTAAGGAACCGACGATAGACGCATTGCTTCGCCGCACAGGTCTTTAGCACTTAGACAGAGAGACTTTTTATAACGGGAACGGGAACGTTAACGGGAACTATTTAACATAAAACATAAAACATAAATCACAACAAGTTGAGAGAAAGCGAAACTTGGATCATTAAAGAAACGATGAGACATTTATTTCTGGTATTATTGCTGATGACGCCATTACTTGGACTTAGGGCAGATGATGGGGATACGATAAAAACAGCAGATGCTGCCCATTATGCCGTTAGCATATCCGCCAACGAGAGTTATCTTATACCAAAGGGATCGCATAACCAAAGGGTTATGCATAGTTATGGCGTGACATATATTGACGCACGCTTTCAGTGGAGACCCGGGGGCTACAATGCATACGACCGTGCCTATAACCGTCCGACTTTAGAGGCTGGCTTGTTGTATGGTGATTTCTCTCACGTTAAGATACAAGACCCCGATGCTCCCGCACCATCACATGTAGGACACGAATGGGCACTCTTCGCCGGTATGCAGTATGATATCTGGCGGAAGCGTCGTTGGCGTGCAGGCGTAAATTTGCAGAACGGAGTGGCTTGGTTCTCACGTCGTTATGACGAGAATAATAATGCCGACAACCAACTCGTAGGCTCCCCCTTATCTGTATTCATTGATTTGGGTGCTTACCTGTCTTATCGTCTGTCATCCCGTTGGGAGGTGTCGGCAGGTTGGGATTTCAAACATGTCAGCAACGGTACCCTTGAGCGTCCGAACCTGGGCGCAAATACCATCGGCGCAACGGTGAGGGTTGCGTATAACATCACTGATGACCCAATAGAACCAAAGGGATATAAAGATCCATACAAAGACCGTAGCGGTCTTCGTCTTCCGGAACGTCCTGTTTATTTGGAGTTTTCCGCCGGTTTAGGAGCAAACACCCTTACCGACCAGTTTAATTACTATCACTCCAATTCCAACACCCTGTATGTGTCTCCATTTGTAATGCTTGCTCCCATGTGGCGTTATAGCCGTATCATGGCAAGTGGTGTGGAGATGGACTATATCTACGCCAACTATCCCGGTCACATACGTAAGTATGATGAGTTGAATGAGCGTTACGGATATAAATACTCACATAATGTGTTAGGCTTGGGGCTGCGTCATGAGTTTTTCTATCGTCATCTGTCGCTCCACATGGGAATAGGGTGGTACGTATATCGCAAGATGGGGTATTCCGCAAGTAACTCAGAAGGTAACTCTTACCAGACAATAGGTTTCCGCTATAGCCTGCCCTGCACGCAAGACCGCCTGTTTATAGGTTATCAGGTTAAGGCGCATAATTTCTCAAAAGCCGACTGCATGCAAATGAGCATAGGATATCGCCTGCCGATACTTAAAATAAAAGGGTGTTAAATCAACTGTGTTTTATGTTTTGTGTTTTATGTTTTGTGTTTTGTGTTTTATGTTTTGTGTTAAATTGTTTTGGCTCTCAATAGCAAAACTAATCAATATAAATAGTAAATAGTCAAATAGTAAATAGTCAAATAGTAAATAGTTAAATAGTCAAATAGTAAATATACCGTGGATATATCAATTA
>JAGDAU010000114.1 GCA_017959365.1 Prevotella sp.
CAGGTGGCTATTGCGGTGGTGTCCCACCTCTTCCCATTCCGAACAGAGAAGTTAAGCCCACTTGCGCCGATGGTACTGCAATGCAATGCGGGAGAGTAGGTAGCTGCCTTTTTTTTCAGTGAGTGGCTCACGGCAAAACCGTGAGCCGCTTTTATTTTGATAACCTCATAACCTCATAACCTTATAACCTCATAATAATTTATAGATATGATAACAATTCTTGGGCCTACAGCAAGCGGAAAGACATCATTGGCAACAGCTTTGGCTGATGCTTGTTTTATGGATGGCGGTTGTGGTGCGGAGATAATAAGCGCTGACTCACGTCAGGTGTATCGCTGCATGGATATTGGTACAGGTAAGGATTTGTCAGATTATACAATCAATGGCAAAATAATACCTTACCATTTGATTGACATCTGTGAGCCAGGAACTAAATATAACCTTTTTCGTTATCAGCAAGATTTTACAGACGCTTATCAGGATATAATTAGTAGAGGCAGGCTGCCTATACTCTGTGGTGGCACTGGTCTTTATATAGAGGCTGTGCTGAAGGGGTACAATCTCTCTCCTGTGCCGCAAAACGCTGATTTGCGCTCGCGTTTGGAAGGCAAATCATTAGAAGAGTTGACATCCATTCTATCAGACCTGAAATCTCAGACGGGCTCCAATATGCATAACAAGTCTGATGTAGATACTGCTCAGCGTGCCATCCGTGCCATTGAGATAGAGGAGTATAACCTGCATACTCCCACCCCAAACCGTCATGCAGAGGCAATACGTTCTTTAATTGTTGGTGTTAATATAGACCGTGACGAGCGCCGCAGAAAAATAACGCAGCGTCTTCGTCAGAGACTTGATGATGGTATGGTGGATGAGATCCGTTGTCTGCTTGACCGTGGCATACCTGCTGATGACCTTATTTACTATGGTTTGGAATATAAATATGTTACGGAATATGTTGTTGGGAAGTTGTCATATAACGAGATGTTCAGTCGCTTAGAGATAGCAATCCATCAGTTTGCCAAACGTCAGATGACCTGGTTTCGTGGCATGGAACGACGTGGCTTTCATATATATTGGATTAATGCTTCATTACCAATGGATGAGAAAGTTAAGTTGATAAAGAAACAGTATGAGCAGTGCGAATATTAAAAAAAAGAGCAATAATTTGCTTATTATAAAAAAATAAATTACTTTTGCAAAAAATTTTAGATATTGCGCAATATATTATGAAGAAATTACTATTTTCAATCGTTGTAATGACGATAATTATGATGACTTCTGGTTGTCAGATTTCCAAGGAAGTGACTTATTTCCAGAACATTGACTCTATTAGTCTTGCAGCCTCAAAGATGCTTTATGATGCCAAGATTATGCCTAAGGATATGTTGACAATTACTGTTGCGACTATTAATCCAGAGGCATCAGCTCCTTTCAATCTTGTGGTCCGTAACCAGTTAAGCAGCAGCGGAAGTCTTTCTTCCGGTCAAGGCAGTCTGCAGGGTTACCTTGTTGACAATGACGGTAACATTGAGTTCCCCGTGCTTGGAACACTACATGTGGTTGGCCTTACTAAGACAGAGTGTCAGAATCTTATCAAGCAGAAGATTGCGCCGTATCTTGCAAAGGGTGAGAATCCCGTTGTCACAGTTCGCCTGTCGAGTTATCGTGTAACCGTAATAGGTGAGGTGGGTCGCTCTGCCGTTATCCCTGTTTCTACAGAGAAGATGAGCATCCTTGAGTGTCTTGCCCAGGCTGGTGATCTTGGTATCTATGGTCGTCGTTCCAATATCCTTCTTATTCGTGAGGATGCTACAGGTGAGAAACATGCTGTAAGGCTGAATCTCAACGACGCCAATCTGCTTAACTCTCCATACTACTATTTACAGCAGAATGATGTTATCTATGTTGAGCCCAACAAGGTCAAGGCACGTAATGCCGATATAGGTTCATCTGTAACGATATGGTTCTCCTTTGTGAGTATTCTTACTTCCATATCAACACTACTTGTGTCGATATTGAAGAATTAATAATCCTATATAGAACTCGGCAACGCGTCGAGTTCTAAAATTTTAAATACTTTATTATATGTGTGGTATAGTAGGTTATTTAGGCCATAGGGAAGCTTTCCCTATACTCGTCAAGGGACTTAAGAGACTGGAATATAGAGGCTATGACAGTGCCGGTGTGGCGATGATAAGTCAGAAAGGAGACCTTAACGTCCTTAAGACCAAGGGCAAGGTGTCTGATCTTGAAGCATATTGCTCTGACAAGGATGTTACCGGACATACAGGTATAGCTCACACCCGTTGGGCTACACATGGTGAGCCATCATCGCTCAATGCCCACCCTCATTATTCAGAGTCACGCAATCTTGCTATTATACATAATGGTATAATAGAAAATTATGCCGACCTTAAGACAAAACTTTCAAGAAAGGGTGTCACTTTCCGTAGCGATACAGACACCGAGGTGCTTGTTCAACTGGTGGAATATATCCAAAACCGCAAGAATCTTGACCTGCTTACGGCTGTAGAGATAGCTCTGCATGAGGTTATAGGAGCGTACGCCATAGCCATTATCGACAAGAATGACCCCGATCAGATTATAGCCGCGCGTAAGCAGAGTCCTCTTGTTGTGGGTATTGGTGATGGTGAGTTTTTCCTTGGCAGTGACGCTTCTCCAATAGTTGAATATACTGATCAGGTGGTATATCTTGAGGATGGCAATATTGCCGTTATGCGTCTTGGTAAAGAGCTGAAGGTGGTCAGCATCCACAATGTGGAGTTATCACCAGAGGTAAAGACTGTTGATTTGAACTTAGGTCAGATAGAGAAGGGCGGGTATCCCCATTTCATGCTTAAGGAAATCTTCGAGCAGCCAGAGTGCCTTACCAACTGTATGCGTGGCCGTATTAATACCGAGGCTGATAATGTGACACTAAGCGCTGTCATAGATTATCGTAAGCAACTGCTTAATGTTAAGAGGATTATCATTGTGGCTTGCGGCACATCATGGCATGCTGGTCTTATTGGTAAACAGCTGATAGAAAACCTTTGCCGAATACCTGTTGAGGTAGAGTATGCCAGTGAGTTCCGTTACCGGAATCCTGTAGTGACGAAAGATGACCTCGTGATAGCAATATCCCAGAGCGGTGAAACCGCCGACACACTTGCAGCCGTACAGCTTGCCAAAGAGCGTGGCGCCTTCATCTATGGTATATGCAATGCTATCGGCTCGAGTATTCCTCGTGCTACCAATACCGGTTCATATATTCATGTCGGTCCTGAGATTGGTGTCGCATCAACCAAGGCGTTCACTGGTCAGGTAACCGTTCTCACCATGTTTGCCCTGGCGTTTTCAAAGGCGCGTGGCACCGTTGCCGAGTGTGACTACCAAGAGATAGTCAGGGAGTTGAGTCTTATTCCGGATAAGATGCGTGAAGTTTTGAAACTCAATGACCGTATAGCAGACATGGCCCGTACATTCACCTATGCTCGAAACTTCCTTTACTTAGGTCGTGGCTTCAGTTATCCGGTTGCTCTTGAGGGTGCTCTTAAACTTAAGGAGATCAGCTATATTCATGCGGAAGGTTATCCTGCTGCAGAGATGAAACATGGTCCGATAGCCCTTATTGACTCTGACATGCCTGTTGTGGTTGTTGCTACCCATAACGCTATGTATGAGAAGGTGTTGAGCAATATCCAGGAGATAAAAGCGAGAAAGGGCAAGGTTATAGCCCTTGTGTCGGAAGGCGATGAGACAATCAGTCGGATTGCCGATGAGGTGATAGAGTTGCCTGTTACCATAGAGTGTCTTGAACCTTTGCTTGATACTATTCCTTTGCAGTTACTTGCATATCACGTTGCCGTTTGTAAGGGTAAGAACGTTGACCAACCCAGAAATCTCGCAAAGAGCGTAACAGTAGAGTAAAATACTATATATAATTATTGCTGTCCGCTAAAACTTTTTGAGCGAAATACGAATTAAGGCCGGGTTCCTCGCTTGGAACCCGACCTTTTTTGTTACCTTTGTTTTTGCTACAAAACATAAATAACATGAACAAAGGTACGCATTTTATCGGACAGCCGATGGCCGCCATCCGAAGTCAGGGAAGAAGAAAGGCGGCTTCAAGGTCCACGCCAACATCCATGCCAACGAGGCAGTGCCCCCGGACATCCGCTTCACCTC
>JAGDAU010000115.1 GCA_017959365.1 Prevotella sp.
ATACAACTGATATTCTGAAAAAAGTACGTAAGATAGAGATTAAGTCCAAGGGCTTGAGCTCTAACGTGTTTGCCGGGCAATACCACTCGGCCTTTAAGGGTCGTGGTATGGCATTCTCGGAAGACAGGGAGTATCAGTATGGCGATGATGTTAGGGACATCGACTGGAATATCACCGCCCGTTTCCACCGTCCATATATAAAGGTTTTTGAGGATGAACGTGAAATGACCGTTCTTCTCGCTGTAGATGTTAGTGGCTCTCTTGATTTCGGTACCGTGCGTCAGACAAAAAGGGAGATGGCTACAGAGATAGCTGCTACCCTGGCATTCAGTGCCATACAGAATAATGACAAGATAGGTGTTGTGTTCTTTTCCGATAAGATAGAAAAATATATCCCGCCCAAGAAAGGCCGCAAGCATATCCTGTATATCATCAGAGAGATGATAGATTTCCATCCCGAAAGCAAGAAGACCAGTGTGGCAAACGTTTTGGAGTTTATATCAAAAATTGCCAAGAGGCGTTGTACTACTTTCCTCATCAGCGACTTCTACGACATGAGTGATTTTAAGCAGCCCCTCAGTATGTGCGCTTCCAAACACGATGTCGTTGCCATACAGGTATATGACCGTCGTGCAAAGACACTGCCCGATGTGGGCATTATGCGGGTGCTTGATCCGGAGACAGGTCATCAAATGTATATTGACACTTCAGACAAGCGTGTGAGGGATGCACATAACAAATATTGGATGACACGTCAGACAAGGTTGGCGGAGTATTTCCGTCAGAGTCGTGTGGACAGCATAACTGTCGCAACAGACGAAGATTATGTCAAACCGCTTATAGCATTATTTGGACAAAGATCATGACACGCAAATATAATATATCATACCTGCTAACACTGCTTGCATTGTGGTGCGTAATGCCAATGTCAGCACAGGTGACGGCTGTTGCGACCCTTGACTCCACACAAATACAGATAGGACGTCAGGTGGCACTTACACTCAGCGTCACTACACCTTGCGGCAGTAAGGTTGAGATGCCTGTCTTTGACGACCGTGAACAGGTTACGCCTGGTGTGGAGGTTGTCGGCACAGCGACAGAAGACTCTGTCAAGGAAGGTGATGATATAAGGCATAATATAAAATATGTACTCACCAGTTTTGATGAGGGGAAATATGAGATTCCCTCAATGACGATGCTTGTCAACGGCAAGGAGTATAAGACGAAGTCAATACCTCTTGTCGTCAATACCGTTGATGTAGATACTGCACATATAGAGAAATTCTTCCCAGCCAAGGACGTGCAGGATATGCCTCACGACAGAAACTGGCTGCTTATCATTGCGCTTTCGATAGTTGTTTTGTTGCTCGCTGCATTGACATATTATTCATATCGGAAGACGAAAGAGAATAAACCTCTCAGGCTGATAAAGAAGAGAACACGTCGTCTGACACCTCATGAGAAGGCTATGGAGGGTATATCACTCTTATCTACAGACAAGAGTATAGAACAGAAGGAGTATTTCTCACGACTGACAGAGATACTGCGTGTATATCTTGAGGAGCGTTTCGGAATCAAGGCAATGGAGATGACCAGTGGCGAGATACTCAGTCAGCTGATACTGAAAACCGGTATGGATGGCTCGATGGAGTTGCAAAGCCTCTTCAGTACTGCTGATATGGTTAAATTCGCTAAATACCAGACTGGTGATGATACAGAACAGTCGTTGCTGTCAACGGTAGTGCAGTTTGTGGAAAAGACAAAACAGACACAGCCGCAACCTGCCACAATGGCAGAGCCAGAGCCTCTGGAGCCTACGCAAAAGCGTAACATCGGATGGATGGTGGTATGTGGATTATCGCTCATTGCTGCTATCGCTCTGCTGGTTTACGTAGTGATATTGATTATAGATTAACATCGGGAGTTAAATAAAGGACATTAGTTTTAGTTATATACTAATTATATGGAGTTTTTGAATAAGGAATATTTGCTGCTACTGCTGCTGTTGGTGCCGTATGTGGTGTGGTATATCCTCTGTCATAAGAAGAGGGTGCCATCCATGACAACAAGTGGCACATACGCCTATATCAAGACTCCTGTCACCTGGAGACTCAGACTTATTCATCTTCCGATGATGCTTAAATGTATCGCTTACGCTATGTTGGTGATAGTGTTGGCAAGACCACAGTCGAAGATGCCGTGGGATAATGATGAGGTGAATGGTATAGATATAATGCTTGCAATGGATATATCTACCAGTATGCTTGCCAATGATCTCTATCCCAACCGCATGGAGGCTGCCAAAGGTGTTGCTGAGGAGTTTATATCCGACAGGTCGAATGATAATATCGGACTGACAATCTTTGCCGGTGAGGCATTTACTCAGTGTCCGATGACTACCGACCACGCTTCTTTGCTCAACCTTATCCATAGTGCATCGCCGGATATTGTGGTCAAGGGCTTGATAAAAGACGGCACAGCCATCGGCATGGGACTAACCACTGCCGTAGCCCGTCTAAAGAACTCCAAGACAAAGAGTAAGATAGTAATTCTGCTCACTGATGGTAGTAATAACTCAGGTGACATATCGCCGTTGACCGCTGCCCAAATGGCAAAGAGCCTTGGTATAAGGGTATATACAATAGGTGTCGGTTCTGATAAACAAGATACCCGCAGTGGTGGCGTGTTAAAACATTTCGGCCTGAATTTTGTGCCAGAGTTTGACACTGCCACGCTTGAGGAGATAGCAACGACCACAGATGGCTGTTTCTACCGTGCTACAAACACAGATGAGCTGTCAGAGATATATAAGGAAATAGACAAATTAGAGAAAACGAAATTCAGTGTCCAGCAGAGAGGTCGTAAATACGATTATTATCAGCCCTTTGCCGTTGTTGGTCTGCTGTCTCTCTTGTTGAGCATACTGCTGAAAATAACCGTTTACCGTACAATTCCATAAGGAGTTGGATTTTTATAATAGATGTTTAATATTTAGATAGTATAATATTGTTTAGATTTGCTTACCCATACGTGCTTTGGCTGCTGACATTGATACCCTTGCTGGTTGTTGTCAGATGGCTGTGGATGCGCAAGAGAGCCAAGAGGCTGAAAACCTTTGGTGATCCTGAGCTTCTAAGGCGTATGATGCCCCGGTTATCAGACCGTCGTCGTATGACTAAGTTTGTGTTGATACTCTCTGTCCTGGCATTGCTTATTATCGTCCTTGCCCGTCCACAGATGGGACTTAAGGAGAGTAAGGTCAACAAACAAGGCATTGAGACTATAATAGCCATGGATATAAGCAACTCTATGTTAGCAGAGGATGTCGCACCGTCGCGTTTGGAGAAGAGCAAGCTCATAGTTGAGAATATGATAGATCATTTCAGCAATGACAAGGTGGGATTGATTGTCTTTGCTGGTGAGGCATACGTCCAGCTACCGATAACCAATGACTTCGTGTCGGCTAAGATGTTCCTCGATAATATCTCACCTGAGCTTATATCCACTCAGGGTACTGACATAGCGGAAGCTATAAGGCTTGGCATGCACAGTTTCTCAAGTAATAAGAACGTTGGTAAAGCTCTCATTATTATCACTGATGGTGAGGATCATGAGGGAGAGGCGGAACAGGCAGCCAAGGATGCCCGTGATAAGGGGATCCAGATATTCATGCTTGGTGTGGGTACCACGCGTGGTGCTAATATTCCGTTGGGTGATGGTAATTTAATGAGAGACAACAGCGGCAACACTGTGGTGACGAAACTCAATGAGGATATGTGTCGTGATATAGCGACAGCAGGCAAAGGCGTCTATATGCATGTGGACAACGGATCTGAGGCACAGCGCAAACTTGACGCAGAGATATCCAAGATGCAGAAAGGAGAGGTGGAGAGCGTGATGTTCAGTGAGTATGATGAGCAATTCCAGGCTTTTGCGCTTATAGCATTGATATTACTGATTATGGAGACATTGATAACAGAGGCAAAGACACGTCATAAGTGGTTCTCGTCACCATTCAAACGTCTGATAGTTCCAAAGGCAGTGATACTGTTGTTGGTTATACCTATGGCAGCTTCAGCACAGAATGTGAGAAGTTACATACGTGAGGGTAACGCACTCTTCCACAAAGATGACTTTGCTGGTGCCGAAGTGTGTTACAGAAAGGCTATGGAGTTGGATGACAAGAATATGCTGGCATATTACAACCTTGGTTGTGCCCTGCAGAAACAGAATAAGACCGATGATGCGATAAGGGAATACCGTAATGCGACACAGTTGGATGGTGACAAGCGTATCAAGGCAATGCCTTGGCACAATATAGGTGTAGCATATCAGGGCAGACAGGAGTATGACAATGCTATTGAGGCATATAAAGAGTCGTTGCGCTTAAACCCTGATGATGACGAGACACGATATAACCTCGCTTTGTGTCAGAAACTGAAGAAAAAACAGGAGGAGAATAAGAAAGATCAGAACCAAAACCAGGATCAAAACCAAGATCAAAATCAGGACGAAAAACAGAAGCAGAATCAAAATCAGAACCAGGACGAAAACAAAAACGAGAACCAGAATCAAAACAAAGACCAGAACGAAAATCAAGACCAAAACAAAAAACAGAATAACAACGAGCAGATGAGCAAGGAAAACGCAGAACTATTGCTTAATGCGGCGTTGCAAAAGGAAAAGGAAACACAAGACAGACTGAAGCAGTCGATGAGACAACCCGTTAACAGACAGTTGCAGAATAACTGGTAGTCATGGTCGTAGATGCTTAGTTAATAATATACAAGTATGACAAAAAGAATATATATAACCTTATATACCATATTCCTTGTGATGGCAGTGGCAGCACAAGAGGTTTCTGTACGAGCACCTCACACAGTGGAGGTGGGCAAACCGTTTGTGATAGAATATATCCTCAACTCCAGCAATATGGATGACTTCTCTGAAGGGGAGTTGCCTAACGGCATGGAGGTTGTGGGGGGACCGTATGTCAGCTCGCAATCGAGTTTTCAGATTATAAACGGTCATACCACAAGCTCATCGCGTACTACGGTGCAATATCGTCTTGTTGCCACACGTCCCGGCAGTTTCTCTTTCTCTCCTTTCCGTGCCGTGGTAGGTCACCGTACTGTGTCAACAAGCGGATTTCATATCACCGCCACTGGTTCTGGACAACAGAGCGGAAGCTCACAGTCAGGAGGTCAGAACATAGACAAGCAACAGAAAAGAGGTGATGGTAAGATATCCTCTGACGACCTCTTCATAAAGGTTATACCTTCCAAGAATAATGTTAAGGAACAGGAACCGGTATTGCTCACTTATAAGGTATATGCCCGCAACGGTGTAAACCTTACCAGTTTACAGGAAAACCTGCCAGACCTGAAAGGCTTTCTTACACTTAAGATACCACAGCCAGACCAGAGAGAGGGACATATAGAGAATAAAAACGGTAAGGCATATAAGGTTTATACCTGGAGTGAATACGTAATGTATCCTCTGATGACTGGCGATCTTGAGATACCAGAGATATCATTCAACGGAATAGTGCTTGAGAAGAGTCAGAGTCAGGATCCATACGATGTGTTTTTCAATGGAGGAACAGGTACCGTTGAGATGAAGGTAAGCATCAAGGCTCCAAAGGCAGTCATTAAGGTTAGTCCCCTTGACGATAAGCCAGCGGACTTTTCTGGTGGAGTGGGCAAGTTTAATATCTCGTCACAGATAGATGCTAAGGAGGTGAAAGCCGGAACCCCCATTAATCTCAGGGTTATTATCGGTGGTAGCGGTAATCTTAAACTGCTTAAGCAACCTCAGGTTAAGATGGGAGAGGACTTTGATGTGTATGACGCTAAGGTTACGGATAAAACCCGATTGACACGCTCTGGACTTGAGGGTAACATGATTTTCGATATAACCATAGTACCTAAGAAAGAGGGTAAGTACACTATTCCTGCGGTGAAATTCAAGTACTATGACCCATCGGCGGGAACCTACAAAACGCTCACTGGCACCGACTATCCAATAACTGTTACGCCTGGCGACGGAGTAACCGTCAATGATGATAACCAGACTTCTGCAGACAAGGATATCAGTCCTATCAAGAAGGGTAAAGCCAATAGATGTAACAAAGAGGACTTCTTCTTCAACACCTTCACCTATTGGGCTGTCATTGTATTGATATTCCTGGTGTTTGCGATGCTAATGTATATGTTCCGACGTCGTGCTATGATGAGAGTCAACGAGGGATGGGTAAAAGGTAAGAATGCAGAGAAACAGGCACGTAAACGCCTTGTTGCGGCAGAAAGTCTGATGACAGCTGCTACCGCTGACCAATTCTATGATGAGGTGTCGAAGACATTGTGGGAATATATTTCTCTCAAACTGAATATCCCGACATCAGAGTTGTCTGTTGACAACGTTACAGAGAAACTCGCCAAACGTAATATGTCCACAGAGACTATAACCAATTATGTTGACGCCATTCAGGACTGTGACTTTGAGCGTTACTCTCCAGGCGACAAGACCGGTAATATGAAGAAGACACTCGATAACTCCCTCTCCGCTATACAGCGTATGGACGAGGAACTGACACACCACGACCGTATGGGTATTATTGATACTGTAGTATTAGCGCTCATCATGACATTCTCATTGTCAGCAATGCCAGCCGGAGCTGTCACAAAGGAGAATGCCGACACAGAGTATGAGAACGGCAATTATCGTCAGGCTGTGAGAGACTATGAGGAGTTACTTAAGAAGGATGCGTCTCCGGAGTTGTACTATAACCTCGGTAACGCATACTACAGACTGGATAACATCACCAGTGCCGTGCTCTCATACGAACGTGCCCTGCGGTTGAAACCTAATGATAAGGATATATGGCATAACCTTGAGATGGCTAACGACAAGACTATTGATAAGATAACACCAGAAAACAGAATGTTCTTCCTCAAATGGTATAACAGCTTGAGTATGATGTTCGGAATGGACGGATGGGCATGGTGCTCTATCGTGATGATTGCATTGTCTCTGCTGTCTTTCCTTGTCTATCTCTTTGCGGAGAGAAATTCCATGTGCTCAATGGGTAAATATTGCTCTGTTATTTTCATCCTTCTGTTTATATTCTCATTAATTTTCGCCTTCCGGCAACAAGACCGTATAAACAGTCGTGATGAGGCTATCATATCAGCGCCATCAACGGTGGTAAAGGAGACACCCAATGAAAATGGTAAAGAGAAATTCCTGTTACATGAGGGTACGAAGGTTAAAATTATAGACTCGGGCATGAGTGAGTGGAAGGAGATACGTATTGCAGATGGCAGGACAGGATGGATTAATGTGTCAAAGATGGAGATAATCTGACAGGAGGCAAGTTTTGGACTGGACGAATATCATTCATAGTGACCACGCCCTGTTGTTGAGACTCAATGGCAGCGACTCTATGCTCTTAGATAGCATTATGCTGTCGTGGACCTCTGGGTTTACTTGGATTCCGCTTTATATGGCGCTGATGTTTGTTGTTGTTAAAAACAACAAGTCTATACGCCTTATTAGCATTACTGTATCTGCGGCGGCCTTGAGTGTCATAACATCGGCATTTATCACCAATGTGATAGTAAAACCTCATTTCCACCGTCTGCGCCCTTTTAACGACCCACAACTCTTTGGCTTGCTCGACCTTGTCGGTACATACAGCGAAAACTCCTACAGTTTTTTCTCTGCCCACGCTGCCAATACGTTCTCTCTTGCTCTGTTTATGTCTTTACTGATACGTAGCAGGGTTATATCTGCCATAATGATAGTGTGGGCGTTAATAAA
The DNA here is from genome assembly GCA_017959365.1 of Prevotella sp. Classification (GTDB taxonomy): domain Bacteria; phylum Bacteroidota; class Bacteroidia; order Bacteroidales; family Bacteroidaceae; genus Prevotella. The sequence continues at coordinate 7,822 of JAGDAU010000115.1, forward strand.
CTGCTACACACGCCTTTACTTAGCGTTTCATTTTCCGACAGATATCTTGTGTGGCATCATTTGCGGCTGTGTGGTAGCTTTGATATACTACTGGATTTACTGCCGGATAGCGTATGGTAGAATCGATGAGTTGAATTTTGTGTCAAATAAATATACAAAGACAGGATATGCCCTTACTGATATTGATATGGTGGCGATTGTGTTCGTCGTTACGGTATTGGTTATAATTTTTAAGGCTTTATTCTCTGTTTATTTTCTTTGAAAGTATAGTTAAAAATGGGAGATGAAATGGACAATATAGTGGATGTGGATTTTGATGTTAAAAACATACGTATGACAGACTATGACTATTGTCTGCCAGACGAAAGGATTGCTAAATATCCATTGCAACGTCGTGACAGTAGTAAACTGTTGGTCTATGATAAAGGAAAGATAAGCAGTAGGGTGTTCAGGGATATTGACACCCTTATTCCATCAGACTCATTGATGGTATTCAATAATACTAAGGTCATCAGGGCACGCACCCATTTCCAGAAAGCTACAGGTGCAAAGATAGAGATCTTTCTCTTGGAACCCCATTATCCTGCTGACTATGAGCAGGCTTTCCAGGCTGAGTGTGAGTGTGAGTGGCAGTGTATCATTGGTAATCTGAAAAAATGGAAGGACGGCATACTTACAACAAAGGTAATCATTGACGGTCAGGAAATGACAGTCTGTGCTGAGCGTCGTGAGGCAGTAGGCACATCATGGGTGGTAAGATTTGTATGGCAGAAAGGTATTCCTTTCGCCCGTCTTATTGAAGCCATGGGAACGCTGCCTATACCGCCATATCTCAATCGTGACACAGAGGAGAGTGACAACACAACTTATCAGACTGTTTATTCTAAGATAAAAGGTTCTGTGGCTGCGCCTACGGCGGGTCTGCATTTCACTCCAGAGGTGTTGCAGGCGCTTGACGATAAAGGTGTGGTGAGAGAGGAATTGACCCTTCATGTTGGTGCTGGTACTTTTAAACCCGTCAAGAGTGCCACTATAGGAGGTCATGACATGCACACAGAAGCTATAGCTGTGAGGCGATGTACTATAGAACGACTATTGACGTATATCGGACGTACCGTGGCTGTGGGTACCACATCGGTGAGGACTCTTGAGAGTCTCTTCTATTTAGGTCTGAGGGTGTTAGACAATCCAGAGACAGATGAAAATGAGTTATGTGTTAATCAATGGGAGCCATACGAGCGGAATGCAGACGGAAGTCCTGAGACAGTGAGGAAAGCCTTGCAAGCACTCCTTGACTATTATGACCACAAGGGTATAGATGTCTTACATGCTGTGACAAGGATTATCATTGTACCGAGTTACAAATATAAGATTGTCAACCGTCTTATTACCAATTTCCATCAGCCGCAGAGTACCCTTCTGTTGCTTGTCAGCGCCATGATAGGTGATGACTGGCACAAAGTGTACCGATATGCTTTGGACAATGAATTCCGTTTCCTCAGTTATGGTGACTCCTCCTTGCTGATACCCTGACAATCCACAGATATATAGAGGTATACAAATTCCGCGGAAATAGAGGAGATAAAAGAATTTATATTCTCTTTCCACTGATTTCCGCGGAATGTTTGTGACTATATCTTACAATGTCAGAAACTTAGAAGCTCAAAGCGCTTTTCAATTGTTTCTTTATCTTCTCAACGTATGCGTCAATAACCGCAACGGCAGTGATGTTGACAATATCGCGTACGTTGGAGCCGAAGTCAACGAAGTGGATGGCTTTGTTCAGACCCATCTGGATAGGACCGATAATTTCCACATCCGTATTCAGTGACTGTAGCATTTTGTAGCTTGAGCGTGCTGATGTAAGATTTGGGAACACCAATGTGTTGACATCCTGCCCCTTCAGACGTGAGAATGGATACATGTCATCTCGTAACTCCTTGTCAAGTGCGAAACCAATCTGCATCTCGCCGTCAACGATAAGATCCGGATAATCTTTCTGCACCTTTGCGACAGCATATTTCACCTTCTCTGCTCCCGGCTGCGTGCTACTGCCGAAGTTAGAGTGGCTGATAAGGGCAATCACTGGTTTCTCATTGAAGAACTCAACGGCGTGAGCACTCAGTTTGGTGATGTCTGCCAGTGTCTCTGTGTCAGGATCCTCATTTACAAGAGTGTCTGCAATGAACAGTGTGCCACGAGGGGAGTTGATGATGTGCATGGTGCCGAAATGCTTGTATTCCGGTTGTATGCCAATCACTTCGTTCACAACCTTTATGGTGTTTGAGTAGCGTGTGTACAGACCAGTGATGAATGCGTCAGCATCACCTGTCTCAACCATCATCATTCCGAAATAGTTACGCTCATACATCTTATCGTAAGCCTCCTGGAATGTGAATCCCTGACGAGCGCGCTTTTCCTGCAAATGTTTTGCGTAGGTGGCACGCCGACCCTGCTCCTGGTCAGAACGCATATCAACAATCTCAATGCCCTCAAGGTCGAGCTTCAGTCGGATGGCAAGACGGCGCAGACGATCTGGGTTTCCAAGCAGTATAGGTTTGCATATACCCTCAGTGAATGCCTGCACAGCAGCCTTCATCATCACTTTGTTCTCACCTTCAGCAAATACTACCCTCTGAAGATGCTTGGATGCTGTTGCGTGTAGGTTACGTGTCAGTTTCGACTCCTGGCCTAACAACTGGCGCAGGTTCTGCTTATATGCATCCCAGTCGGTAATCTCTTTTCTTGCCACTCCGCTGTCGATAGCCGCTTTAGCCACAGCTGCCGATACCTCTGTTATAAGGCGTGGGTCAACAGGTTTGGGGATGAAATAGTCTGGACCGAATGTCAGCTCATTGACATGATACAACTGGTTGACCACATCTGGTACCGTCTGCTTTGCCAAGTCTGCGATAGCCAATACGGCAGCCATCTTCATCTCCTCGTTGATGGCTCTTGCGTGAACGTCAAGGGCGCCACGGAAGATATATGGGAATCCGATAACGTTGTTTATTTGGTTGGGATAGTCACTGCGTCCGGTAGCCATCAATACATCTGGACGTGCTGCCGTAGCTTCCTCGTATGATATTTCAGGCACAGGGTTTGCCAATGCAAAGACAATAGGTTTGTCTGCCATAGATCGCACCATGGCTTGAGTAAGTACATTACCCTTCGACAGGCCGACGAATACATCAGCGCCCTTCACAGCTTCCTCCAATGTGTGTATGTCGCGACGGTCGGTGGCAAAGAGTTTCTTCTGCTCTGTCAGTTTCTCACGATCAGAAGTGATAACACCCTTAGAGTCAAGCATCACGATATTCTCTTTCTTTGCACCCAAAGCCATATATAGCTTAGTGCATGATATGGCAGCCGCTCCGGCGCCATTGACGACAATCTGCACTTTGCTTATATCCTTACCTGCTACCTCAAGTGCATTCTTCAGTCCGGCAGCAGAGATGATTGCTGTACCGTGCTGGTCGTCGTGCATGACAGGTATGTCAAGGGTTCTCTTCAGTCTCTCCTCAATAGCGAAACACTCTGGAGCCTTAATATCCTCAAGGTTTATACCACCAAAGGTGGGAGCAATCTTCTCAACTGTCTCGCAGAATTTTTCAGGGTCTTTCTCGTCTATCTCGATGTCAAAGACATCAATGCCACCATATATCTTGAAGAGCAGTCCTTTACCCTCCATGACGGGTTTGCCGCTCATGGCACCGATGTCACCCAATCCCAAGACCGCGGTTCCATTACTAATCACAGCCACAAGATTGCCTTTGTCTGTATAGTTGTACACATCATGCGGATTCTCCTGTATTTCCAAACAGGGGAAAGCCACACCGGGTGAGTAAGCCAGACTCAAGTCAGTCTGAGTGCGGTATGCTTTTGTTGGTTTAACCTCAATTTTTCCGGGTCTGCCGCTTTTGTGATATTCCAAAGCGGCTTCTTTTGTTATTTTCACCATAATAGTTAGTATTTTGTTATTAGTTTGTTCTTTTTATAAGAAAACGATTATTATTGCAAAGTTACACAATAATCGTCAAAAAACAAAATTTATTAATTTATTTTGGCATTTTGCACTATAATTAGTAATTTTGCACCGATTTTTATTTATCCTTTATGCAAAAAGAATAATGAGACAGACAGCACGCACATTTCTACTTATAGCGTTTACGGTCTTGATACTCCTGCTGATGCATTTTTTGCCTCAGCTTTATTTTGGTGATATCAAACTGCGAAATGTCAGCATTTTAAGTGAGTTATCAGAGTCTCCACGCGATGCGGAGGTGACAGATGTCATACCCAAGCCAGAACCACCAAAGCAAATGAAGGCCAAGAACAATAATGGTCTGCTTGTAGATTTTAAGGAAGAGTGGCCCGAGGGTGTGCAACCCGTGGAAGACTATTCGGAGGGAGCGCCTGGTGGTATGGAGCATTTCTTTACGTTGTTGTCTCAGTTAGCAGATACAACATATACCCTTGACCGTCCTGTGAGGATAGCTTATTTTGGTGACTCATTCATTGAGGGTGACATACTTACCTCCGACCTGCGCGAGGCTTTACAGCAACGATATGGTGGTTGTGGAGTAGGGTGGGTTGACGCCGGTAACGTCATCTGCACCATGAAGCGAACCGTTGGTGTGAAATTCTCAGGAACAGAGGAGCATACGGTAATGAAGAAGTCTAACGGCTATGATGTGGAAAAGGCAGGTATAGCAGAGCGTTATTATATAGCCTCGCCAGGTGCCAGGATTTCATTTACAGGTAAGAGCGACCACTATAAGCATTGTGGCTCATGGGATATTTCACGTTTGTATCTGCGCGCCCCTGGTGGAGGAAAGGTTAGCGTTGACACTGATGGCGGTGTCAGCGATCTGACACTAAACGCCTCTGGAGATGTGCAGATGGTGGAGAAGCGTGGCAAGACATCCTCGGTTAGTTTCACAATGTCCAATAGCAGCACTTTGTTTGGCGTGGGCTTAGAGTCAGACCGTGGTGTGATAATTGATAATTTCAGTATGCGTGGATCTTCAGGCATGACGCTTGCCAACCTGCCGGAGTCAACACTCAAGCAGTTTGCCAAGATACGCCAATATGACCTTATCGTATTCCAGTTTGGTCAGAATGCCGTTTCGGCAAAAGGTAGCAACGCCCATTACAAGGCTTATCTTGATAATATGGAGAAGGCAATGAATAAGTTTAAGACATGTTTCCCAGAGGCAAGCATCCTTTTCGTCAGTTGTGGTGACCGTGGTCAGCGTACTGCTGCCGGTATAACCACTATCAATACCCTTGAGAATATGGTTGCCCTTCAGCAGCAGGCTGCCGCCAACGCCAAGGTTGGTTTCTACAATCTGTTCTTAGCCATGGGTGGTAAGAACAGTATGGCAAAGCTTGTGGAGCAGAAAATGGCAAACAAAGACTATATACATATCAATTTTGACGGTGGAGCCCATGTGGCACAGTTCATTTATAAGTCCTTTGTGGCTGGTGAGAAGAACTATACCCGTAAGAGAAAATTAGAAGAGGAATAACTTTATTTACCCAACAACCAACTCGTCAACTTATCAACTTATCAACTTATCAACTCGTCAACAAAACAAATATGGAATTACTTGACAAAATATTAGATGTATTGAAATATAACCCTGCTGAGCCAATGATTTTCAGCAGCGGCACATTCCTTATGTTATTCCTTGGCTTCGCCTTCGTCTATATGATGTTGGAGAAGAAGTTTAACGCAAGGATATTATTCGTGACTTTATTCTCATACTACTTCTACTATAAGAGCAGTGGTTTGTATTTCTTCCTCCTTGCTGTCGTTACTGTGTCAGACTTTTATATTGCTAAGTTGATAAGTGAGAACAGGGATAATAAGACATATTCCAAGAGGTTGATGATACTAAGTCTGCTTATCGACCTTGGTCTGCTGGGATATTTCAAATACACCAATTTTCTTGCGGGAGCGATATGCCAAATGTTTGGGCATAATTTCCAGCCATGGGATATTTTCTTGCCTGTGGGTATCAGTTTCTTCACCTTCCAGAGTATGAGTTATACTATTGATGTGTATCGTGGACAGCTGAAACCACTTAACAAGTTGATGGATTATGCTTTTTATGTTTCCTTCTTCCCACAGCTTGTGGCAGGTCCTATTGTTAGAGCCCGTGACTTTATACCTCAGATTCGCAAACCTATTGTCGTCACAAAGACAATGTTTGCGGAGGGTGTTTATCTCATATTGATAGGTCTGTTTAAGAAAGCCGTGATAAGCGACTATATCAGTCTGAACTTTATAGACCGTATATTCGAAAACCCGTCACTCTATAGCGGTGTTGAAATCCTACTTGGTTTGTACGGTTATACCATACAGTTGTACTGCGACTTCAGTGGTTATAGCGACATGGCAATAGGTATAGCGCTGTTGCTTGGTTTCCATTTCCCGCAGAACTTCAATGCCCCACTCAAGAGTGTCAGTGTGGCTGACTTCTGGCGCAGATGGCATATCTCTCTGTCTTCATGGATAAGGGACTATATCTATTTCTCTTTAGGCGGTAGCCGTAAGGGTAAGTTTATGACTTATGTAAACCTGTTTATTGCTATGGTGCTCTGTGGTATATGGCATGGTGCTAATTTCAACTACGTGTTCTTTGGCATTCTGCAGGGTATAGCAATGGTTGTACACAGATACTACCGTTTGGAGATACTCCATCACGACAAGCATTATGAGTCAAAGGGATGGAAGAGGATAGGCGGTATTCTTGTTACCATGCACTTCTTCTGCCTGTCGTGGATATTATTCCGTAATACTTCTTTTGATGATACCTTTACCATGCTTAATCAGTTGTTCACCAGTTTCCATCCCGAACTGCTGTTTGATGTATTGGCAGGCTACAAGTATGTGTTTATGCTCGTTGCCTTTGGTTTCGTTACCCATTATCTGCCAAGTTCTGTTCATAACAAGTGTGTGGAAGTGATGAAGCGTGGTGGAGTATTGTTTAATGCCATCCTTCTGGTGATAGTGATTTTCATCGTTATACAGGTTAAGAGCAGTGGCATACAGCCATTCATCTATTTCCAGTTCTGAGTTTTGTAAGTTCTCTTATATAATAATCCCCCCAATGAGTATTTCTCTCATTGGGGGGATCTGTTATAGTCTTTCGGCGTGTTTGACACCTTTGACATTTGAAAGTTTTTTTATCAGCTGATTAAGTTTCTTGTTGTCGTTGAGGAGTACTGTGATGTTGCCATTGAAAAGACCGTCATGACTGTCAATGTTGATGCTGCGTATCACTATTTTTTCCTCCTTGGATATGATACTTGTGATATTATTGATGATACCGATGTCATCGTTGCCAACCACACGTATTGTTGAGGCGTATGCTGTATCACCCTTACCACTCCAGCGTGCTTTCACAACACGATAGCCAAAGCGGCGGCGTAGCTCGGGGGCGTTAGGACAGTCGATGCGGTGAACCTTTATGCCACCATTCACCGTAACGAAACCAAAGATCGGGTCACCGTATATTGGATTGCAGCATCTGGCAAGTCCGTAGTCCACACCATGCAGGTTTTTGTCAATCACCAATACGTCATCGCTGCCTTTAGCCTTTTCCTCCTCCGGATTATCGTATGTAAACTCCTCGGCGCTGCGTGCCTGTTGCTGTATGGCGTTGGGATTTTGGAGGTGGTCTCTTACCTGAATATACTTCTCGATGATATCATTGATGTCAATACGCTCATCAGCCACATCCCTAAAGAAGTCAGACAATTCCTTGTAACCTAATTTTTTAACTGTTGCATACAAGATACCTTCCTCGAGTGACACTTTCCTGTTTTTGAAGCGTCGCTCCACCAGTTCTTTGGCAAGCAAACCGTTTTTCTTCTGTGTCTCCTTCAGTGCGAGGCGTATCTTCGACTTGGCCCTTGAACTTTTTACTATTCCAATCCAGTCTTGCTTGGGTTTCTGTGCGGAGTTAGTCTTCACCTCCACGATATCACCGCTCTGCAATGTTTGGCGTAGTCCTACGTTACGTCCGTTGACAGTACCTCCCACGCATGTGTTGCCGATGTTAGAGTGTATGTGGTAAGCGAAGTCAAGAATCGTGGCACCCTTTGGAAATCTCAGCAAGTCTCCTTTGGGTGTGAACACAAATATCTCGTCATCATACAGTTCCATTTTAAACTGATCCATGAGAGCCATGTCGTCATTGTTCTCTAACGCCTCACGAATGGTTTTCAGCCATTCTTCCATGTTGACGTCACCGCTTTTGACACCTTTATAGCGCCAGTGGGCAGCGAGACCTTTCTCTGCAACCTCATCCATTCGCTCTGTGCGTATCTGTACCTCCACCCATTTGTTATCTGGTCCAAGTACGGTGATATGCAGGCTCTCATAACCGTTTGATTTTGGTCTTGTGAGCCAGTCGCGTAACCTTGCCGTGTTACTATGCTCATATATCTGCGTTACCAGTGCGAATGTCTGCCAGCATTGCTGGTATTCCTTGTCTGGTGGCGAGTCGAGTATTATCCTTATGGCAAAGAGATCGTAGATGTCATCAAATTTACATCTCTGTTTCTTCATCTTCTGCCATATAGAGTGTATGCTTTTGGTGCGTCCCTTGATATGGTACTTAAGGCCGTTTTTCTTAAGTATCTCGTCAATAGGTGCTATGAATTTATTTATGTATGCGTCACGCGACTTTTTAGTGGCATTCAGATTATCACGTATCATATAGTATGCGTCATGCTCCATGTATTTCAGGCTCAGATCCTCCAGCTCACTTTTCAGTCTGTAGAGTCCGAGCTTGTGTGCTAATGGCGCATATAGGTAGCTTGCCTCCTCGCTTACCCTCAGACGCATCTCCTCATTGGCGGTGTCTCTCAGTTGTCGCATCAGACAAACCCTGTCTGCAATCATTATCAGTACCACACGCAGGTCCTCAGCAAATGACAGCAACAGGTTTCGGAAATTCTCATTCTCAATATATGGTGTTTTCTCATATAGTATGCTGATGCGTCTCAGACCATGAAGAATAGTGTTTACCTGTGGCAATGACGAGAAAGATGTGTTTTCATTATCATCTTTGATGATATAAAGCAATGTGGCAATCACAGCCTCTTTTTTCAAGCTTATTTCTTCTACACACACCTTTGCTGTACGCAATGCCTGAAGAATTGGGTTGAGGTCAAACATTCCTCGTGTCAGCCTACCGTCGGCAACAGCCTCTTTCAGCAACTTGACAATCTCTATCTCCTCCTTGTGGCTGATGCCATTGCCGAGAAGTTCCTTTATTTCATGTCTGAGAGCCACACATTCCGTCAGCTCTCCTTTCTTAAATATTCCCATAACAAATATAATCCGTTTCTTCTTGTTCGTAGTAATTCCAGATTTTTTCAATCTACAAAATTACGAAAAAAAATGATTAAAAGAGAAATAAAAGCGTTTTTTTTTTTAGAATTGAGGAAATAGTTAGCGTTCCCGTTAGCGTTCCCGTTGGGATTGACAGAGGTTTTGATATTCGCAGTACTCACAGGTCTTGGGGTCTTCAGTGGGGGAGAAGGGTATTGAGGCATCAAAGATTTCAGCCAGAATTTCTTGGATGTGTGGCATAAACTCATCCTTATATGCAGCGACGTCAGTTACATATTCCTTGCACAACTTGAGAGTTGATACATAATCCTTATTGGCGCTGTTCTGTATAAAGTGCAGAGCCGGACTGACAGGTAGGTGACGGGGGTTGTGAGTTTTGTCCTCACTTAATATGATGCTATACAGCATCGCCTGAAGGAAGTAGTCGCTATGGTTTTTCTTTATCTTCTCTTTGTCGAAGATATCGTCTATACTGTCCTGAGGCTTTGCCTCCCCTTTTCCTGTCTTATAGTCCACCACACGCATCTGATTACCGTTGATGATGTCAATACGGTCTATTCTGCCGCCCACCTTGATGTTTTTGCCGTTGACACTCATAATGTTGAATACATCTTTTTCGTGACCTTTTACCTCAAGTGGCGCCACCCTTAGATCTGCCTCAAGTAACTGCTTGAGATATGTTACGATAATTTCTTTGTTCAGCAGGTTGATACCACTCACCACATGATGACGTTTCCCCTCATTGTCGTTATATAGCTCTTTGTCAAAAGCGCGGTCAACGATTTCCTCCAACATCTGTTTGTCCTTTATGGCTTTCTTTATTATCTCTTCAGTAAGAATACCATTGGGCAACAATTCCTCATACATCATCTGGGCAGCCAGATGGAAGATATTGCCAAACATGCGTGCGTCTGGCTTGTCATCCTCCATATTGTCTTCCTCACGAATACCGGCAATATTAGAGTAGAAGAATTTTTTCTGACAGGCTATGTACCTGTTGATGGCGGTGGGCGAGAGGTAGCTTCTTGACGACAGGCGTTCAAGCATATCGCTGTCCTTGCTTATTGGTTCTTTCATTGTCCTTACCATTGTGAGATTGCTGCTCAGCGTGTATTGTTCCACTTTCTCTGGATAATCAACCAATGTCTGCAACATATATCTTGACATCTCACCTGTGTTGGAACCCTCGGTAGAGTTGTTGTAGCATATTGTGATATCTTGACATCGTTGCATCATGCTGTTGAAGTAATAGCTGTAAATGGCAGTCCGCCGTTCTGTGGTTGTAAGATTGAATGCTTTTCTGAGCAACTGTGGTATGAATGTCTGTGCATCAACACCCTTTGGCATTTTCTTGTCGTTGCAGGAGAGGATCAGCAAGTGCTGGAAGTCGATGTTACGTGTCTCCAATACTCCCATTATCTGTATGCCTTCCGCCGGTTCGCCATGGAAGGGTATCGTTGTGGATTTCATGATGTTGTTTATCAGTCTTACCAGCGTAATAGGGGTAACCGACAGGTCTCCGTTATGATAGAGTGTCAACAGGCGGTTCAGTACAAGGTAAGTGCGGAAAACGCTCTCTTGAAACATCTGTTCCGTCACGCCGCTTGTAGCGATGATCTTAATAATATTAATCATCCAAATCAATATCTGTTCAGTCTCCTGTCCTGAACCGTTATTCTCATCTGATGCGGTGTTTATGCCGAATAGCATTGTCAAGTTGTCGTCACGTGAGAGGTCTTCCGGTTTCGGGAAGAATATGCCGTGGCTGTTAAGATACTGGCACAGGCTGTTGCTCTCTGGTGAAATATATTTGCTGTATGGATGGAGCAACACTTTGTTGACGTATCTCAGTTTCAGTCGTTTATGCTGAGCGTCAGTGCCAAAAAGATACAGGTCAGCCAGATTGTGTATGAGTGAGAAAACAGGTGTGTTTCCAAGAGGGAAACCTAATGTCACGTTCAGTTTGTCTGCCTCTTCCGGCAGGTTGAGTATCACAGATGGCAGCAATGTCTCATCACACATCACTATAGCTGTTTTATGGGCAGCCTTTATGCGGTTATTCTCTTTGAGCCATAACGGTATATATTCAGCTTGTATAGTTTCTGTAGTAGCGCTCACAAACTTAATGTATTTCTCCTTATTGAGACAAGAGAAAATCTCATCGTTCTTATTTAAAGCGTTTGGAAAATCGCTCAAATACCTGCGTATGAATATTCCCGGACTATCTGTGTATTCCTGTTCGTCATTGGCAATGTCAGGCATGTATGCCGTGTCATAATCCCAATAGAAAAGCGCCCTGCCTGTTTTTTTGATATTCTTAAACACTCTCCGTTCAACCTCTGTCAGAGCATTGAATCCCACAAAGGCATAGCATTGTGCGTCGAAACTTATTTCCTCGCTCTCTGCCACCTCGCGATACATCATTCCCTCGTATGCCAATTGTTGTGCCTTTAGATTGTTGCGGAATGTATCGTATGTGGCTGCCATGGCATCCCAAAGGTTGATAAATCTTTCCTTCAGGCCATCTTTTTTCCTCTCTCTGAAAGTAGAGAAAAATCTTTCTAAAGTCTTTCTCTGTTTTTCGGTAAGATATGAGTCATCGGTCATCTCTTCCAATGCGCTTAGATTAGAGAACAGCGCCTTGGCATCACACATGCTCTTGTCAATGTCGTCGAAGTCGGAGAGCATAGTCTGTCCCCATCCGAAGAAGTTGTCTAATGTCTCTTCTGTCTTTGTCACTGTGACAAAGGCTTTATACAATTCACATATCAGTTTTAGCTGGTCGGCAACAAACAATTTGCTCTGACTTGCGAAAAGGTCACTGATAGTGGTGTACTGAGGCACCCATATCGGTGACGCTAATGACACCAACTCTTTATTCAGGAATAATGAGGCACGACGGTTAGGAAATATCACAACAATATTACTCATGTCGTTGCCGTATCTGTTATACAGATCTTCTGCTACGTATTTAAGGAAAGTCATTTGTGTGAGTTTTTAGTTACCGTTCCCGTTAACGTTCCCGTTTTCTTCCCTGTTCCCGTTAACGTTAATTATTTTATCTCTCATTACATACCACAGGTAGCCCTCTATATTCTCATAGTGCATATCGTTAAGCAGCCGCATATAGCATTTCACCTGTTCTTTGTATTTGTCATTCTCGTTACCGAATTTATAGTCTATTACTGTTATCTTCCCCTCGTGTATTATTACTCGGTCTGGCCTGTGTTCTGTTACGCTTCCGGTGGCGGGGTCTTTTTCTATTATGGCACATTCATTAAACACTTTTACATTAGGGTCAAACCATGACCTGACGAGCGGATTGGCAAATCGTGCTGCAATAATCTCACGCAACTGTCCACTTGTCAGATTATCGTTATATATTA
>JAGDAU010000116.1 GCA_017959365.1 Prevotella sp.
ATTACAATACGGATAATCCTGTGCCATAACAGAAACGGCACATGTCAAAAAAAGAAAAAAAACAAAATATCTCATTCGCATAAAAACAGTCTTTATATTAGAAAGCAAAATTACTGTTTTTATTGCAATAAACCAAACCTTTTAAGTCTTTTTACAACTTTATCCTTGCCTGTACCTCTATGTCTGTCTTTGATGAGGCGTCAATGGTCTCATATCCGGTACCTATTGTCGAGCGGTTGAAATAATCTGTGGTGCCCACTTTCATTGTCAGCATCAGATGACGGGTAATGTCCCATTGTGCTCCGATGGCATAGCGGATGCCACGGTCATAAAACGCCGGGAAAGAGAAAGAGTAGAGTATTCCACGCTCGTAGGCATATAACTGACTACTACTGTCATCGGCATCGAAATAGCCAACGGTAGCATAGAGTGTAAGGTTGCGCAACGTCGCAGAAGCGTTCTGACTGATCATCCACCCGGTACTTTTCTGCTCAAAATCGGTATGTGCGAGTTCCGCAGTCGTGGTGGTCTGCCATGTTTTCTTCTCATACCCCACAGAAAGACGCCCACGATGTTCGGTGCGGTCTGTCAACTCGTCTGCCTCATTGTTACGCTGCCTCAGACGCAGGCGATAACGGGCAGACAGGTGCCATGGCCCGCGCTTTGTCTCTGCCTGCACCATATTATCCCAAGAGTGTGACTCCTTGCGGACATTTGACTTCTACCACGGGAAATAGGCATAGTCAGTATAGATCGACAGCCGTGTATTATAGTCTGGTTTCCAGGTCATGCCAAGATATATTCCGCTCTCATTTTGCGTCCTTCCACCATCGGAGAAGCTGTTGGCGTACATATTGGCATACTTATATGAATAAAACCGTTGGATAGCCATTATCTCAACATGTCCGCCTGGATTAATCGCAAGGCTGTTGATGGTTGCCAGGGCATGACTGTCTCCGGTGGCTGTCTCACCGCGTAGGGTCATCCATCCATTACTGTAGCCATAGTCAATGCCCACGTTCCAGAAACTGTCACCTTGAGGGTAATAGCGTTGGTACTTTAATGCCGGATTTGGTAGAATAACTTTGCTCAGATGATTATACACACCTGTCAGTCCGATACGAAACCCGCTGTTGACGTATGTCACGTTACCTCCCACAAGCGACGAGGTGGTATTCTGCTTTCGCTCCAGTTCAGTTCTGGTGCGATGGTAACCGGTGGTATTGACAGATGATATGGTGTCATTGGAGAGTCTCACACCATCCATCTTGCGCAATGAGGCAAAAGCGGTAACGTCGAGTCCTTTGGCTATATTAATCTTGGCAGCTGCTCCCTGCAGGTACGACCCCTCATATCTTGACATGTTTGGACGTATGGATTCTGATGTGCGTCCCATGGTAGAGAGTGAGGCTATTTTTCCATATCTGAGATCGGTGTTTATAACCAGTCCCATACCAATAGAAAGGCGATACTGTCCAATGACAAGACTTTTCAGACGACCTATATTGTTGAGGTTGAAATACCAGGAGTAATGGTCGTAGCCTAATTTGTTTTTGTCCTTAAAGAACGGCTCTCCTGCATCCTGAGATCCGACGAAACCGAAGCGTATCCTGTTGCCGTAACGAAAATCATACCTCAAGGTATGACGCAACCTTCCACCCTCATAACCACTTTTGTCTCCTCTGCGTGTGTAGGTGGGGATACGCATGTCCGCTGTGATGTCATGCTGTCCGTATTTGGCAATATTATCCATGTTCAGCGGTTTGGTTTTACCCGACTCACCGACCACGATAATACACTCTAATAATTTCCGCTGATAATAGTCTAATGAGGGGATCATTGCCAGTTCACCAATACTCTTCATCTCACCATTGGTATAGAGGTATTCGTTAATGTCCTCCACCTGTTTCTCTGTGAGAAATGGTATCTGTTCCAAGTCTTCGCGTGTGGCGGCATTGATATTGATGGGATGTGCAGCCATATCCGACAGGATGTCATACACGTTCTGCCATGACTCCTGGTCCATGTCCTCCACCATGCTCAACTCACCGTAGTATCGTTCCCAGGCCTGCCTGTTCTCCTGTGCCGAAACCATAATGGTAAGAAACGACAATATCAATACCAACAGATATCTCCTCATACTTATAACCTTATAACCTAAACCCTTATAACCTTACAACCTTATAACCTTACAACCTAATAAAAATTATTTGACATAAAACTCAAAGAATGTTGTAGGATATGGCTCATTCCTAAGTGTGAAGTGCCACCACTCACTATCGTATGGTTTAAAGCCATGACGAACCATCACCTCACGTAGCATCATGCGGTTTTTCTTATGCTGAGGTGTTATCTCTCCTCCTCCAATGTATTTCCCGACAAACGACGGATGTGACGGTGGACCGAAATAGTCGAAGTGCTCACCCATATCAACCTCTTTACCTGTTTCCTTATGGCATATCGTCATGTCAATGGTACTTCCTTTGGAATGTCCTGATTTCCTGGCTATATATGTCGGGAAAAGGCTGTTCTTGGCGAGTGTGGGATAATAGTCCTTCTTGTTACGCTGGTCACTCGTCTTTGCCCAACGCACAAAATGATCTACAGCACACTGTGGACGGTAGGCGTCATATATCTTTATCACATATCCCATTTTGCGGAGTTCATCGGCTGCCTCCTTGAGTTTCTCTGCCGCCTGCTTGGTTAGTATAGCGACATTAGCCTCATAGCCATCCACTTTGACGCCCATGAAGTTGTTTGTGGTGAAATAGCGTAAGTCTTCTATCAAATCAGGTATCAGGTCTTTAACATAAACAAACCCTTTATGTGGCTCCCTCTGCGCTATCTGTGGTGTGTCTGGTTGTTCGCCATCCTCTGACACATTTGTTGTATCTTTAATAACAGTGGCTTCCTTTGCGATTTCAGTTTTTACGCTGTCATCGGTCTCATGTCTCTTGTCTTCTTTAGCCCTGCATTGAACAAAGAATACAGCCGATAATAAAAATGCTATAAATAAAATCTTTTTTCTCATGATAAAAACTATTAATGTATGTTTATATGAATACCCGGTGCCAAACGCACCGGGTACTCTATTGTGTCTGTATGTTACAAAACAGCATCGAATATCCACTGATAGCAGCAGCTGCACACACCGAGAAGGATGATGCCTGCAGTGCAGACAGCAAGAGCCACCTTGGTGTTAAGACTGCTACGGAACGTCGGCAGCGGGCTGTCGGTCTGCTTGATATACATCGCCTTGACGATAAGCAGATAATAGTACAAACTGGCTACAGTGTTGACCAAGGCAATGAATACAACGGCGTATGCCAGCGCACTACCCTGACGGGCGGCAGCCATAAAGACGAAGAACTTGCTGAACATTCCGGCGAAAGGTGGTATGCCGCCAAGAGAGAAGAGCGCTATGGTCATAAGGAATGCCAACTTAGGATTGGTGCTGTAAAGGCCATTGTAAGCATCCATGTCTGTACGTCCGTTATTATGTTCCTCTACGGCACTGATGATAGTAAACACACTCATGTTTGCCACCACATAGATGAGTACATAATAAGAGAGGGCTGCCACGCCATACTGGCTGTTACCAACCACGGCAAGCATGATGTATCCTGCCTGGGATATAGAGCTGAACGCCATGAAACGTTTCAACTCCTTCTGACGCATGGCAAAAAGGTTGGCGATGGTGATACTCAGCACAATGACGATATATAGCAGATACTCCCAATACTCAACCATAGGGGCAAAGACCTTCATCAGAATAGCACACAGCGTAAAGGCTGCCGCACCCTTAGATACAACGCTCAGATAACCGTTAATGGTGGTCGGAGCACCCTGATAGGTGTCGGCTGTCCAGAAATGGAAGGGTACAAGAGAAATCTTAAAGCCAAGGCCACTGAAGAAGAACACCAGTCCCATGATAGTCATCGGTGTG
>JAGDAU010000117.1 GCA_017959365.1 Prevotella sp.
AAGCCACCATCCTGCAGTGCACCTGCTATCATAGAGAATATAGACAGCATGCCCACCATACCATAGTCGGCAGTACTCAGAATACGAGCCAAAAAGATACCAAACAGTAAGTTCAGTACCTGTTGTCCTCCGTTGCTGAGCGCGCCCCAGAATAGCCCTTTCGCTGTCTTGTCCTTCAAATTCTCCATTACCAAAACATATAAGTGACTATATATAATCGAAGTTCAAAAAATGCCTGCTATTATTAATCACGTATTCATCATTACCTCGTCAAGGTCAAAACGTCTCAACGGCTCTATCTGATAATGTAAATCTGATTTATTTGGACCTGCTGTATTGAAAAATTTCTCCATCTGCTATATTTAACGTTGACAAGCGAATTAGAATTACGATTTACTATTTACTATTTTCCACTCTGTAATATTTCTCTCCTTGCTGCTGAAACAGATGCCTACGAGACGTACCGGACGAGGATCATCCTTGAGGGCATCGGCGTAACCACGTGACAGTATCTGGTCTCTCGCCTCCCGAGCCGGGTGGTCATACTTGAGTTCAATGACATAGATGCTCTTGGGCATTCTCAGTATAATGTCAATGCGCCCCCTGTTGGTGTGATGTTCAGCCCTCACATCTGCACCGAAAGAGACAAGCAGGGTGTACAACACTGCCTGATAGTGTTTCTCATTCTGATTGTTGATATCGTAGGGAAAAGAGGCGAAGAACGTCCTAAGAGCCTCTATGAAAGCGGTGAGGTCGTCATCATCATAGAAGTCCCAGTAGGCATTGGTAATAGCACCCAGACTTTCCTTATTATCGTTATTGACGTAATTAATCAAAGAGTCCGCAAAACCAGTCCTAACCTCCTGATTGGGGAAACCGAGCATATACCGGTACTGACCGTATGGAGGCATCTTGTATGCCGCTTTTATCGTCAGGTATCCACTCTGGAATATTACAGGTATCGGATCCTTTATCTTACCATCTATAGGAGTGTCAAAAGCCGTGGTGTTTCTTATAACGCCCTCTATGTCTGGTAGCTCACCGCCCAGTTCCCTCAGAATGCGTATGAGGAATGTCGGTGTGGCACTGGCAAACCAGAAACTCTCCACCTCTCCGGTCATGAGACATTTGAGCAAGCTGAAAGGGTTATATATATCGGTCATCTCATAACTGAAATGATAGCCGTCATACATGGCTTTCAACGTCCTTAAGGTCTCCTCCGGTGTCTCGCCCCTGCGCTGAGCCAGCATCTCTATGTCCGGGCGCATCTGAGTCTCTATCTCCTCCTGAGTTATACCGAGCAGGGCATCATACTGAGGAAGCATGGAGATGTTGGTGAGATTGTTGAGCTCGCTGAAGACACTCATCTGCGAGAACTTCGTTATACCGGTGAAGAACACGAAACGGAGCATAGGGTCCGCCTCCTTGATGGGTGCGAAGAGGTTACGCATCATCTCGCGCACGGTGGCTTGCATCTCAGGGTTAGCGGCGTTATAGAGCATCGCGGAGTCATACTCATCGATAAGGATTACTATCTGCCTGCCGGTCTGACGGTATATCTCCTTGAGCAGTTTCTGCATCCTCACATTTGATGCCTCAGACACTTTCTCAATATTATACTGCCGCTCATACTCGCTCAATTTAAAATCGATGTCCTCCCGCAGTATCTCTGCATTCTCATATTTACCTGTGCTGAAGTCAAAACGCAGAACGGGATGGCTGGGCCAGTCCTTCTCAAGGTCTGCTATGGCAAGGCCATCAAACAGTTCTCTCTTACCTTCAAAATACGCAGCGAGTGTACTTATAAAAAGCGACTTACCGAACCTGCGGGGACGGTTGATAAAATAATAACTCCCCTCATTAACAAGACGGTATATCAACGCCGTCTTGTCAACATAAAGGTATCCATCCTTACGTATCTTCTCAAAATCCTGCACCCCTACGGGGTATCTCCTTATCATGCCCATTTCTCTTTATCAATTTTCCCTATTATTAAATTGCAAATTTAAACAAAAAAACAATATTTCTATCTGTTTTTCGAAAAAAAAACTCCAGAAAGTGAATTTTATCAGATTTAATTACTACTTTTGCCATGTCATTATTGATTTAGTGCTGTTTACCCTATTTTAAAGACAAGCCTATAGATTATGAAACATATTTATCCTTTGTGAAAAAATCCCCATGAAACATCCGGCAAGTGTTGACATCGCTGTATTGATACTGTTTTTCAACCGCCCCAAGGCATTGGAAAAGGTTTTTGCCGCTATCAGGGAGGCACGCCCTGCACGTCTTTATTTATATCAGGATGGAGCGCGAGGCGAGCGTGACATTCCTGGCATAGATGCATGCAGACAAGTTGTGGCAGATGAGCAGATTGACTGGGAGTGTGATGTCAGACGCAATTACAGAGAAGAGAATTCCGGTTGCGACCCATCCAACTTCAACGCCCAGAAGTGGGCATTCTCTCTCAGCGACAAGGTTGTTGTCTTTGAAGATGACAGTATCCCGTCTGTGTCGTTTATCCGTTTCTGCAAGGAGATGCTTGACAGATATGAGGATGATGAGCGCATCACGCTTATCTCCGGATTCAACGCCGACGAGGTAACGCCCAACGTACCTGATGACTATTTCTTCACATCTATCTTCAGCATCTGGGGCTGGGCATCGTGGCGCAGGGTGATAGACCAATGGGATGAGCATTACTCCGTCTTAGATGACAAATATAACTGGCATCAGATAACAGCATTGGCAAAAGCAAGACAAAAACGCGACAGCCTTACCAAAATGCCCTACGACCACCGTGCCTCTGGCAAGGCTTATTACGAGAGCATTTTCTGGATTACCATGATGCTGAACAGCGGACTTGCCATCACCCCTACACGCAACATGATCAACAACCTCGGTCCTCTTGCGGGCGACAACGTACACTACACCGATACTCTCGACACCATGCCCCGCCGTCTGCGCCGGCTGTTTACCATGAGGCGGTTTGAGTTGGAGTGGCCTCTGCGCCATCCTAAATATGTGATAGAGAATATTGACTATAAGGAGAGTGTCTATCGCACCAATGCCTGGAACCACCCGTGGATAAAGGTCAGGTACTCCTTGGAGGAGCTGTGGTATAACATACGTCGTGGGAACGTCAACGCCATAACCAAAGCTTTCGTCAACCGTCTCAATATCTGGACCGGCAGACGAAAGCACAAATAACTCCTTTGTTTAATGTTGAGAGTTGAAAGTTGAAAGCGAATATCCCTCAGCAGCAGTTGGTCAGGGGGTTGTCACATATCCACTCTTCATGGATCCAGCCGATATGACCGTCGTTGGTCTTTACCTTTATCCATTCCCCTTTCACCTCAAGTGGATGTAATATTAACTCTTTCGTAAAAGAGTACACTGCGCGACCCTTTACCGAGGGTGTAGCCCGCAGCGTCAGTTTCTGACCGCCATAGTTACGGGTTCCGAAACCTACTACTGAATAGTGTATCCAGTAGCCCGTGCGTGAGCCTCTCAGTGTCACCTCCTTAGCCTCCTCAGCTATCTCCCATGAGTCATCCTCTATGCGCCACCAGCCGTTCACGGGCTTCTCAAGTTCGAGCATCCCACTGCCAAGATTGTTGTCTATTCTGGCTACCACTTTGCCGTTAGGGCTGTTTCTCACGTTGGTATATCTGTCATTGTCTGTTATAAATACCGATACACTCTGCGCCCTGCCCATCAGGGCGAAGAGCATCAACGTCATCAGGAGAAATGTCTTTTTCATAATAGTATCTTTTTCTTTCCGTTAATGATATATATTCCTTTTGGAAGTCCGGTCATGCTGTCATACCTGCGACCATAGAGGTCATAGACTTCTGTCTTTCCGCTACAGGCACCACCTGTTGTGATGGCTGATATGCCGGTTGCCATATTGCCAAGCAGATACTCGCAGGCATTGACAATGACCTGCTGTCCGTCAGCGGTGATATCTGCCAGTGAGTACTCACTCAGACCTATGCAGAGCAGCGGACGCGTCAGCGTGGTACCGTTGTATGTGCCTCCTGCCGGCAGTTCGAAGATACTCTGTCCTGTAGCTGTCAGCGGTGTGGCAATCTCAATATATTCGGATGCGTTGTTCCACTGGCTGATATAGGTCACTGCATTACTTGTCACCGCAGAGAAGAATGTCAGCTCTCCGCTACTCACGTCAATGCCGGTGAATATCGGATGCTCGGGCTTAACAATATTCATGGCAGCATCCTGCGTGTTGACGGCTGTGCCCCAGTCCCATATTCCAGCCTTCAGCATCCATGGCTTCAACAGTAGCACGGGTTTGTCAACACCCTTTAGTGCCACCATACCTACCTCACTGCTCTTTGGCACACTGCTCATCACGATAAGGTCGTATGATGTATAGTCGTTATTAGAAACGGAGGCACTCATCTCCACCACGTTATATTTCGCACCCAGAGCCTCCAGCACAGGCTTGTCGGCCTCACTGCCGGGAATGGTGACGTAAGCCACCTCGACGCCCTTGTCTTCCTTCACAGTGATGGTCACTATCAGCGACATACCCTCAACACCCTCTTCCTGCTTTGTCTTTGCCGTGAATGTATAGGTACCCACCTCTGTCAGTTTACCGCTAATTACCATTGTGTGGCCGCCTATTGGATATGACACGCTGAGACCCTCTGGCAGACCTGTCACCTCTGCTCCTGTGGCGCTACCACTCCACTCCATCACTATGGCGCTTATCTCCTGCCCCTGTCTGACGGTCTGAGTGGCATTGTTGCTCGTGCAGGTCAGCGTCGGCGGATAGATCACCTCACCATACTCATAGCATCCTAAGTCCGGGCGTGTGCCGGAATATGGATAGGCTATGTCAAGCACAATGCCGGCGTCTATCATGTCGCTGCCAGACACCAGTCTCATAAACGGGGTTTCCGTAAGGCTTCCGTCTTCCTGACGTGGTGTCAGTATCAGCTCATCGTCCATAGAGACGAAGTCCGCAGTGGTGCATGTGATGCCCGCTATGTTCCAGGAGTTGTTCTGGTCTGTCACCTCATTGCAGGTGAACTTATGCTCACCGCCTGGGGTGAGGCAGTTGATGATAGTCAGACTGCCTACACCTGACGAACTGAAGTTATAGTCGCTGCCGTTATTCCATGCCGACCCGTTATAGACCTCCATCTTTCCGTCGTTATTGTTCTGGTCAAAGCCTTTGGCTCCGTTACCCACGGCAAGGCACCCCACCAGTCTTGTCGCACAGTTGGTATATCCTCCGCCCAGCTTAAATCCGTTGGCATTGCCGTTGTTAAAGTAATGCTCCAGCGATACTGTCTCTACATTGCCTTTACGCATCTCCACCTGCTGAGGGGTCTGAAACTGGTCAAACCAGCTCTTGTCAACCTCATAGCGTGGATGGTCGCGCATGTCATATTCCTTGGGGCCGTTTTTGTAGCAAATGCAGTTCTCCAGCACTGTCACCGTACCGGGTTGGTTCACCCTCTGGTAGAAGTCCCATCCGTCATCACTGTTGTTCCAAGCCCTGCAACCGCGGTAGATGTTGCCGCCACCCTCATACTGCTTGTCAGCGAAGCCGTCGGCGTTTCCACCGAAGTCATTGGCAAGCATATAGTCGAAGTTGTCGTGGCTGTCGCAGTTTAGTATGAGGTTATTGCCACCCGCCTTCATCTGTATTCCCGTATCTCCGTTGCCATAGACATCCAGCAGCTC